>ONPL01000213.1 GCA_900319705.1 uncultured Pseudomonadota bacterium | reverse complement strand
CCGCTTTGGAATCCTTCGGGCCGCTCATCGTCAATATCTCCTTCGCAAATACGCAAATGCCGCATCAAACAGCAGAAATTATAGCAACAAGAACGAATCCAAAATGTGATCATTACCGTCAGTTCAATACAACAAATCATCAGTTATGCATACGTGGGTAGTTGGCAACTTTGCATCATGACCGTTTCCGGGAATTCTGACAGAACTGAATGCCATTCTGTTTATCAAAAAAAACAGGAGGGAAACCAGGCTGACATAAATTCTTTCCACGAAAAAACGCGGATGTAGCGTATACACCCGCGTCTCTTATAACTCCAGTTGGGTTCGGAGTATGATCAGTTTATTTCCGGCCGGCAAGTTTTTCTGAAAAATCCAGCAGGCGGTTAAGAGAGTTAAGAGCTTTAACCCTGATTTCCTCGTCAACATGAACCTCATGTAAACCGGTGTCCTGACCTGCGGTAAGAGCCTCGTATATTTCCTTCAAACCGTTCATGGCCATCCACGGGCAGTGCGCACAGCTCTTGCAGGTTGCGCCCTCACCCTGGGTAGGAGCTATTATCAGCTCTTTATCCGGGCATGCCTGCTGCAGCTTATAGAAAATACCGGAATCAGTAGCAACAATCAGTTTACTGTTAGGAAGAGTCTTGGCAGCCTTCAGCAGCTGAGAGGTTGATCCGACAACATCAGCCATTTCAACTACCGCGGCAGGAGACTCAGGATGAACCAGCACGGCGGCATCAGGATGCATCTGTTTAAGTTTTTCCAGAGCCTGTGCCTTGAACTCGTCATGAACAACGCAGTGAGCCTGCCATCTGAGCATGTCTGCACCGGTAAGTCTTTCAATATATGAACCGAGATGACGATCCGGAGCCCAGATCAACTCCTTGCCCAGAGAGTGAAGGTGTTCAACCACCTGGATCGCAATTGAAGAGGTTACAACCCAGTCTGCCCTTGCCTTGACAGCGGCAGAGGTATTGGCATAGACAACTACTGTGCGGTTCGGATGCTGATCGCAGAATTCGGAAAATTCCTCTGCCGGGCAGCCGAGATCCAGCGAACACTCGGCTTTAAGAGAAGGCATGAGAATTGTTTTTTCCGGACTGAGGATTTTTGCAGTTTCGCCCATGAAACGCACACCGCAGACAATCAGCCTGTCAAATGATGATTTTTTTCCCCATTTTGCCATTTCAAGAGAATCACCGATGAAACCTCCGGTGGATTCGGCCAGAGCCTGAACATCGTCATTGCAGTAATAGTGCGCGATAACCGCAGCATTCTGCTCTTTAAGCAGTCCGCTTATTTTTTCAATGTAATCCTTCTTTTCCTCTTCTGTAAGACAGGCTGCAGCCTTTGGATATACAAGATCCTTCGGCATGAAACTGGACAAATTCATCAAATCACCTAAATTTGTTAAAAATACTCAAACTACGTCACCGGGGCCGGCATACGGCTCTGCACCGCAACAAATGTGTGTTCAACGGCGCTCCGGACGGGCGTATTATACCACAACAGAAACTGTATGTTGCATTAGCAGAAATGTTTCACCGGTCTTTCACGAAACTGTTTATCAGCGTGAAACATCAGCCTGGGTACCAAGCACAGTCCCGCGAAGGATCCCGTTCAGACCGGAATAATCAGGGTTGCGATCATCCGGCAGTTTTGCCAGCATCTCCAGCTGGAACTCGAGTTCCTTTTCAATAAAAGCACTGATCGGAGCAATCGCAGGAAGTTTTTCACTCTCTCCGGTCTGTCTTTTAATTTCCAGAAAAATAATTGGTAGCGGTCTGGTGTTCAGGCCCGTTCGGATTACCGGAAACGGTATTGAAGCAAAGTTGTGATCAATACACGGTTACAACAGAACCAAATATTTTTTGTATCTGACCTTCTCATCCTGGAGATATTTTGTAAACGTCTTTACGGCAATGCCGAAATAATGGCGTACCGCGGCCTTTTGTGAAAAATACTGTCTGAATACCGGGCACATATTCTCCCACTGCTGCGAGGTCCGGTAGACCACCGGAGAGTTCATCCATTCAAAAACAGTTGCATTGCCGGAGGCTATCTGGCTCAGAGTTTTTTTCAGATCCCATCCGTTAATATCGTAGACCGCGTCAAGCTGCCACTCGATAAAATCAGGCTGCTCATCAATTCTGAGATATTCCTCCCGCGGCTGGACATACACAAATCTCACATCATAGTCGCTGTCCGGTGATGCCAGTCCCCAGGCTCTGCTGCCGGATTCAGCAGCATAAATAATCTTTACACCGCGCTGCTGCTCCACCTGTCGGAGTCTCAGCTCAATTTCATGTTTCTTATCAGTCATGGTATTTCCCTGTTACCGCATAATAATTGACTCTTTCTACCAGTCGCGCCACAGCCCGCATGTCCGGCTCATCAGGAAGGACATGATGTCGGACGGCCTCCTGAAGTTTTTGATCATACTCGTCAACTATTTTAAAGAAATCCGGTGAATAGCTGCCGTCCTCCAGCATGTAATCACCGCGGCGGATGGACAGAAGAACCGGCAGATCAGCGGTTCTATGAGTTATGATTTTCTTCTTTCCGATTATATCGGCAGCCATCATCAGAAGTCTGACCAGGTGCATTGCGTGTTTATTGAGATGGTTGCTGTCCTTCTTCTTATTGCGTCCGGTGAGTCTTTCGTAATCTCTCAGCACTGCTCTGGTCCGGCCGGTAAGTTCTGAAAATTTTCTGAGAGGATAATGTCTGAATTCGGCATCAACAAAAATTTCAGCTTCCATTGACGGTTCTTCCGACAGATCGAGACTGAGCCTGAAGTCTCCGCTCCCTGTTTTATCACTGCCGCCATTCAGATTAAACTGCTCAACAGCTCTTCTCACCGAATTAAGGATATGTTTCTCTTTTTCTGCCTGGGGAAGTGAATCACGGGCAATGGCATTCTGCAGACGTCGGAGCTGATCCATGGCATAATTGCTGAAGCTCTTGACGGCTTTCATGGAAAGGAAAATTCCGGCATTATCGATAAGTTCCTGTCCCAGCGGGGATTTAATCAGATATTGATCCTCGTCAAGGCCCAGGATCTCACAGGTATTTGGATTGCAGTCAAGAAGAAGTTTCACCATCTTATTGAAACTGTAGATAACGGTGTCTGTTTCCTTATCTTCATACTGTTCAAATTCAGTAAGTCCGATCAGATCAGAAGGCAGATTAAGAGTGATGCCTCGAAAATCAATATCACTGCCCTCGTTACTGGTTCCATAGGCATAGCTTCCGCCAAGTCCGAGCAGCATAATCCGGCTGCCGAGTCTTTCACTGGTGCGGATAAAATCATACTGTTCAGAATTCAACAGTTCCCTGAAATCCATAATATCCCCGATCCGGTGCAGTCATCCGCCCGGTCTTCTAATACCCGAAATTAAAACAATAGCAGGAAAACATATCACAACGGATGCGACAAATCAACTTAAAGAAAATAATATAGATTGAAGTGATTGGTGGTTGCTACAGGTCTCGAACCTGTGACCCCCTCCTTGTTAGGGAGGTGCTCTCCCAACTGAGCTAAGCGACCATATGAAGGGAAATAAGTGGTGGTTGCTATAGGGATCGAACCTATGACCCTCTCCTTGTAAGGGAGATGCTCTCCCAGCTGAGCTAAGCAACCAGCGGATTGAAGACGTGAATGGT
>ONPL01000004.1 GCA_900319705.1 uncultured Pseudomonadota bacterium | reverse complement strand
AAATTCCTGAACTCTTCAAAAGGAACCAGTGAATTTTCTGTCTTGCAGAAAATAATTGGTAGCGGTCTGGTGTTCAGGCCCGTTCGGATTACCGGAAACAGTATTGAAGCAAAGTTGTGATCAATACAAGTTTATACAACAGAACCAATGCCTTTGATAGCAAATGAAGTAAGATTTTATTGCAAAAGGGTTATATTGTACGTTAATTTTGCCGATATATATTAGAGGAAAGTTATTTTATAAGTATAGGAGGGAGAAAATATGTCACAGGAAATGTTATACATTTATGCTCCTAGAGTTAATAATTTGGTTCCGTTTGTGTCTAGAAATGGTGTTAAAAAGGTTCCAAAAGTAGAGAAATTCGAAGCGTTAAATGAAAATGATTCATATAATGAATTTGAAAATGATGATCGGGTTTTAGCCGATGTATCAACGGAAATTGCTCCTGAAGAAAAGATGACTTTGTTGGATAACAACCGTGCTGTGGATCTGTCCATATAAATTTGTTTAAAGAACTTTATCGAATAGGTGGTTATTCGTACATAAATAAAAAAGACGGCAGAAATTAACCTTCCGTCTGATTTTATTCTTTGAAATAATCTTTGTGTTAGAAAATTATTTGTGAGCGCGAAGCAAAGTAAATGATTTCTCCGAAGAAGCAATCTCTTTACCATTAGAAGAGGATATTACTCTTATTGTATGCTCGCCGCGATCTACATTAGTGAGAGAAACAGATAGTGTACCAGAACCAGTAATTGTTTGTTGTTCACTACCGTCAATATACAGTGTTGATACCACTAATCCGTTAGCTCCCGATACGGAACATACGACATTTACATTACCGGAATTATCTCTAATAAGTTGCTCTGTAGGCTGAATAATGGAGATCTCGGGCTTGGGTGCCACTTGTTGTTCGCTGCTATAACTGCTAGATGATGAATAATTTGTGTTGAGTTCACTTTCTAAAACATTTGTATTTTGAACGTTTATCACCTTGGAATTATCTGCTTTATTAGGAGACGCAGTGTCGGAGAAATGTACGGTCCCTTCCTTGTCAACCCATGTATGAATTTCTGCATTGGCATAGCCACCGATAGCGAAAAAAGACATAATTGCTAATATAAGAGATTTTTTCATAATGTGTGGGGCGAGGAAACTCATCGTAAGTTCGAGAGAAGTCGCCGCTACCTCCCTTTCTAAATTCACATAAACTATTCCCACTCATGGATATTATAAACACCACATTGCGGGGTCCGAACCTATATCAATTAGTGCAATGCCAATCCAAACAATGTTCCATCCCGGTTACAAAGCACTGTTACCTTAAAATAGGAGGCTCACATGTTCTCAACACCGTTACTTAGTCTTTAAGATTGTTTTAGCATGATTACCAGATTTGCAATTAGGAACTGCATGTGCAGATAATTATACTTTCTCTATAAACGAACTTATAATGTGGTGTTGTAGTTAATCTCTTATGACAGGCTCAAAACGTGCTTTACAAGTATGTCCATGATTGAGATTACAGTGGGCCTTTGTTCTGTTTGCAGTTTTAAATTAATACAAAATTACCCGGCTACTTAATGCGCCCTTACTCAGATAATTATAGATGTAGAATCAGTATAAACCAAATCTATTTTTGTGATTGAATACTAAAAACGAGGAAAAACTAAATGATTATTCAGTTTTTCCTCTGTATAGGACGAGACCATTATTGTGGCAAATGCCAAATAAGCTAGTTAACTAGTTAAAGAGAATAGTACAATTCAAATTCGAGCGGATGAGGAGCCATTCTAATACGATCAACATCCTGTTTCTTCAATGCAATATAAGCATCAATTAAATCCTTAGTAAATACATTTCCCTTAAGAAGATACTCATGATCCGCTTGCAAGCTATTTAAAGCTTCTTCCAAAGAGCCACATACTTGTGGAATTTGAGATGCTTCCTCAGGTGGAAGATCATATAGGTTTTTGTCCATTGCTTCACCTGGATCAATTTTGTTTTGAATTCCGTCCAAGCCCGCCATTAGCATAGCTGAGAATGCCAAGTATGGGTTTGCCATACAGTCTGGGAATCTTACTTCAACTCTGGTGGCCTTTGGATTTGATACTGCTGGAATTCTGATTGAAGCAGAGCGGTTGGATGCTGAATAGGCAAGCATAACAGGAGCTTCAAATCCAGGAACTAGTCTCTTGTATGAATTTGTTGACGGGTTGGTAAATGCATTAAGTGATTTGGCATGCTTGATAATACCTCCTATATAATACAGAGCTGTCTGGGATAATCCTCCGTATACGTCTCCGGCAAAGATGTTTTTTCCATTCAAACTTAATGACTGGTTGCAATGCATACCTGAGCCGTTATCACCAAATACTGGTTTAGGCATAAATGTGGCTGTTTTTCCGTTTTGGTGACATACATTCATTATTACGTACTTTAAGAGCTGCAGTTCGTCAGCCTTTTTAGTTAAAGTATTGAACCGCACAGCAATTTCATTCTGTCCGCCGGTGGCAACTTCGTGATGATGAGCTTCCACACAAAAACCAAGTTCTGTCAATCTTTCACATATTTCTGAACGAATATCTTGGAAAACATCTACAGGTGGTACTGGGAAGTATCCTCCTTTCACACTGTGTCTGTGCCCTAGATTTCTTACATCATAATCGTCATAGCTTTTTCCGGTATTCCATGCAGCATCTTCTGAGTCAACCTTATAAAAACAACCGTTCATCTCATTTTGATAGCGAACATCGTCGAAAATGAAAAATTCAGGTTCTGGCCCGAAAATAACAGAATCAGCAATGCCTGTGGATTTAAGGTATTTTTCCGCTTTCTTTGCTACGGATCTTGGATCTCTTTCATATCCAAGAAGAGTTTTAGGTTCTAAAACATCACATCTTATGAAATAGGTTTTGTATTCAAAGAATGGATCCAACTGCCATGTTGATATATCCGGCATCAGAACCATGTCGGATTTGCTGATACCTTTCCATCCTGCGATGGATGAACCATCAAACATCTTTCCGTCTTCGAAGAAATCCTCATCAACAAGACTTGCCGGAATAGAAATATGCTGTTCCTTTCCTTTGGTATCTGTAAATCGAAGATCGACGTATTTTACATTTTCATTTTTGATTGTCTCTAATATGCTATCAATAGTGTTTGACATTTAAAGTTATCCTCATTTGGATTTAAACTTGATAATTTTTATGAATATGAAAACTCCATCTTGGAGTAAAAGATCTAACCTATACGTATTTTAACCTATTTATTATATTTTTTATATAAATAGCAATTGTTTAGGAGACAAAATAGCTAAAAATTTGTTTTGAGAATAATACAATTTGATGTTTTTATGTCACTTTCAAAATGTAAAAGCTTACATGAGTGAAAAAAATGAAATTTGACCTGAAATAAATGTGTTTATAGGTATTATTTTTTTTTAACGATGCTATGCAGATCACAAATTAAATAGTAAAATAGGCAAAATTTTATACTAATTTAAAGGCAATAGACAAATGGCAGATTTAAGCAAATTAAGAAACATTGCAATTATAGCTCACGTAGACCATGGCAAGACTACTTTGGTCGATAAACTGTTAAAGCAGTCAGGTACACTAGATCGTAATGAAATTGGTCAGGAACGAGTTATGGATTCCAACGATCTAGAACGAGAACGTGGCATTACAATTCTCGCCAAAAATACAGCTATTCGTTGGAATGACTATCGTATTAACATTGTTGATACCCCAGGTCACGCTGACTTCGGAGGAGAAGTAGAACGTGTTATGTCTATGGTTGATTGCGTACTTCTTTTGGTTGATGCAGTTGACGGTCCTATGCCTCAGACAAGATTTGTTACTCAAAAGGCTTTTGCGGCAGGGTTAAGACCGATTGTTGTGATTAACAAGATTGATAGACCAGGTGCAAGGCCTGATTGGGTTATTGATCAGGTGTTTGATCTTTTTGATAATTTAGGGGCAACTGACGAGCAATTGGATTTCCCTATTGTTTATGCTTCTGCATTAAACGGAACAGCTACACTTGATTTATCAAAACCTGGTACTGATATGTCTGCTTTGTTCCAAGCAATTGTTGATTATGTGGAACCTCCTAAGGCGGATCCGGAAGGTCCTTTCCAAATGCAGATTTCTCAGTTAGATTATTCATCTTATGTTGGAATAATCGGCGTAGGAAGAATCAAGAGAGGTACAGTAAAAACCAATCAGCCGGTAACGATAGTTGGTGCCGATGGTAGCAAACGTACAGGAAGAATTGGACAGATCCTCGGTTATTTGGGTTTGCAGAGAAGCGAAGTTGGTGAAGCCAATGCTGGTGATATTGTTGCGATTACTGGATTAGGCGAATTGAAAATATCCGATACTGTTTGTGATAATTCAAATGTTGAAGCTTTGCCTCCTTTATCGGTGGATGAACCTACTGTTTCAATGACTTTCCAAGTTAATACATCTCCTTTTGCAGGAAAGGAAGGTAAGTTTGTTACTTCAAGAAATATCCTTGAACGCTTACAAGAAGAATTGAAACACAATGTTGCATTGCGAGTAGAGATGACAGACGATACTGATAAATTTAAGGTATCTGGAAGAGGTGAACTTCATCTCTCTGTTCTGATTGAAAATATGCGTCGTGAGGGTTTTGAATTAGCAGTTTCGCGTCCGGAAGTAATCATTAAAGAAATTGATGGTAAGAAAATGGAACCTATTGAAAATCTTACTGTTGATGTGGAGGAAAACAACCAAGGTGCTGTTATGCAGGCTTTGGGTGAAAGAAAGGCTGATTTGGTTGACATGGTTCCTGATGGAAAAGGAAGGGTAAGAATTGATTATAAAATACCTTCTCGTGGTCTGATCGGATTCCAAAATGAATTTATGACAATGACTTCAGGTACAGGATTAATGTATCACACGTTTGATTCTTACGGAGAGTACCGTGGTGGTGATATTGGATTAAGAAAGAATGGTGTTATGATATCAAATGCTACTGGTAAGGCCCTGGGTTATGCATTATGGTATTTACAGGATCGAGGATATCTGTTTATTGGGCATGCCGCCGAGGTTTACGAAGGTCAGATTATCGGTGTTCACAACAGAACTAACGATCTTACTGTTAATTGTCTTAAAGGTAAAAAGTTGACTAATGTTCGCGCATCTGGAACTGATGAGGCTATCGTTTTAGTTCCACCTGTAATCTTGTCACTTGAACAGTCTTTGGAATTTATAGATGATGATGAACTGGTAGAAGTTACACCTAAGTCAATCAGACTGAGGAAGAAGAATCTTACAGAAATAGATCGAATAAGAGCATTCAGAGAAAACGGCGGAAAGAAACCTGAATCTGAATAATCTGTTTTTATGTTAGATTTGTTAAAAAGTCCCAGCTTTAGTTTTAAAACTGGGACTTTTTTGGTATATATTTTGCTTGAATATCAAAAGATTTATGTTGCCGGAATGTTTGTTCTTAAATTGAGGATTTACCAATGAAATATCACAGTTTATTGACGTTTTTTGTTTCTCTTAATTTAATGTTCGGTAGTTCATATGCGGCTTTAGTTCAAGATCTTCAGGCAGATGATGAGCCAGAATTAATACAGTTATATTCACAAAATGAGTTAAATATGCTGATTTCTGATAATAAGCATCTAGAACGTGTACTGCTTGACGAGTGCCAGTTTACCAAGGATATTGAAGATCGAGCCATGGTTCTTCATTATCCATCATATCTTTATCTTTGGGCTGATATGAATTTTACTAACACTTGTGTAAATGGAGATCCTGCTGTTGGAGTACGAGCGTTAAAACTTGCTGCTGAAAAAGCAATGCCGGCAGCGTTATATAAGTTGGGTCAGTTGTACCACGATGGAAAATATGTGCAAAAAGATCCTGAGCTGGCATATAGGTATGTGTATAACGCAGCATCACTGAAAGATTCGAAAGCTCGAATTATGCTTGTTGAATTGCAGTTAGAATCCACAGGCAAGGAAATTGATTATGAAAATGCGTACAATTGGTTGTTCTTTACTGTTTTTTCCAAAGATAAAGATAAGGAGCGTGCAGCAATGCTTTTGAACAGATTGGGTGACCGCATGCCTCCACATATTGTAAAAAGAGCAAGAATAAAGGAATACAACTAAGAGTTGATGGCGTTGGAAGCTCTTTCATTATGTAGTTGTCTGTGCTTTTTTTCTTCCGCAATGCGGAGAGTTCGCTCAAGAATTTGAGTATAGATTGGTTTTCCGCCCATTTTTTGTGCTGTTAGGGTTGCACAGAGTGTTGAGATCATCATAGGAAGTAGAAATTCATAGTTGTTGGTCATTTCTGTTACGAGAATGATTCCTGTTACAGGCGCCCTTACAGAGGCTGCAAACAACGTGCTCATACCAACTATAGCAAAGATTCCTGGTGAGATATCTGTTATTCCTAATTGACCTAGAATTGTTCCGAATAATGCTCCTAATAGAGTTCCGATAGCTAGACTAGGTGCAAATATTCCACCTGGAATGCCACTTCCAAAACACAGTAGTGTTCCGAATATTCGCCATATTAAAAGCAGCAAAAGAACTTGAATTGATTGATCTTTGGTAATCCACAGTGGAATAGAAATCATCCCTGATCCCGCAGCTTGCTGTTCTGAGACAAATATTATTCCAAAACAACCTCCTACAACGAAAATAAATGGAAGAGCAGTTGATAGTTTACCTTTGAAAAATGCGCTGTAGAAATTTTGAAATTTTTCTATATTTTTATTGAATAAATAACCTATGACGCCAACGATTATTCCGAAAAGAGCAAACCAATAGAACGTTCCTACATTTGGACAGATGTAATTTGGTAGATCTTTGAATACTGCAAGGTTATCAACTAGGAAACACCTTGTAACAGATGCGGAGATGACTGTTATACTGACAATTTTAATGGATAGAAAACTGTATCTGAACTGAGGTCTTAACTCTTCCAGTACAAACAAAATTCCGGCAAGTGGCGCGTTAAATGCGGATGCTAAACCTGCTGCACCGCCTGCTGCTACCAATGACATGGCATGACTTTTGGAAAGAAAGAATAGATCCGCAATCATTTTGCCTAAATTACCGCCGATTTGAATTGAAGGGCCTTCTCTTCCAAGAATCATCCCAGAGGACAGAGAACTTATTCCTCCTAACAGTTTGACCGGAAGAACCCTTTTCCATCGAATAGGTCTTTTATGGTCGAGGGCGCCTTCTATTTCCGGTATACCAGAACCCCCAGCTTCAGGTGCAAATGTAATGGTTATTCCGATAGCGAATGAAGCTAGTAACCCGCAAACTAAAAATATTGAGGCGTATGCTGTAAAGTCTTGGTCAGAACTTTGAAAGGATGCGTATATACAAGCAAGAATTGTGTCAGGAAGTATTTGAAATAAAACGCAAGTAATTCCTATTATGGCACCTAGCATGATTCCTACAAGTAGCAGCAAGAAAGGGGTGCTATTGAATTTGATATAGTATCTAGTGAGCTTGCGGACTTTATTTTTTCTGATTTTTTGTAGTTTATCTATTTTCATATATCTCTTGTTAGTTCACAAGAACATATTTTACTATAATTGGTGCTATATGTTTCAATATTAGTGGGTTTATTGTATGTTTAAATTTTTGAAAACGGCGAAAGTCAAAATAAATCAAAACAAATTTATAAGCTCGATAGCTTTATTTAGCAGGACTATATACGGGAGGTATGTAGGTGATCGTATAACTGTTGAGGCTGGGCATTTGGCTTACGTTACTGTGTTATCTTTGGTTCCGCTAGTAACTGTGCTTTTTTCTATTCTGTCGATGCTGCCTATCTTTGAAAGTATAAAAGATTCTATGAAGACCTTTGTTTTCAATAATTTTGTTCCGACATCAAGTGATGTGATTCAGCAGTATATGGATCAGTTTAGTCAGAATGCATCTAATACAACGTTGATTGGAGCGTTGTCTTTGTTTGTTGTGTCAATGTTTTTGATCAATTCTGTTGATAAATCCATTAATTTTATTTGGAAAACAACAAAGAAGCGATCGTATGTTACAACATTTTCTGTATATTGGATGGTTATAACACTAGGGCCGCTGCTGTTTGGAACGAGTTTAGCTTTAAGTTCCTATGTTGTCTCATTAAGATTTCAGGATCATCCAGACATTGTTGCCTCAGTGCAGGAGTACTTTATTAAGTATTTGCCTTTTTTATTTTCCTTCGTTGGCCTATTGCTGATGTACAGCGTCGTTCCAATCAGAAAAATTAGAGTCAGATATGCAGTTGTAGGAGCATTGATTGCGGCTGTTCTTTTCGAGTTAGGAAAGAAGTTGTTTTCGCTGTATATAATTTATTTCCCTTCATATCAGAACATCTACGGAGCAATTGCTATTATTCCTATCCTTTTGTTTTGGGTATATTGTAGTTGGATTATTATTTTTATAGGCGTAGAGATTCACGCAACATTGCAGGAATTGTATGACAAAAGGATAAATTTAAAAACGCAAAGCGTGACGGAAGATGATTTTGATATTAATGAATAATCCGGTTACGATGTAGTATCAGTGTATCTTTGTCTGTAAGTACCGTAAACAAGGCACTTAGGAATAGTCTATAAATAACTTGTGCATAGAATATTTTTTTAAGGTGTAATTATTGATATAATAGGCATAGATAGCTTACAAGGATTTATGCTCTATGACTACACCTTTGGAAACAAAAATTCAGACTATTCTTCCTCTTTTGAATGAGAGTTTAAAAAGAAAATATTTAGCCTCTGAAGCAATAGCATTAGGAAAAGGCGGAATTAAAATAGTCAGTGAAATTTCTGGTGTACATAGAAATACGATCGGTGCAGGAATAAAAGAGCTGTCAAATAAAGATGAATCTTCAACACAGAGCGAGGTTTCCTGTTCAACGACTGATCCGCGAAGTGAAGAAAAGAAAACTCAAGATCGAATTAGAGCTCCTGGAGGAGGCAGAAAAAGCATTATAGAATCGCAGCCTAAAATATTAGAGGCATTGGAACGAATCGTAGATCCTGCATCTTATGGAGATCCAACAAGACCCTTGAGGTATACAGTAAAAAGTTTACGAACGCTGGCAGAATGTTTACAAAAAGAAGGATTTGTAATCCAAAAAGATAAGGTGGCAGATTTACTCAAAGCGTTAGGATACAGTCTGCAACAAAATCAAAAAATGAAGCAGGTTGGAAAGGAATCCGAATATAGAAACGAGCAGTTTGAGTTTATCAACAAAAGAGTTACCGAATATCTAGAGTCAAAAAATCCAGTAATATCAGTTGATTGCAAGAAAAAAGAGAATGTAGGAAATTTTAAAAATAACGGATCAGTATATCGACCAGAAAAAGATCCAATAAAAGTTCTTGATCATGATTTTCCTTTGAAGGAACTGGGAAAAGCTGTACCTTATGGTGTATATGATATAGGTAGTAATGAAGGATATGTGAGTGTTGGAGTAAGTGCGGATACCGCAATGTTTGCTGTAAGTACCATAAAGAACTGGTGGTATACCATGGGAAAAGAAAGATATGAAAAGGTACAAAAAATATACATAACAGCAGATGGCGGCGGAAGTAACGGAAGCAGATGCAAACTTTGGAAAGTTGAGTTACAAAAATTAGCAGACGAAATATCAATTCCGATAGAAGTTTCGCATTTCCCGCCAGGAACATCCAAATGGAATAAAATAGAACATAGATTGTTCAGCCAAATTTCTCGAAACTGGAAAGGTCAACCTTTAATTAGTTTTGAGGTAATTGTAGAGTTGATTGCATCAACGACAACTAATACTGGATTAATAGTAAAATCCGCTTTGGATCAAAATGAATATCCTACGGGAATTAAAGTTACAGATGAGGAGCTAAGAGGTGTTAATTTGGTTCCAAACGAATTTTGTGGTCAATGGAATTATACAATTTATCCAACATCTGATGCATAAGTTATTTGTAGACTATTCCTTACAGACTATAATAGATGTACAATTCGTATATGATTACCTTTCTGCACGTATGTCTATTAGGAACGAGCCCTTGGTTCAGTTTCTAATCTGTTGAGCCGGGTAAATCTTGAGTTTCTGTTAGTGCGTTTATTTCAGGAATTATGGTGTTTTGTTTAACGGAACTTTTTTCAAGAATATATTCAGTATTCTTTTGATGTTTGTTTGATTCATTTTTGATAACTGTAATATTTAAATCGTTGAAGTCGGGAACTGATTTATTATATTTGCCGTTGAATATGTATTTTTTGTCAAATGTGTTGGCATTTCCGGAAAATGTAAGTTTACCGTTATCATCATAGTTCAACTTTAAGGTACTATCCGGAGCAAAAAAGTTCTTCTGACTACTGTTTGAATTTGTTAATCGTGTGCTTATGTCATTTGATTTAGTTTTTACAAAAGTCTCAATATCAAAATTTCCTACGTACAAATCATTTATACTTAATTCCGCGTTCAATGATTTCAATGCTACCTGCAGAGGTAATGCGCTGTTTAATGTAAGATGTGATTGAATTTTAATATCGCCTAACCCTGCTATGTTATGATTTGGAATTAGAGAATTTATAGATCCTATTGGGAAATCTTTTCCTAAATAATCGATAAGCAGATCTTTTTGGACTGTATTAAAATAAAGATTGAGTTTGGCGTCTGTATTGTTAATTTTGCATCTAGCATATTTGCTAGATATTTTTTCATCAGAGCTACGCAAAATGATAAGTAAATCCGATATGTCGGTATTATTGATGAAAAGATTGTCAAAGTTGAATTCCAAGGAGCTGCTACTATCCATAATTTTATCAAGATATCCTTCTTTGATGGTCATGTTTCTAGCGTATATATTGCCGTTTTTTAAGATTATCGGATAGGAGTTTTGATCCATTGAACTGTGCGATATATGTGATAGTTGAAGGGATTTGATGTAGACCGAGTCGAAGGATGAGATATCTAACAGATCAGAATGTTTATCGGGATTTATTTCAGGTAAAACGATTTGATCGGCAATAAGACTGTTGATAGTTAAACTATTATTATTGCGATCATAGGTAAAAAATCCCTCGAAGGAACCATCTAGTACGTTTCCTTTTACCTGAAGGCTATTCCATGGTAGATTGGTCGGTTGGTTGTAATTTAAAAAAATGTCAGCAAAAATAACGTTATCCTTTATTAATTTGTTTATTGTTCCGTCAAGATTAATCTCATGGAGTTGGTTTATATCGCCTAAAATTTTATCAATGGATAAGTTTATTCCTAAGAGTGTTGTTTTAGTGACTTTATTGCTGTAGGAGCAGTTGCTTAATCTACCATTATAAATGGCGAAATTCCATTCATTTTTTAAATTGGTACTTTGTAAAAGTTGTGAAAACAGATCTTCTAAATGAGAAATGTCGGTTAATTCAAATTTATTTACTTTGATGCTTTTATTCAGCTTGTTAATTGATAATTCCGTGTTTATATTTCCATCACCGAAATCAAATTTTAGCTTTTGGATAACAGCTGTTTTTCGATCATTATTATATTTTGCCTTAAGATTGATTTCTTGAAGATTGAATTTTCCAATTTTCAATTTGGGAGAGTATAGTGATAGGCTCATATTGGGAAATTTATTTAATTTATGATTTTTGATGAGATGGATGTTTGTTAGTTCAATAATGCCATCATCAAGCATCAGAGAGGTATCTTCCAAATCAATATTTTTGATTACAGCTTTGTTTATATAGAGATCTTTCAGTGCTTTTTCAAATTTGGATTCGTTATGTTGTAATTTTGTAATGTTGATTTTAGAGTCTATAAGGTTTAGTTCTTTTATGTACAGCTTTCGATCTAAAATCTTTGAATAATCAAATTCTAGATATAGCTTGTCTGTTTTGAAGAAATCTCCAATCTTAACATTTTCAAACAAAATTGTTTCCGGGTATTTGATATTGAATTCAATATTTTGAATTTTGGTGTCCAAACCTAGATAATTAGATAGAATTTTTTCCAACGGTTTTGCTACATAATTGCTTTGAATGAGAATGAACAATCCCAAAGCTAAAATTATGGCTAGCAGTACAATTACAGTAAGTAATTTGGTAAGAATTTTCAATCTGTTACCCTTCAAATATCTGTGACCTTACGGAAATTTTAGTATATTACCGGTGTAATTGATGTGAACATGCTCCAAATTTATCTGTGTCTAGAAATACACATTGGAGTGAATGTGTTTTAATCTAGAATCAGTTACTACAGTTATGCATTTGAAAGTTGATCGTTTGTATTAAGCCACCTACGTATCAGTTTTATTGATTGTTCTGGTGCGTTTTCAATTATATTCCTAGCTATATTGTTAGCTTTGTCGATGAGGTGCTGATCCCGTATAAAATTGGCAATTTTCATGGAAGATACACCAGTTTGCTTTGTCCCCATGTATTCACCGGGACCTCTTATATTCAGATCTTCTTCAGCTATTTTCAATCCATCATGATTGTTTTTTAAGAATTCCAACCGATGTCTACTTTCTTCTGAAATCTTGTTTTTGCAAAAAAGTATACAGAATGATTGTTTTTGACCGCGACCAACTCTACCACGCAATTGATGGAGCTGTGCTAGACCTAGCCTTTCTGGGTTTTCGATGATGATTATATTTGCGTTTGGTACATCAACTCCAACTTCGATCACTGTAGTTGCAACTAGGAGGTTTATTTTGCCAAGTTTGAATTCTTCCATTACTGACTGTTTTTCTTCCTGAGACAGCCTTCCATGGATCAGTCCTATTTTTAGTTCTTGCAATTCACTAGCAAGTTCTTGGGCGACCTCTTCCGCAGCTGCACAGTCTTCCAGGGCTTCTGATTTTTCAATTAGGGAGCAGACCCAATAAACCTGCCATTTTTGCTCTACACAGACATGTCGGATACGTTCGAGTAGCTTATTTTTCTGCTGGTGCGTTAAAAGAGTAGTTGTGACAGGTTTTCTTCCTGGCGGTAATTCATCAATTGTCGAAACAGCAAGATCTGCATAACTTGTCATTGCTAAAGTCCGTGGTATAGGTGTTGCAGTCATTACAAGCTGATGCGGAAGTTTATTGTTGACAGCTCCTTTTTCCAAAAGTCTCAAGCGTTGTTCAACACCGAATCTATGTTGTTCATCGATAATAACTAAGGCCAAGTTTTTAAAAACTACTTGTTCCTGAAAAAGAGCGTGAGTTCCTATTGCAAACATAGCGGTTCCGCTCGATATTTTTTCTAGTTCAGATCTACGTTCCTTTGCTTTCTGTTTTCCATTGAGGTACGCAACTTCTATACCCAGCGGTTCGAACAGTTTGCTTATTTTTAAGAAATGCTGTTCTGCCAAAATCTCGGTTGGTGCCATTAATGCAACTTGAAACCCTTTTTCTATTGCCGCCAATGAACTTACAGCTGCTACAAGTGTTTTTCCTGATCCGACATCACCTTGCAGAAGACGCATCATTGGTGTATTTTTTTCCAAATCTGCATTTATTTCTTTGATTACTTTCAGCTGAGCTGCTGTAGGTTTGAAAGGCAGATTGGAAATAAGTGTTTTTTGTAGTAAGTGTTCAGAACTTAGAGGATAAGCCCTCTGTGATGCATTTTTTATTTTTGATTGTAATACGGCAACAGTCTGAGCTGTAAGTTCCTCTATTATCAATCTCTGCTGAGCTTCGGTCTGTGCATTACCGAGTTGTTCTAGATCCGAATCAACAGGAGGGTGATGCACAAATTTAAGTGCATCTACAAGACTTACGGGACATACTTCGGTTGGGAGAAGTTCTTCCGGTGATTCATCTTCTATCAGTTTTAGTGAGTAATTTACAAGTTTTGATATTTTGTCAGATGTAAGTCCATTTGTTTGAGGGTATATCGGTGTAAGTTCTGACGGCATTTCAATATCTTTGTAGCTGTCATAGAGTTTGAATGCTGGGTGAGCCATAACATAATTCCTATTGAAGTTAGACGTGATGGCTCCGAAAGCTAATACAATCTTTCCTTTGATCAAGTTTCTTTGCTGATTGGGGTAAAGATTCCAAAAAATAAGTTCGACTTCAGTACCGTCTTGTTCTTGGATTATACATTCTGTCATTGGCCCTTTTTTGGTAAATTTGGAATTTGTATAAACCAGTTTTCCGCATATATTTACCATAATATCAGGTGATGCGTTTTTGGCGGATACAATTTTGGTGTGATCCTCATAGCGTAGTGGCAGATGGAATAATAGATCTCCAACAGTATAAATATTGAGAGAATTCAGCTTATGTTGGACTTTTTCAGCAACACCTGGTAGAACAGTGACAGATTTATTTATAACAGATTCTTCATTCATGTGTTATATGATATTTTTTATCAGCAGATGTAGCTTAAATCTGTAGAATTTCTTGAGGTATGCTTTGTAGCATTCTGGAATGCTTTCAACATTTTCGATATCTGTATACCGTTCGATTCTTTTGGTATGTTGTAAAAGAAATTCACGTTCAGCTTCAAATTCATTTCTGAGTAACTGATTAGGATCCTGAATAAGAATTCCGTTCTCAATATCCATTCTCCATGCTCTAGGGTTAAGATTGTTACCTGTCAGTAGGTATCTGTTGTGATCGACAAAGATTCCTTTAACATGATATGTGTTTGTTCCGTCTTTCCATAGCATTACATTCAAGAGTCCGTTGTTGATAAAGTTTTGGTTCTGGTAGCAGAAATTTCTCAGAAAATCCTCGTATAGATAAGGAACTGCACCAACACGGTTGAAAGGCTGATCACTAGGAATATAAAAATCATTAGCAATCTTATCACCCACAATAAGGGTAACCTTTATTCCTTTTTTTAGAAGAGAAACAATCGATTTAGACAACTGTCTCGGCGGATTGAAATATGGTGTACATATTACGATTTCTTTTTCTACTGTTTTCAATAATTTGAGAATAACACTGTTCAAAAGATTGTGAGTGTTGCCTAAACCGACCATTGGGGTAGCATACACACAGTCATTACTATTAACGCCGTTTTCAAATTTATAAGATGATTTCTTCAGTCGATGTTTGAATTTGGCGATTTTATCAACGATGCTTTTTACACTCGGCAATTGTTCAGTGTTTGTAAGAGTGCATACGGCTGGATCTTGAATAATATTGGATTGCAAAAAATCAACGAAAGAATTTGATAATTCTTCTGAAACGATTTTATGGTAGCGATCCAACCTATACTTGTTGTCGTAGCCAAGATAAATATTATTGATACTGGCTCCAGAGTATAGAACAGTATTATCAAATACAAAACCCTTCAAGTGGAGGACCCCGAATAATTCCTTGGTTTTTACTGGAACACCGAGAATGTGAATATTTGTGATTTTATATTGGTTGTATAGTTCCTCGTACATGAGCGTGTTGCCGACCTGCTTGCCTTTACCCATAAGTCCCCGCTGTGCACGATGGAAATCAACCAGGATGAACACATTGAGTGATGGACATTCTTTAGCTCTTTCAAAAATAGCTTTTAAAACTTCGCGACCACATTCGTCATCCTGAAGATATAGAGCTGTGATGTATATTCTTTTTTGGGCTGCCTTTATAAGGTTTAGCAACTCTTTGTGAAAATTTTCAGGGTGTTTGATAAAACTGAAACAATCTTTTCTGATCGCGATATGGTCTAGTTTGTTTAATTTTTGCTGATAATATTTTGTTGTTAATAACATACGCAATATTCTTAATTACTTATTATTTTTTATTAATAATCCTAGTATAGGATAATTTGCTGTTTTTTACAAAACAGTTTAGCCTACTTTTGGTACTTCATCCAATGTTTTGTCATGCTAACGGTTGTGCCCAAATGTATGGAGATTTCTTCTAGGTACCATTACTCAATAGTTTTAGTTGCACTGATTAGCCAACTGATTTCTCTATCGCTTAAAAAAGGCTGTATCGTTTCGCGAATTTTCTTGTGATAGTTGTTCAGCCATTCCTTTTCAGTTGCTGATAACATTTTACTATTGATTAATTTTAAATCAAACGGAACCATGGTTAAAACTTCAAAAGAAAGCATTGAACCTTCATAATTAGGTCTATCAACAACTGCTAGCACATTTTCACATCTGATACCGTATTCTCCATTTTTGTAATAACCAGGTTCATCTGTAATGATCATGTTCTTTTGAAAACCGACATCGTTGACACTGAGCCGCGGAGAGATTCTTTGCGGGCCTTCATGTACACTCAGACAGTGACCAATTCCGTGACCTGTACCATGGGCAAAGTCTAGTCCTATGTCCCAAAGATACTGTCGAGCAAGAATGTCTAACTGTATTCCAAGTGTACCGATAGGAAAAACAGCTTTGGCAAGCGCAATATGACCTTTCAGAACTCTTGTAAAGTTATCTATCATTTCTTGTGTCGGCGTTCCTACTGCAACAGTTCTAGTTATATCAGTTGTCCCGTCGTAATAATGAGCTCCTGAATCAATCAAATACAGCGGATCTTGACCTAACTGGCGTGGTTGATCTGCGTTTTCGTGATTGTAGTGACACATGGCAGCATTTGGACCAAGGGCAGATATAGTGGCAAAACTTAATTCTATGTAATTTTCCTGATCTTGACGGTATTTTTCTGCCTGAACAGCCAACGTCTCCTCGTTTTCCTCGTTCTTTTCACTGCATCGTCTGTCTAGCCAGGACAGAAATCTGCACATGGCTACACCGTCTTTAACATGGGCTGTTCTAAAACCTTCGATTTCAACATTGGTCTTGACGGCTTTAGCTATATCGCACGGATCTTTTATTTTGATAAGAGTTGCTCCGCTTTTCTGTAATTTTAATACTGTGTACGCATTTGTTTTTTGTTCATCGTAGCCTACAACTAGGTGATCATCCCCCATGCGTGAAAGGGTTTCTTCAAGTTTTGAGAACGCAAAGAGAGATACGTCTGATCCGCACTGTTGTGCGAATTGAGATGTAATCAGTTTTTCATTATCAATGAAAACATCCATTGATTGATTAGAATAGATAATTGCAAAGCATCTTACTATTGGCAAATAAGGAATATCATGACCTCGGATGTTCAGTATCCAATTTACTGACTCGCTGTCTGCAATGAACATTGCGTCCAGTTCTCGGTCTTTTAATGTTTCTGCGATTCTTTCTCTTTTTTCGGTACTTGGCGTTCCGTAGTATTTAGCAGGGAATATTATTAGTGGTTTTTTTTCTGTTTCCGGTTTGTTTCGCCAAATTTGATCAATAAAATTCTTTTTGCAGTTTACGAGTTTTATTTGTTTTTGTTCAAGAAGTGATTTGGCTTGGTTGAACCAGTTCATTGAGTGTAGTCGTGGGTCTATTGCAACAGTGTTACCTTCTTTCAGGTTAGTTATTGCGTCGTGGATTGTATCAAGCTGTGACTGGAAATTTTTTATTTCGACTTCCTCTGGTGTCTGCTTGCGAGCCTGTATGGTATATCGTCCATCTACAAAAAGTGATGTTGGTATGCAGTTGTCTGCATAAACAACACAGCTTCCTGCGGAACCTGTAAAACCTAGCAGAAATGCCAATCTTTGTTTATCTTCCGAAATATACTCACCGAGAAATTCATCCTCATGAGGTACAATGAGTGCATCATAATGTGCATCTTTTAACGCATTTTGTATTTCTAAAAGATTTTTTTTATTAACATCAACATTGAACATTTGTTAGTTTCCTTGTTTATACCGATAAAAAGGCTCGTTTCACGTGAAACCTTGATATTAAACCGCCTTTTGCACTATTCGTTTTCAGCTTCTGAATCATCATGTTTCAATAAGGAATCATTCGAAGTGATAGTTTCTTCGATATCATCCTTTTCTAGATCGGCGACAGATGAAATGAGCTGATATATGTTTCCTTTGGCATCCTTGAAAATGTTTTCCTCATCAGTAGCTTCAATTCTGATTTTCTTGTAATGCGGAAATATGTATAACAGTGATAGAGCTAGTACAATAAATATTTCGATTAGAAGCATTCCCCAGGTTAGTTGTAAAATCCATTTTGTTGTTATCTCAAAAATAAAGTCAACCATTAGCAACAGACCAAAAATTGGGGTGATAATTCTGTGTGCTATAAGAAGGAGATTATACACCTTGTTGTTATGAGCCTTTATCAAAGAAAAAGGGATAATGGCTGAGGTGTAGGTCAATGTTATCGCAATGGCACCGAGACCGTAACTCAATATATTAAAGTTAGTCCAAATGATTGTTAGCAACAAAATTTCGGTTAAGGTGCAGAGTGCTACTCCGATCCATCCCCATGGTATTTTAGAGTTTAATTTTACCGTTTTTAAACAAATAATAGAGTTAAAACAGTAGAATACAACTGTTAGGGTACTTAATATAATTTCAATAAAGTTTTGTGGAAATTGTCCTGTAATTATCGCGTATAGAGTGAATAATATACATATTCCAATCATTACTATTATGCCAGTCAAAAAAATCTGTTTGAACTGGATATATTTAGAATTTAATAGCTTCTCAAGCGTCATGACTTTCCTCTTTGTTATCCTTCAGATTTGGAATAATAATCGTGAATTTTGCACCATGGGTTGGTGCAGTCAGGTTTTCACATGATATTTTACCTAATAAAACCTTATTTACTAAATTATATATGATATTTGCCCCAAGACCACTACCTCCTTTCCCTCTTTGGGTGGTTATGAATGGTTCGAATATTCTAGGCAGTATTTCTGCGGAAATTCCACCTCCGTTATCCTGGTAAATAATTTGAAATCTGTCATTTGGCAGTTTTGTGACTGCTATAGTGATCAGCTTTTGAATCTGAGAATCTGCGGGTACTTCCGTGTATGCATGTCGAGCCGAGTTGATTATTAGATTGGTATATATCTGTGTAAGTGCTCCTGGATATGAATAAATAGCATATTCAGAATTACAGATTACATTAACTGTTAGTTTTTCTTTTCTTATAATGTTTGATAGGCTCAAAAGTGTCTGGTTCAGATTTTCTCGAACATTGAACTGGTACATGCTTTGAGACGAACTATCTACGGCAACCTGTTTAAAACTTTTGATTAGTTTTGAAGCTTGTTTTAAATTGGATTCAAGAATTTCATTTGCTTCTGCCATTATTGCTAATGGCTGTTTTAAAGTTAAAGAATTAACTGTTGCTCCGTTTTTGATTCTGTTGTAAATAGAATTCAGCTTTTGAAGCTGTTCTGTGATGATAGATTGGGCTGTTACAGAAACTCCAAGCGGGGTGTTGATTTCATGGGATATACCTGCGACGAGTGAACCGAGAGAAGCTAGAGTTTCTGATGTAATGAGCTGTTTTTGTGCGGATTGTAATTCATCATACGCTCTTTTTAAATCATTGTTTGCTTCCTGGAGCTTGCGGGTTCGCTTTTCAATCTTCTCTTCAAGTTCTGAATTTACATTTTCTAGTTTCGTTTGAATGTCTTTGAGTTTTGTGATGTCATAGCCGAAAGCTATATGGTATTTTAAATTGTTTTCCTCATAAAATGGTACAATGTACCATTCAAGATATAACGTATTTCCATTTTGATCTTGTGTGGCGAGTTCCTTGATATTGCAAAATACGGATTTTTTTAGTTTTGATTTGATTTCTTGTCTTTTGTTACTGGTTACAAACACTTCTAACCATTGTTTGCCGTTAATCTCGAAATCTAGAAAACCAGTCATCAGTGAGGTTGATGAGTTCACATCGACTATTTTATATTCGGGGTCAAGTTTACAGATGATCAGATTACATGAGTTTAGCAGTGTTGTTGAAAAATCTCTTTGTCTTTTAAGTTCCTGGTTTGTAAATCTGTTATTCCTTATTTCATTGAAGAGCATTTGTCTCATGTCGTTGATTGAATTGACCAAATCATCAAGTTCATTCTTAAACATATCTTTGTCCCGGTTTGGCAAGCTCAGAATTTCGTTGATATTTTGAATAGATGAATTTGAAGTCTTTTGAACAAGATAAATAATGTGTTTGATGATAATTGAGTGGATAAGTAACATTACACAGATAGATATAACAATAGCCAAAAACAAGTTTATTAAGATAACAAGCGGTAGTTTGAACCTTAAATTGTCAACCAAATAGTTTTGATTGAAAGCAATTGCTAAATTGCCAATTATTTTGTTTCCGCTTTCCAACGGTATATTTTTAACAGTTGTTTTTTGTGAGGTGTCGTTGATGCGGTTTCCATATTTGAAATCAGGAATATCTATGGAATTATTTGCTTCGTTTTTTGATAATTCGGCAAAGGTAATGAAAGAACAACTCTTTAATTGATTGAAAAATTCTTTTATGCCTTTTTGATTATGATTAACAATTGCTTCAACAAGAGAAGTCTTCGCTAAAAGTTCTATTTCCAATATATGAATATCAAAGTCTCTCTTGTTGTTTAAATTTTCATGATTTATCTGTATGTATGATGAAATGATAGAGAGGACAATAACAATGACAAATGTCAAGATCATTGTTTGGATTGATAATTTTTGTTTAATTTGATTTTGGAATGCATCAATAAATTTTGACTTAAACATCACATATATGGCTGGAATTGTAATTGTTCTAATCCTTGTTGGATCTTTCTTCTGTTTCCACTGTAATATTAGACAACAAGAAAATGATAGCGTCAAGAAAATCTTCTGGTTGGAAAAGAGTTAGAGTTTTGATTTGAAACAGACAGCAACGTTTACTGTGATTATGAAAGAATTGGTTGCTTTAATTAGTACTAGTTGATCATATGATGCTTTAGATTTTAGCAATCCTTTATGATTATCTATGAATGAATCCTTTCTTTCCCTGAGCCTATGAATTTGGGATTTCTAGGTGATTTTCTTTAAATTTTATACCTGTCTAGTTACAATATGGACATATTGACGTTGGAAATAATATAAGAGAAGGTAAGAGAATGAGCTTAGATGATAATTATCTGCTTCATGTAAAAGGTATTCCTGATTTTTCAAAAATTAAAGTTGAGGATATTAAGGAAGCTGTCGTTTATCAGATAGAACAGTGTAAAGTCAAAGTTGACAGTACCATTAAGCAATTAGAGAAAACTCAAGATTATACATACGACAGTCTAGTTGCGCCGATAGAATCAGAAGAACATAAATTAAATAGTCTGTGGTCTCCTGTTTCTCATTTGAATAGTGTGATGAATTCTGATGAACTGCGAGTCGTTCATGATGAATGTTTACCTTTGCTCTCGGATTATGACACATACGTTGGTCAGCATGAAGGGTTGTTCAAGGCGTATAAAAAGCTTTACGAATCTGATGGTTTTACAAAACTTCCTTCTGACAAGAAAAAGTATATTCAGAATGTTATGAGAGATTTCAGACTTTCCGGCATTGCTCTAAATTCTGAAAAAAAAGTTAAGTATGGCGAACTAGTAAGCAGACTTGCACAATTATCGTCAACTTTTAGTAATAATGTTATGGATGCAACATTAAATTGGAAAAAAATTGTTACTGATAAGAATGATTTGAAAGGAATTCCTGAACTTGCCCTGCAGAGTGCAAAACAGCTTGCTGAAAAAAATGGAAATGAAGGTTACGAATTTACCCTGGATTTTCCATCATATTTTCCTATTATTGCCTATGCTGATAACGAGGAACTTCGAAAGGAACTGTATATTGCATATGTAACTAGAGCTTCAGACGTCGGACCTAATGCAGGTAGATGGGATAATAAAAAATTGATAGATGAAATTTTGGATAAACGTGATCAACTTGCCAAACTGCTTGGATTTAATGATTATGCGCAGTATTCTCTGGAAACAAAGATGGCTGACAGCCCGAAACAAGTTTTAGATTTTCTCTATGATTTAGCCGAATGCTGTCATCAACAGGGAAAATGTGAGTTTGAGGAATTGAAGGAATATGCTAGAAAAGAATTCGGTAAGAACGAACTTAATCCATGGGATGTAACCTATTACTCTGAAAAACTTAAGGAGAGCCGCTATAACATTTCTTCAGAGGAGTTGAGAGTTTATTTCCCACTGCCGAAAGTTCTTAACGGATTATTTTCTGTGGTAAATAAATTGTTTGGTGTAAAGATTATTGAAAACACAAAGTCTGTTAATGTATGGCATAAAGATGTTATGTTTTTTGATCTTTATGACGAAAACGATAATCTGAAGGCTGGTTTTTTCCTTGATCCTTATGCGAGAGCTCATAAAAGGGGTGGTGCTTGGATGGATGAGTGTGTGGGGAGAATGATCTCAGCTGATGGAACGGTTCAAAGACCTGTTGCTTATCTTGTTTGTAATTTTAATTCACCTGTTGGAGATAAGCCATCACTGCTTACACATGATGATATTACTACGCTGTTTCATGAATTCGGACACGGCTTGAATTTGATGCTCACTACGGTAGATACAAGCGGTGTTTCCGGTATTAACGGTGTTTCATGGGATGCTGTGGAGTTGCCAAGTCAGTTTTTAGAAAACTGGTGTTGGCAACCTGAAGCCCTCAAATTTATATCATCTCACGTAGATACAAATGAGCCTCTGCCAGAAGATAAACTCAATAAATTGATAGAGGCAAAAAATTATCATTCTGCAATGTGGGTGTTGCGACAGCTTGAATTTGGCTTGATGGATTTTAGACTGCACCATGAATATGATCCTGATAACAAGGCTTTTGTAAATAATATAATCCAAAGTGTCCGGGATAGTGTAACAGTTGTTCCTGTTTCACCTTTCAATCGTTTTGAGGATTCTTTTACACATATTTTTTCTGGAGGATATGCTGCTGGGTATTATAGCTATTTGTGGGCAGAATTGTTATCATCCGACGCTTTTAGCCGTTTTGAGGAAGAGGGTATATTTAACAGAAAAACAGGACAGGATTTTGTTGATTGCATCTTATCTAAGGGTGGTTCCGAGGGAGCTCTAGACCTGTTTGTAAAATTCAGAGGCAGAAAACCTAAGATTGATGCTTTGTTGAGGCATAAAGGTATTAAGAAAATTTAGTTTCAGACGGCTACAAACTGAATAAGACAAAACCACAAGCCTAAATATATGTATGGCTTGTGGTTTTGGATTAGATGGGGAGTAAAAACTACTCTGCAATACTAGCTATGATATTACGATTGTACCTATCGATTTCCGAGATTGTTAATTTTATTTTCATTGCAAGTTCAAACATGACATTACCATTGTTGAATATTCTTCCTTCCTCGTTATTTGCGACAATCTTTTCATCTTTAGTTGGATTTATCAATGACATAGGAATAAATACAGTTGCACCGTTTTCTATTATGACTGCCTTTATTCCACCTCTTGAAATATCATTGATGATGGCTTCAAATATCGTTTTGGTATTTATAAACGGTTCAATGTATTCAATGTTTAACCAATCCTTTACGTCACGTTCAGCGTAACGGTTGGTCCTTTTTCCTAGGTTTAGATATTCCAATGTCGTTTCATTGAACATTTGTTTTGGA
This sequence comes from uncultured Pseudomonadota bacterium, assembly GCA_900319705.1. Lineage (GTDB taxonomy): Bacteria > Pseudomonadota > Gammaproteobacteria > Enterobacterales > Succinivibrionaceae > UBA2804. The sequence continues at coordinate 22,144 of ONPL01000004.1, read as the reverse complement.
TTTACATGCTGTCCGGTAATAAACTGTTTTATGATCCTATGATTTATCATATCTCCGTATTTTCGAATTGGAGATGTCCATGTGGCATATGTTTTGAGTCCTAAACCAAAATGCTCGGCAGGTGCTGTGACTATTTCTGCTGGAACCTGGAATTTTCTCAATCTCATGTCTAAATATCCAGTAGGAAGCTCAGAAACCTTTTTTCTTATATTGAAGTACCCAGACATAGTTTTCAATTCGTCACTGGTAATGTCGTCAATGCCATTTGCTTTCAGAATTTTAATGATTTGATTAAGTTTGTCCTGATCAAATCCGGTGTGTTTATTAAAGATACCGAATCCCAAGTTTTTTGCAAGGAATGATCCTGCGCATTCATTAGCTACGATCATTGCCTCTTCTACTATGCGGTTTGCGATGCGACGATATTCGATCTCGATATGATCCAGTGCTCCTTTTTCATTCAGTACATAGTGATAATCAAGTTTATCTTTAAAGCTAATCGTTTGATTTTCGCGGTATTTTGCTCTAGTTAGTGCAAAAGTTTCAAAAATTTTGAGTTGTTTGGCTAAATTTTCATCAGGAGAAAAACTGCAGTTTTCTTTATTTTCTAGATAATCAGAAATGTCATTATAGGCAAGTTTGCCGTGGGAACGTATGTTCGCAAGAGAGAATGTGCAAGGTTCATTTGATACAGAGCCGTCCTTGTTTACAACAATCTTAGCCAATAAAACACTCCTTTTTTCGCCTTCAAGGATCGAACATATATTCTCACTGAACACATGAGGAATAATAGGAATGTTGGTACCAGGTAGGTAGCAAGTGAATGCTCTTTTTTCTGCAGTTTTGTCCAATGATGAACCTGGTTGTATATAAGCTGTAGGATCTGCTATAGCTACGTACAGAAGCCAGTATTCATTATTGTCCTCGATGTACAGCGCATCATCCATATCTTTTGTTTCTGGGCTGTCTATGGTCACGAAAAAAAGATCTGTTAAATCCTCGTGCTCATACTGTTCCACCATTTCAAGAGAATCTGGATCTGGAGGACATTCAGTAGGAAGATTGTACTTTCTAAGAGAAACAAGCCAAGGAACCTTAGGATCGTCAGCTCTTGCGATCAATTCCCTTACTATAACGCTAGGTTGATTGTTCGGTTTGAGTAGAGGATGGTCGGATAATTCAACGATTACCCAGTCACCGTCCTTAGGATTAAGATTTCGTACGGAATTTGGAACTTTTGCAAAAATTTGATCACGGTAGTTTGGATGATCAATTTTGGCGTAGAACATTTTATTCTTATGGTTCATGTACAGACGCGCTACACATCTTGTTATAAACGGTGTTACGAGTTCAAATGGTTCTGCCTGCTCGCGATCATTTGAATCCTTTCGTATTCTTGCTTTGACTTTATCTCCGTGAAAAACCTTTTTCATGTCAGGAGGTGCAATGAAATAGCTTTCATTATTGTCTACCTCTAGAAAACCGAAACTCTTGTCGGTTGCTCTGACTGTTCCATCCTTGATAGGAAATGATTCAATAATTTTATTTTTGGCTTTCTGTAAAACGGCTAAAGCTGATGCATCTAACATGTACGATTCTCTTTTATTATGGTAAATCTATGTCTAACTGTTCTCGGCTATTATACTTTAGGAACTTTGTTCTTGCACTATGATATTTCATGAATTGTTGTTATTGAAAGGACTAGCTGTTGCTGTATTTCCCTTCTCTTTATTTTAAAGTCGAAATTAATGTTTAAAGCATTAATCGGATAGAAGTTTTTAGGAACTTGATGTCGCAGAAGATTTGCTTTACAGAAGTTGTAAAGTTGCTGTTTGGAGAGATTTGTTTCAACCAAAGCGATTACTTTTGAACCCCATTCTTTATCAGGAATTCCGATAATGAGGCACTTATTGATTTCCGGATTGGTTAGCATGATTTTTTCTATTTCTTCAGGTTGGATATTTTCTCCGCCGGAGATAAACTGGTTGTCGAGTCTTCCTGTTACTTTCAGTACGTTTTTACCATTAAGGCTAATTAATTCACCACGATCACGAGTATGAAAAAATCCATCTGAATCAAGATTTAAATCTATTGTATTTCCATTGTAATACCCCATAAAAAGTGTGTCTCCTTTTACTAAAATTTCCCCCTCGGATGAAATTTTGACTTCTCGGTATGGAAGGATTATTCCTGTATCAGTTTCACTAATGTTACTCATGGTAATTTGTTTAGTGCAGACTTGGGATGCCATTTCGGATAAACCGTAACTAATAAATGGATTAATATTCTGTTTCAGACATTTTGTCAGTAAATCTCGCGGTATAGAGGCGCCTCCCAACAGAAGATAACTTACTTGTGATTCTTTGAATGTAAATCCTTTCTCAAACAATCGGAACAATTGGGTAGGTACAAGCGAAAGATGTGTTATGTTAAATTTTAAAATATCCCTATCTAATTCTCTGCTACCGCTTGGAAATACAATACAACTTTGAGCCATTATGGTTTTTATGATGATTGCGTAACCTCCTATATGAAAGATGGGCAGTGTAAAAAGATATCGGTCGGAGTTTTTTATAGGTATATTGGTTTCGGAACCAAGTGCGCTGGCAATATGAGCTTTTAGATTGTGAGCTACGGCCTTTGGGATCCCGGTTGAGCCTGATGTGAATATGAGATTAGAAATTTTGTTTTCGTCAATATTAACAACTGGATAAACGGCCGAACAAAGAATGCAATAATTGAAATTGATTTTAATTTGTTTTGCACCGGTTGGAGGTTGTACAGTTGTACTGCAGTCAACGTATAAATTTTGGAATTTATATTTAGAAAAAATATTTTCAAGTTGCAAAGATGATACAGAACTGTTCAGAGGTGCATAAATTACACCGGTTCTTAAACATGCTAAAGCTAAAATTACATGGTTGAGGGTGTTACTTGCCAAAACTACAAGAACCTGGTTGGCAAGATGCTGAATTTGTTCCGATACTGCTTCGATTCTTCTTTCTAGTTCCAGGTAAGTACATTTGGGGTTGAGGGAGAATAAGCTGTTAGGAAATTCATGTGCAATTCGGTTTATTTGAGAGAGCATTTGTTATGTTAATCTTCATGTTCGTAGATTGTTGATAACATTCTGAAATCTACATCGAAACTGTTATTTTTGAAAACGCTGTATTTGAAATATTTGTTTGTATCAAGGCCATGATAAGCTTTGCAGTCAAGTTTTTTTCTAGCAATTTCTCTTATGTTGTAATTTCCCAATTGAGATTCGAATAATGATGATGCAACAATTTTTATATTGAAAAGTTGGGCCTGCTCGCATATAGCGTTGCAAGCCATGCTACCGCCAATGATCGAAGGCTTGATAATCACGGCCTTGAGATTTGAAAAATTTCCCCAATCTGTGATCGGACAAAATCTCAGTAGCTGATCCAATGCTATTGGTATACCTGTCTGCTGGGATACGAAATCACTATCGTCTAAATTATTGCACGGATCCTCTATGTATTCTATATTTTCTTTGTTAAGGAACCCCATTATCGACAAAGCTTCCTCTTTTGTCCATAGTCCGTTCGCGTCAAGAATCATTTTTACGTCTGGGCTTTTTTTGCAGATTTCCTTCAGCATTTTCAATTCTTCTTTCAGACTGTGTCTTCCGACTTTAATTTTAACTGTATGTGGAAAATTATCGATCAATTTGAACCAGTTGTACGTTATTTCCTTTGGATTTCCAAGAAGGAATGTATAATTCGGGGGGAATTTATCATATTCTTCCTGACTGTATTCAAATTTAGAGTTCATACAGTCTACTCCATGTTGAACACTAGGCAGTTCTGGAAAATAACTGGTTCCGCTTACTAGGTGATGGATGTAGGTCAGAGCTTCATCCTGAGCTTCGTCTATGGTTTCATATGAAAAACCGGGTAATGGACAGATCTCTCCCCATCCGCCGTCTTTATAAATTAGCAGACCGCTACGGGATTCCATTGTTTCATCCAACAGTTTTATCGGATTGATAAACGGCAAATTATATCTATATAGCCCTATTTTCATGATTAGTTTAATTGATTTATGTGTTTGGGTTTCTTTATTGCGATGAGTTTTCCTCAGCATTTTCGCCGTAGTGTGAAAAACTCATTTCTTTAGCTCTTTTTATCCTATTTTCTAAAGGAGGATGTGAATCAAGCAGGTTAGCCTTCTTTTCGCTAGTAAAGAACATGTGGCTACAAGTTTCCTTTTGACTTTCATTTATTGTACTTTTCATTGCGGAGTTCTGAATTTTGATGAGAGCCCTAGCTATTGAATCATCTCTCGTATAGGAAACTGCAGTGGCATCAGCCAGGTATTCTCTCTGTCTAGATATTGCTGCAGATATGATCATAGAATAAAATTTCCAAATCCAACCAAGAACCAACAAGGCTAAACCTATCAGTAAGATAATGCCAGCACCGCTTGAATTTTTTGAACGTGAGGATCTGGAAGAGCCCATCCCTGAAGTTGCGCGCAGAATAAACCAGCCCAAGATTGAAAGAGCGCTGAATCCTGCAATCATCGTTCCTATTTTCAGGTTGATGTTAACATCACGGTTTACAATGTGGCTGAATTCATGAGCGATAACACCTGACAGTTCACTTCGATCCAATTGATCCAAAGTTCCGGTATTGACACATATAATTGAGTTATCGATAGTACTTCCGGCAGCAAAAGCATTTATTGTAGGATCTTCCAAAATATAAATTTGTGGGCATTTTATCCCACTGGCGAAAGATATTTCTTCTACAATATTACGAAGCTGAGACAGATTGAAATTGTCCTCAAAATCGTCAATAGGACTTGCTCCTAGTGCTTCAGCAACTTTGTATCCAGGACCGGAGTATTTGAAATAGAAGAACAGACTTCCGATTATTACTGGAATTGCGCATACACCTACTGTAATTCCGTAAATATAGAAATGATCGCGCCAGGAAAATTCTGTTTGAGAATCATCAAAAAAGTACAGTACTATATTTATTAGAAGAGGAACAACCAATAATCCAAATGTATATGCAACCACAAGTTTAAATGTATTTGATTTGGCTTCGGTTTGGTGTAAAAAGTAAGACTTGGCCATTGTTTTATCCTATATTATTAACTAAAGTTCCTATTTTAGGAATGCTTGTCTGTATTCTACAGTCCAACGGTCTGAATATAAGTGAATAATCACATTGTACACGTCTGATAGTGAAAAATACTGCACTGTTTACTAACATATTACCTATACGCTGTTAAATGTGTTTGCAAAATCACAAAACAACTAAAATGTGAATTTTAGGTTCCCATTAATAAGAATTGGATTTTGCTGACTTTTTATATCTGCCATTAAGGATTCCTTGGAAATTTTGAAAAATCAGGTCTTCTCTTTTCATTGAAAGCGTTACGACCTTCCTGACCTTCGTCTGTCATATAAAACAACATTGTTGCGTCTCCAGCCAATTCCTGAAGGCCAGCCTGTCCGTCGCAGTCTGCATTAAGTGCGGCTTTCATGCACCTTATTGCTATTGGGGAGTTTTGCAGTATTTCTCGACACCATCTGATTGTTTCTTTTTCCAAATCAGCTAAAGGTACTACGGTATTTACAAGTCCCATATCAAGGGCTTCCTGTGCCGAGTACATGCGGCAAAGGAACCATATTTCTCTAGCTTTTTTCTGACCTACAATTCTTGCCATATAGGATGCTCCCCATCCTCCGTCAAATGAACCGACGCGTGGGCCTGTTTGACCGAATTTGGCATTGTCAGCAGCAACAGTTAAATCGCACATCATGTGGAGTACATGTCCTCCTCCTACAGCATAACCGGCTACCATTGCAATTATTGGTTTCGGGCAAGTTCTGATTTGCCTTTGAAAGTCTAGAACGTTAAGGTGGTGTACCCCGGAATCGTCTTTGTATCCGCCGTAATCACCTCGTATTTTTTGATCACCGCCGGAACAAAATGCAAGTTCTCCCATTCCTGTCAAGATTACCACACCGATGTTTGGATCATATCTTGCGTCAGCAAGAGCGGAAATCATTTCTTGTACTGTGAGAGGTCTGAATGCGTTTCGTACCTGAGGTCGGTTGATTGTTATTTTGGCTATACCGTCATCAGATTTCTCATAGATGATATCTGTGTAGTTTTTATCCTGGATAACCCAATTAATAGGCTTGTACAATTCCTTTTCATCAATATTGATCATTTATTCACCTTAAATCTCACATTTTGTTATGATATTTACTATCCGCTGAGGGAAAAACGTGTGGATGTTGTGCCCTGCTTCTGCTACGCAGTATGATGTAAAATTTTTATAATTGTTTTCTCTTTGAGCTGCCAGTGTATATTTTTGATCCTTTCCTCCGTAGATGTAATTAACTTGAATTGACAGCTCGTTCAGACGGTTACGGTAGTTTTCTTGATGAGCAACGGATGTCGCGTCAAACTGAATTGCAAGTTTGTGGAAGTCCTGACTACGTCTCAGGTTTATCAACTGTCTTTTCTGGAGATCTGTCAATCCGTCGAATATAGGTTGGTTGTACCAATTTGTCAGAATTTCCTCCGGCTTTTTTAGTGCAAACTGAGAGGCCCACATAAGATCTGTTCCTTCTCTCATTTTTCTTTCTTCATCCGTTATTCCGAACGAAGAACTTTCAAGTATTAGCCCTTTAAGGTGTGAATTTCTTGCATTGAATGCATAATTTGTTGCCAGTCTTCCACCAAGTGAATATCCGTACAGAACAAAATTGTTTATATTGTTATTTTGGATATGTTGATCGATATAGTGGATACTTTCCCGGAAATTAGCAGGCTCGTTGTTGTTATGACCGGGCAGATCTATGGCTATCGTCCTAGATCTAAGGTCTTCCGGCAGTAAACTGATGATTTCATCAAAATCGTGATGGTTGCCAAGGAATCCATGTAGCATTACAAGTGAACAATCTGAATTTAAAAGTTTCATGAATATTTCCAAGTCTAGAAGGAATACAAAAGCTCTTTAGTTATTTGTCTAAGTCTATTAACGCCAAGTTCGTTTTCAAAATCACATTCTATAATGCAAGAGTCGAAAGATGTCTCACCATTATTACGCAAAATAGAATTAAAATCATTGATTGTTTTAATATTTTTATACGCAATATTAAACATTTGGGCAATACTAGAGAATGAAATGTCATGGTTGAGCTCAAAGTAATCAGCTAGGTAAGGGTTCTCATTTTTGCTTTTAAGAAGTGCGAAGATGTTACCTCCATGATTGTTGTAAACAATGATCCTAACTTTGTATTTTTGTAACAGCATGAATGATGATAGATCATGAAGTGCGGATATATCTCCTATAACCAAGGTGCATTGTCCGTAATGTGCTGATATTCCGCATGCGGTTGCAATGATCCCGTCGATTCCCGAAGCTCCTCTGTTGGTATAGAAATGATGTTTTTTTGTGAATTTTACAAGATCAAGTGTTCTACAACACAAACTGTTTCCTATGAACAAAACATCTGCATTTGTATCTGCAATTGCTAGAGATGCTGATAATTCATTGAAGAATTTATCTTTGCTGATCATTTTGCTGAATTGAATTGAGAATTCAGTGTTTTTTTGCTTCAGTTCGTTTATTGTGTTTGTACATTTTTTTAGTTTTAGTGTTGGTAAAATTCTTTCAATATATGATAAGAACTGCGCGATTCCAACGAACTGCTTTGAACTGTTGAAATTTGGATCCTGTTCGTCTGGTGTGTCACTGACAGTCACTTGAAGTCCATTGAAGTTGTTCTTGAACTCAAGGAGTCTTGATGATATCAGTTGATTGCCGAATTGGATGATTGCGGTTATCTGTTTGGAAAATTCAGAGAATTTATTTGTGCCCACGAATAGATCGTGACAAGTGAGCCGATCGTATGGATATCCTGATTGAAGATCTGCAAATACTACCGCGTTTAATTTCTCCGCAAGTTCTCTGATTTTATCATGATAGTCCGTGGAAACATTGTTCCCGATGATGAATAAAAACAAGTTGTCGCATTCTTCACTAAGGTTAGACCTACTATAAAGCGCAGTGTCCATAGAATAACAACAGTCATAGATGGATTCTGCGGGAACCTTAGATGTGAGGATCGATACATATTCATTTACCCAATGTACTGGAAGTTTTTCGCCTTTCTCGTCTGGGTAAAGCGGTTTAAATAGAGGACAATTGAGCTGTATAGGTTTCTTTGAAGAAACAGTGTCAAAAACCAGATGATCTATTTTGGTCAGAAGACTTTTTATTGCAACACGTGTGTTAGGTTCAATTAAGGATATGCATTTAGCGTATTTATTGAAAATATCCTGTTGAATAATAGTCTGGTTTGAACCTGAACTGTACAGTTCTGCAGGACGATCCGCGCTTATTATAATCAGCGGAACGTTTGTCATGTATGCTTCAATTACTGCTGGATAAAGGTTTGCAACGGCAGTTCCTGAGGTGGTGATGATTGCAACAGGTTTACGTTTTGCTTTGGCTAGACCAAGTGCAAAAAAACCAATTCCTCTTTCATCCAAATGCACGTGCTTTGTCACATCTTTATCTTCTGCGCAAGCTATCGTTAAAGGGGCTGAGCGTGAACCTGGAGCAATTACAAAGTCTGTGACATGGTTTACCTTGAGTTCATGAATTATGAGTTTTGACCACGCGAAACTGATATTTAGATCGTTCATACTACACCTTAAACTGATTTATGTAATTGAGCAGCATTTGTTCTTTATTGTTTAGTTCGTTCCATTCATCTGCCATGGAGGAGCCGGCTACAATTCCTGAACCGACGTAGATATCAAGCTTGTCCTTATTAACGAAAATTCCTCTGATAAGTACGATACTTTCCTTATCAGAGTTTAATTCATACCCAAATAAACCTGAATAAAGTCCTCTTGCAAAAGGTTCTTGTTTCAAAAAATCCATCGAGGGAATCTGTGGATATCCTGCCATTGCAGGAGTCGGATGAATAAACTCAGCAAGTTGTTCAAAATCAAACTGTCTTTCAATAATTCCGTTTATTTCACATTTGAGGTGAGACACATTCGAGGGCGATATTGTAAAGGGTTTTGAAATCTGAATGTTGGAGGCAAATTGCTGCATGCGTTCAACTATGTGTTTTCCCACCAAATTATTCTCGTGGTGGTTTTTGATACTGGCCAGTTCGTCTTCTTTTCCTTTTGTTGCGGTTCCTGCTATTGCCTCTGAAATTATAGTTTGTTTATCTAGTTTAAAGAGCCTTTCTGGAGATGCACCTGCACAGTATTGCTCAGGAGAAAGACAGATGCAGTATATATAACAGTCTTTAGAATTAGATTCAAAAAAGTTTAACAAATCAACTATATCTAAGCTGTTCGTAATTTTAAACGAGTGTTTGCGGGCAAGAACCACTTTTTGTAGAATTCCACTTTTGATACTGCTCTGTACCTTGGAAAATAACTCAGAATAACCGGTTTGATCCGGAACTATTCCTATTTCTTCAATCATGGTATTGACTGATTGCTGATTATTTCCTTCCGTGCGGGGCAGTGGGTATCCTAGAAAGGTTGTTCCATCCCGATTTTTTATGATTACACTTTCAGGAATAATTGTTGTTTTTATGTTTTTTATCCAGGTCGCATCGGTATTGCTGTTGAACCCTTGAAGGTGTATTTTAAAGTTGGAAATGCCCCCATTTTCACCTATGGCGAAAAATTCAAAATTACCATTGCGATCTTTCAGATAAAATTTAGGGTAGTGTCCAATATTTAAAAAATTCTTCAATGATATTACGTCATTCATGTTTCATTGGTTTACAAATTGTTTTCTGCTTAAAGTTGACCTAACTATACTACAATTGGCATATTCCAAACTCTTATAAATTTATTCATTTAATGAACAAAACTGAGTGTTAGCGTAATATTATTTAGTGTTTACAAACTTCATACAGTGGATTGATTAGGGGTATTTTAATCATATGCAGATTAAATCTCTAGTGAAAGTTCTTAAAAATGTGCCGTTGAATTATAATATTAGATGTATTTTGGAGATTTGAAATGAATAGATGGGTGGAAGCTGCAAGATTGAGAACCTTGCCTCTTACAGTTGCGTGTATACTTCTTGGAAATGCGGTTGCGTTCAGCAATAATTGTTTCAGATTAAGCATTTTTGTACTGTCAATTGTTACCGCATTGTTACTACAAGTTATAGCTAATTTTGCAAACGATCTCGGTGATGCACAGAAAGGAACGGATGATCATACTAGAGTAGGTCCGAAAAGACTAGTAAGTTTTGGACTTATCAGCGTGCAAGAAATGTATCAAGGAATTGCTGTGGCTATTACTGTATGTAGTATTCTCGGTTTGCTTCTTCTTTATATTTCGTTCGGCACGGACTGGTATTCGTTGGGAATCTTTGTTTTCTTTGGGGTGTGTTCAATTCTAGCTGCTCTTGGTTACACGCTCGGAAAGTATGCATACGGATATCACGGATTGGGTGATGTGTTTTCGTTTCTTTTCTTTGGTATTCTCGGTGTTCTTGGCTCATTTTATTTGCAGGATCATTCCAATTGTTTACCACTATTGCTTCTTGGCTGTGCCCATGGGTTTTTGGTTGTCGCGGTCTTGAATGTGAACAACATGAGAGATTATCAAGGTGATAAAATCAAAGGCAAGCGTACGGTAGTTGTGAAGTTTGGTCCAAATTTTGGAACTGTTTACCATTGTTTTTTGATTATGGCTTCATTGGTCTGTTATACTTACTACGCTATCAGTAACGAAAAATACTATTCGTTTATTTTCATTGCAGGGTATGCGGTTTTGTTTTTATCGCTCCGTCGTATAATGCTTAGGAATGTTAGGAACTACAATATCGATCCGGAATTGAAGAGAACGTCTGTGGGGGCATTGCTGGTGGCTGTTTTGTTTTCTGCAGGTTTAACCTGCTAATGAGAGGATAAGATGAGTTTTGATGCAAACAAGGGACAGAATAACAGTTGCACTTTGAATTCTAAGGGTGATCAGTACGTAGAATGTACTGAATGCGGCGCTACGGCTGAAATAGGAACTGTTATACATGCTGATGATAATGTAACGCAAGGTGAAATTGTTTCTGATAATGCTGAAAAAACGTCCTCATTATATGATCGATATGTACAACTTGCAGAGAGTATCACTGATGAGGTTAATTGTGAATTTACCGATGAAAATGCTGGTAAGAATAGAAAATATTGTTTCACGTTTACCTGTACTGCAGAAAAGATGATATTTGAAATGCGAGTTCGTTCAATTAAGTAGGACTAAAGAAATCGCTATTATTCTCATCGAGTGTTATTTGAACCATTGTAGCGGGATGGAGATTCAATGGTAGGAAATATAAAACTAAGAATATTAGTGATGTTTTTATTCAGTCTGTTTTGGTCTTCGACTACTGTAGCTATCACTACATTGACTGAGTACTATGTCGAGGATTTGGAACAGATTGTTAAAAAGAAGATTCTTAGAGTTCTTGTCGTCTATGATGGAGTTAATTATTATTTTGTGGACGGGCATCAGGAGGGATTGTCTGTTGCATTGATGAACCGGTTTAAAAAATACATCGATGAAAATTACCTCTTAAATTCAAAAATCAAATTAGATATTCAATACATCCCTGTTCCTGAAGATCAAATATATGATATGCTCATAAAAGGAGTAGGGGATGTCGCTACAAATTTTCTTGTTCCTAGAAAGAAAAAGATTGAGCATATATCGTATACCAAGCCCTTAATGGACGGAGTGTCGGAAGTACTGGTAACAAATAAAGATTTTCCTAAGATCAAAAATCTTAAACAGTTATCAGGTATGACAGTTTATGTAAAGAAATCTTCAAAAACAATAGATACCCTGAAATCGATCAATGTCTTTTTTGATAATATGCATATGAAACGTATCAATATTGTCAAAGTAGATAAGGTCCTTTTGGATTATGAACTAGTTGAGGGCGTTCAGAATGGAAGATTTCCTGCAGTTGTTTTAAACAGTGCTAAATCTCATATATGGCAGTGGATCTTTAACAGTGTTGTTTTTCATTATGAATATCCGTTGACTCAGGATGATACAATAAATTGGGCTGTACATTCAAATAATCAGCACCTATTGGCATCACTCAATGAATTTATCGGTAAGTATAACAGTAAGACAGATAAGGGTAGTAAACTTATTGCCTATTATCTTTATCCTCAGGCGTCTACAACTTCACAGCACGATAAATCTCATAATGTCAGCACCATGGGGCTTAAGTTCAGTGATTTTGAACGTTACAAGTCTCTTTTCAAGAAATACGGTGAAAAGTACGATTTGGATTGGAGGTTGCTTCTGTGTCAGGCTTATCAGGAATCGTCGTTAAAACAGAGTGCTAAATCAAATCGTGGTGCTGTGGGGATTTTGCAGGTATCTCCTAGTTTGGTAAAACATTTTCATAATGGGGAAAATTCCTTTGACTCCCTTGAAGGTAATATCCAGGTTGGTACTATGTATCTTCGGTACATTATCGATAATTATTTCAGTGACTTTTATCTAGATTCATATAATCAGGTAGCTTTTGCATTGGCTGCATATAATGCAGGACCCGGAAGAATCGCTTCCTTCCGCAAGGAAGCAGAAAAAAGAAATCTTGATAGCAATGTTTGGTTTGGGAATGTAGAAAAAATTGTGGCAGAAAAAGGTTTTAATGAAACTATTACATATGTTTCAAATATTCTCAAACGTTATCAAGCGTATCTTAATTCAAGTAAATCAACAAAATCAAACAAGCAGTAAAGCACCCTTTACGGGTGCTTGAGTTTATAACAACTACTGTTTCTGTCATATTGTTTTAAGATAACAGTATATTTGCCAATTCGTTACTTTGACCTTTCAGTTCTACTATGCGATCTGCAAGGTTATCTTCGTCAAGCTCCAGTTCGCCGATCAGATTTGTTGGAAATCTTTTGATAATTACAGCTGGAGGCACGCCGGCTGTCATCGCAAAATTAACAAATAGCGACAACCTTATGATAACTGCACCAGGATTTACTTTTTCATATGACAATGGGTCCAAATGCTGGGATGTTGATTCTACAAAAAATTCCGGCAATTTCCATCTTCTCACTAACTCAGCACCTACTTGGCTGTAATCATATCCAAGAGTTTCACGCTGTGCATCAATCCTACTTTGCCCCGCTTTCATAGCAAGATTAATCAGTTCAGCTTCATCGGGGAAACACTGTTGGATTACTAATTCTCCTATGTCATGTAGCAGTGCACAAGTAAACGCTGTTTCAGGATCAATTTTTTTGCAGTCCTTTGCTAAAACTTTTGCTATTGACGATACCTGGAAAGTATCAATCCAAAACTTGTTTTTATCAAAGCTTTTTGGTGTCTTAAATGAATTGTTCAAGGCGGTTGCTACAACTAGGGAACTAACTTGTTTAAATCCTAAACGAAGAATAGCTTGCTCTATAGAAGTTACTGGGACACCTCTACTGTATACAACAGAATTTGCCATTTTTAACACGCGCGCAGAAATGCTCTGATCCATTACGATCTTTTTTGAAATGTCTTCAATCTTAGCATTTTCATCTGCAAAGTCATGCATGAGCTGATGCAGCAGAATTGGCATTGTAGGAAGTTGCTTCAACTTACTAAAAATGCTATCTAAGGACATTGCATATCCTCCATAATTAAAGTTCGTAATTATAACTACTCTATTCTCGCAAATTCTAACAGTATCAGAACGATTAAGTTTTGCTTAATCTTGCATTTTTATGAATAGGTGTTCATAAATTGTGATAAAGCTATCAAATTTGTGTTAGGTGTTTATAATATAGTCGTTTTCAACGGTTATTTTTCTGTTAGATTCCAAATTTTTGGAAAAAATAAAACCATAACTGTTAGTATTTCAAGTCGACCGCACAGCATGTCAGCAGACAAAATCCATTTTGTCATTGTTGGTAAATGCTCATATGTTGCAGCAATAACTTCGGGGCTTCCAAATGAAGGGCCGACATTTGAGATTGCTGAAATGGAAGAGGTCAGTGCAACCATTATATCAATATCATCGAAGGTGATTATCAGACTGCTTACCATGAGTACTAGCATGTAACTAAGAAAAAATGCAACAACGGATCTTATGATGGAGTCATTGATCTGATGACCGTTATAGGTTTGTGGAATGATTGCCAACGGGTGTAGCAATTCTTTGCATTGTCTTTTAAAAAGAACAGAAATAATTTGTATTCTGAAATATTTGATTCCGCCTGATGTCCCACCGGTACATCCGCCCAAGGGCAATATAAAAAGAACTATCATTGAGGCAAATTCACCCCAGGATGCCCAATCACCGAGTGCAAATCCTGATGTTGTTACGATAGAAACAACATTAAATAGGCCGTATCTCAATGAATCACCTACTGTAAAATTGTTTTTAATGTACAGATAGATCGATAATGCTATACCTACAAACACAATGAATTTTAGGTAACCGGCAACTTGTTGATTTTTAAACAGATATGATAGAGAATTTCTTTTAAAACATTTGACATACAGCATGAACGGTAGGCTGCCAATGATCATGAACAGTATACAAACCCATTGGGCATTGGCGTTAAATGCTCCCATAGATGCATTGTGGGTGGAAAATCCGCCGGTTGCAAGAGTTGTAAACGCATGGCATATTGCATCGAAATAATTCATTCCACAGCACATATAGCATATGAAGCAACATGTAGTTGTGATTATGTAGACGAAAATGATATTTTTGGCCAGGGTTGTTGTCTTGGGGGTTTCCTTATTTTTTTCAGAGTTTTCGGATTGGAATAATTTCATACCACCGACGTTCAATTTAGGAAGAATGGCCACTGCTATCACCACGAATCCTACGCCTCCTACCCACTGCAACATTGATCTCCAGAGTAGTATTGAGTGAGGGAGGGAATCTAGATTTGTGAATACAGTGCCTCCGAATGTGGTTAATCCTGACATCGTTTCAAAAAAGGCGTTTGTATAGCTGCAGTGCAGTATGAAATAAAATGGTAGGGCAGAAAATAGGCAATCTATTATCCAAATTATCAGTGTTATAAGAAAAATATCCTGCGTTTTAAAATCTAGATTTATTGTTGTACCTGGTCTCATGAACAAAAACGCCAGGATGAAGGCGATCAGGCTTGTTGCAAGAAATTCAATTGAACCGTGTGTTTCAGAGATAAAAGCATAGGCGCAAGGAAACAAAAGCAGCCCTGATACTTTGCTAAGAGATACTCCAACGACAAATAGGATTGAATTGAGTCTATCCATTAGAAAAGAGCTCCCGGTTGAACAAGTTTTTCTATTTCTCGAATGTGGGTTTTATCAGAAAGAAACAGCAATATAATATCGTTATTTGCTATCTCAATATTTTCGCAGTCTATGTATGATATTCCATCTCTCATAAGTGCACAGATCAACGAGCCTTGAGGAAGTGTTATATCTTTGATCTTTTTCCCGATGATTTGAGATGTTTTGCTGTTTCCGTGGATAATGATTTCCATAGCTTCTGATAGACCAAGCCTTAAAGATTGGACCTTTTTGATATCGGCATGGCGAATGAAGGTTAGAAGTGCGGACAAGGTAGATAATTGAGGACTTATTGTTATATCGATACTGTCGTTACTGATCCCAAAGTATTCTTTCTGCTGAATCAGTGTTGCACATTTTCTTGCTCCCATGTTTTTGGCTAGCATTGATGATATAATGTTGTTTTCATCATTACTCGAGACAGCTAGGAAAAAATCACACTTATCTATTTCTTCTTTTTCAAAGATTTCATGAAGGGATGTGCTGTCACTAAACACCAAAGTCTTTGTCAGTTTGTTTGCTAAATTTCCTGAATTGTTGTTTTCCGACTGATCAATCAGTTTAACTTTATATTTATTTTCTAGTAGTTTTGCTAAGGTATAGCCGATAGTTCCTCCACCATAGATCATGATTTTTCGGTATGGATTCTCAAGTCTCTGGAGTAGTCCCATTACTTCTCTTACGTGGTTTGTAGCGGTAACAAAATAAACTTCATCGCCCGCTTCTATTATTGAATTCGGCGCTATCATAATCGGCTTGTTGTTTCTGAATATGCCGACAAAATTCACATCAACAAATTCTAAATGTTGAGTAAGTGTTGATAACGGATTTCCTACTAATGGTCCTCCATAAAACGCTGTAACCTCAACTAGGGAAATATGCATATCCTCGAATTCATAGAAATTTTTCGCGCCAGGATATTCTATGAGTTTTGCTATTCTTTCTGATACTAATCGTTCCGGAGCTACAACCTCATTAATTTTTATTGCATTGGAATTAAACAGACGATCACGTTCAAATATGTATGATTCAGATTTTAATCGGGCAATTTTGGTCGGAATTTTATACAGTGCATCCGCAACCTGGCAAGTAAGAATGTTTACTTCATCATCTGCGGTTACTGCAACTAACAGTTCCGCATCACCTGCTGAGGCTTCTTCAAGTATTTCTGGGTAGCATGAGAAACCTTCAACTATACGTAGATCGCACTGATTAGCCAAATCTGCCAGCAAATTTTTCCTTTGATCAATAACAGTTACTTCATGAGCTTCTTCAACTAATATTTTAGCTAATGCGCTTCCTACGCTACCTGCACCAGAAATAATTATTTTCATAATGTCTGTGGTAATTCCCTTCTCAAATAATTCCACGCATGAGTAATTAATAAACCACGGAGGAATAGCAATTCATCAATAAAAATCCTTTGGCTCTGTTGTTACAACGGAACCAATCCTTTTTCAACCAACGGCCATGGCTTCAAAAAGCTTGGTTCAGTGTACCTTTTTCATTACCAACTAGAAGTTCTTGTACACAATATCAACACATACCAAGACTGTTTTACCTAAATCTGAGAGTTTAAAATTCGGTACTTTTAATTTTTAACCATCTAACCTTCGTTTATTCAAAATTAAGACCGTGCCACTCACGTCATTCTGAGTAGCTGTTAACCACTAGGTTATGCAAGTTGGAATATGAGAGATTATTTTACTCAGGTAGTTTAATTCAGCCGCTTTTTAATTTTAGCATAAAAGAATCCATCTTGCTCATTTTCACCTGGTAGAGCCTGGATCATATCCGATAATACTGCGTCACCTCTGTGTCGGTACAAGAAGTCATTTATCTGCGTTGAATTCTCTCGTTTGAGTATTGAACATGTTGAATACAAAAGTGTTCCGCCGTTTTTAAGTAATGGCCAAAGTGATTCTAAAATTTGTTTCTGTGTTTTAACCAACTCTATGATGTTATTTTCAGATCTTAAAAACTTTATATCTGGGTGCCGTCTTATTACGCCGGTTCCTGAGCAAGGTGCATCAATCAAGATCCGATCGAACTGATTACCGTCCCACCATGATCCTGGATCGTCTGCCGAACCATGAATAACAGTAATATTGCAATGGTTTCTTTCTAGGTTTTCTCTTAATTTTTCAAGCCTAGATGTTTTTATATCAAGTGCAACAAGATCAACTTTGCCGTTACAAAGTTCAACTATGTGGGTGGTTTTTCCTCCTGGTGCTGCGCAGGCATCAAGAATTCTTTCATTTTCGTGAGGATCGAGCATTATGGATGCTTGTTGCGCAGCTAAATCTTGTATGTAGCACCATCCATCCTTGAAAAATGGTAGAGTATTGACATCACAGTATTTGTCTATGCATATTCCTGATATATTATTTGTTGTTTTAATCGATATGCCAGCTTCCTTTAACAGCCGAATGTATTCATTGAGTTGTATTTTACAGGTGTTTACTCTAATCCAAAAAGGAGCTTGCCGATTGTTTTCTGTAAGGATTTCTTTGTACTTTTTGGGATAATCCTTTTTTATTGCCTGAATTAGCCAATGAGGGTGAGAATATATTTCGGTTTCTTTTTTCAGAAAGTTGTCAGCAGATGCTTTTTCCAGTAACACTTTATGAAGAACAGCATTTACCAATCCGCAGAAATTTGATTGTTTAAGGATTTTAAGCGATTCAACTGTCTCGTTGATTGCTGCATAGGGAGGAATTCTTGTATGCAGTAACTGATATATACCGATAGCCAGGACGAATGTTATAATGTCATTGGTTCGGCTTATTGGTTTGTTCAGATAGCGGCGTGCTATTGCTTCTATTTTGTTGAAATATCTCACTGTTCCATATGTTATTTCTTGAAGAAGACTTATGTCTGAGATTTTATCCATCTCTGACATAAGAGAACTTAGGGATATTTGTTCTCTGATTACCGCTTGGCATATTTGAGCAGCATTTGCTCGAAGATTATTGCTTTTAATCATATCACTTCACCGACTGTGAACAAGTCACTGTGGCCGTTTACAATTGCAGATACAGGCATTGATTTTTTCCCTGGTAACTGTAATTCGGTCAGATTTATGATCCCGTCGGATGTGGCTATTTGTATACCGCTTTTGTCTATTTTTATGATGGTTCCGGGTGCTTTTTCGCATGAGGCTTCTATAACTTCTGCGCCCCAAATCTTAATATTTTGATCCTTATAGTTAATATATCCTACGGGCCAAGAAATAAATGCTCTTATGTGTTTTTCAATTTCAATTGCAGGTAGGTTGAAATTAATCTGAGCTTCTTGTTTCGTAAGCTTTGCTGCATATGTTGCAAGACTTTCATCCTGTTTTATGGTTGTTATTTTATTGTTAGTAGCAATTATTTGGTCTAATGTTTCTTTAAGCAGAGATATCCCAACAGAAACAAGCTTGTCAAACAGTGAATCTGATGTTTCCTTTGGATCGATAGTAACGCTATGCTGTGAAATGATATTTCCTTCATCGAGTTTCTCATTCATATCCATTATTGTTATGCCGGTTTCTTTTTCACCATCGTATACTGCGCGTTGTATTGGTGCAGCGCCTCTGTATTTAGGCAGAAGTGAACCGTGGACATTGATACATCTGTATTTTGGTGCTTCAAGGATGGATTTTGGTAGAATTACTCCGTATGCAACTACGACAAATATATCAGCGTTGTATTTTTTGAACTTTTCGCAATCTTCCTGGAATTTGAAGTTTATAGGCTGCTCCACAGGTATGTTATGTTCAAGCGCTATTTGTTTAACTGGACTGAATACTATCTTCTTCCCGCGCCCTGATTCACGATCGGGCTGTGTGTATACTGCAACTATGTTGTACCCTTGTTCTATCAGAGCTTCCAAATGTTTGCTTGCAAATGAGGGGGTTCCCCCGAAAATTATTCTTGTATTTTTGTTAATCATTATTTAGATCCTGCTCAGGGTTATTTATTTTCTGTTCCTTCTTTCTTCTTTTTTGATTTTAGATAATAAAAGATTTCTTTTGAGGGAAGACAGATAATCTATGAACAGAACTCCTTTCAAGTGATCGAGTTCATGCTGTATGCATATAGCTAGAAGATCATGAGCATCAATCTGATAGGTTTCACCTTTTTCATTCTGACATTCAACGATGACATGTTCAAATCGTTTAACGTAAGCACGGTAATCTAAAGGAACCGAAAGACATCCTTCTTCTATTCCTGTTTCTCCTTCTTCAAGAATAAAACGAGGGTTTATAATAACTCTTTGCTCACTCTTGTCTTCACTAGTATCTATCACAACTATCTGTTTGTGCACGTCTATCTGTGGTGCCGCAAGTCCTATTCCCTTATCCTCATACATCGTTTCAAACATGTCCTGAACGAGTTGTTTCAGATTTTCATCAAAAACTGTAACTGGTTCAGAAATTTTTTTTAGATTCGGATTTGGGAATTTAATTACTGTTCGTACTGTCATAATGTCTGTGGCGAGGAATACCGGGACCGTCCGTGTAGAAACGCCACTCCCCCTTTTCTAAATATATATTCACATAAATTATTCCCACGCACGGATAGTGATAATATCAAATCCACAGTGGGGCCTTTTATTTAAAAGCGCCTTATCAAACAAGGACTATTCACACCATGATGGAAGGGTGGTGTACTACAGCCAAGAATAAGTGATAACAGGAGATTTTCTCTGCAAGCTGCAAGCAATCTAGAACCGGTATACTTTACCTGAGAACTACTTAATTACGAACATAGGTGTTGAAAATCAGGTGCTGCACTTGTCAGTACTAAATTTCTCCCTTAACGCGTTCTTCACAACTGAAGATTTAGGCTATTGCTTCAGATTTACCTGTAGATTACCACAGTGATAGCCCGAGGGCATTTGTGTGAATGTAATAGCCATCCAGATGGTGCTATTATAAGCCAAATAGGCACATAATCATAGTAAACGCTCCATAATAGCCTTTGATCTTACATTTCGCACTTAAATTACGACAATTATTCTTGAAAGATTGAATGTAGGTTTGAACTTTAGCCAACGTAAGATTAGCATTTTGAAAAATAAATTAATAGTGAGGTATATCGCAAAATTAATAATAACAAGTGTTTGTAGTCCAAATGTGATACAAGGATCACTTTAAGCATTTTTCGATCGTGCTAAGGCCTCATATTTTTTAAAATTGAACGAGTTTTTTGAATTTTCTGGAGTCTGGCATGAACGAAATGATTACAAGTAGAACTGGTGAAAAATTTTATAACTGCTGTATACATCATCTTGGAATGGTAGGAGCTTTCATCAGAGAAACAGGAATCATGGAAAAAATCGATGAAATGATTCCAAAGCTCAGCAATAACACCAGTTTTCACTTCAGTCATGGTCAGGTTGTTGCACTAATGATTATAAATGGATTGGGTTACACCTCAAAACCACTGTACATGTGCCACGAATATTTTCGCAAGAAGGATGTTGAGACCATACTTGGATTTGAGTTCAAACCGGAATGGTTCAATGATGATGTAATCGGCAGAACACTGGATGCCATGTTTGAATATGGACTGACTCCTCTATTTTCAGAACTTGCATTTAAGGTGTATTGAATTTTTTAGGAAGGAAAGTAAGTTCAGTAAATATTGACAGTACAAGTTTTCATTATCATGGACATGAGCAGATGTACTATGAGAACAATGAACAGGTACCATACAACGTTCCGCATAAAATCAATATAACGCGAGGATACAGCAGGGATGCGCATCCTGAACTTGTTCAAATAATGGAACAGATGATGGTTGAAAATGAAACCGGAATACCGTTATTTATGGAGCCGGAAAACGGAAACAGTAATGATTCCAAGGCATTTCAAAGAATGATAAAGATTTTTGACAGCTTTAAAGAGTACACGGATGATGGATATGTATACCTGTGTGGAGATTCAGCATTGTATACCTGTGATAATGTAAAAATGATGCATGAAAGCGGAATTAAATATGTGACGAGAGCCGCAGACGGCAAATTGAAAGCGGTACAAAAATTTATTACAGAACATCGTGATGATGAGATGAGTGCAATTGATGAGGTTAACGCGGGCAAAATTTATATTGTAGATGATTGTGATGTAAGGCAGAAGTGGCTGTTGGTGCACAGTTCAGTAGCAGAATCACGAAACGAGCATTCTGTTGAGAGAAGTGCTGAAAACGAACTGAAAAAACAGAACAAAAAAATTGCCGAATATCAGAAGACTTATTACTCCTGCACACCGGATGCCGAGAAAGAAATTGAAAAATTCAAAAAGAAGTGCTGCAGTTATTGCAAGGTAGTAAAGGCTGAAATTATCAAGGAAGAGATACCAAAGAGAGGAAGGAAGCCAAAAGTTGCCAATCCTGATGCTCAAAAGCAATATCAATACAAACTTGATATTCAGGTTGCAATTGATGAAGACTACTGCAAAATGGTTAAACGTAACAAAAGTTATTTTGTTATAGCAACCAATGATGCTGAAAGAGATTGGGAACCAGCGGAATTACTGAAACAATACAAATCACAGTCAAGAGTTGAGAGAGGGTTCAGGTTCTTAAAAGATCCTGAGTTTTTTGCTGATTCAATATTTCTGTCAAAGAATGAGCGGATTCAGTCGTTGTTCACAGTAATGACTTTAAGTCTGGCAGTATTCAGCGGATTGGAATGGAAGTTACAGAATAAGCCGTCAGCTTAACAACAACTGCATGCTATCTCTGCTGCAGTTCATATTCGGCAGGGAAAAGACAGACAGTCTGAAACAGTCGTATAACATAGAAAGC
>ONPL01000181.1 GCA_900319705.1 uncultured Pseudomonadota bacterium | reverse complement strand
TTTCCTATAAAAAGTTAAGTCTTATTGAAAAGCGAAAAGGTTGGATTGTTGATTTTAAACAATCTTAAGTAGCATCAAAGGTTATTATGGAGCGTTTACGGAATTAATGTTTCTTAATCCTGGATTCTGCAATCGGATACGGAGTCAAGAGGTGCACACTGGCGGTTGTAGCGAAGGTGGTATCCCGTTCAGCGGCCGGTATGCTGGGTGTGGCATGGACAGGTTATACCGCCGGCAAATCAGCAGTCTCCGTGATCAAAAAGATTTGCAATAAATGAAGAGCAAGAATGAAACAGTCCCTTCCGGAAAGATTGTCCGGATGTGAATTTAAGTTTCAACCATGGATGAAAAAAACGGCAGGTGTAATTCTGCCGATAATAAAGGGAAGACGTAGTTTTTAAGGATCCGCAGCTGTTTTGCTGTACAGAATAAAAATCACATCAGAGGCATGAAAGAGGATATAAAAATGGAAAATTGCAACAGCTCAGACATCAATAACAGGGAGTCAGCAGAAGTTATGAACAGCGGTGATGCAAATAATACCTCAGTTTCTGTTTCCGGTTCAGGAACAGACAAATCCGGCTCTGATGCAGCATTTCGTCCGTATCTTTCAAAAATGGTGGCAATCTCGCTCCTTGCCAGTGTTGTCTTTCTGCCGCTGATTTTTCTGTGCACAACCATTCTTGCCAGTCTGAATTACTGTCTTCTGGGACTCCTGATCCTTGCAACAGGTTTGCCTGTTTGCTGCTATTTTCTCTATGCTTCAGTCATCAGAAAAACAGTTGCCAGCCACGTCCTGAGAAAGCACAGCCTTTTCAGCTGGTTTAACGGCAGGAAATGTTTTGCAACACTTTTCTCGTTTGTTATGGCAACAGTTATTGCATGTAATGTTCTGTTAGTCATGATGTCACTTTCCAGGGGGGATATTTATGATATTGAAGTGCTGTTTCTTGGTCTGATGACCATGTATGCCACATACCTTCTGAACGGTTCCCTGGTTTCACGTCAGTATTCGGACTGGATGTCCTGGTTCAAAAGTGCCAGTTCATGTCTTCTTCTGGCCGTGCCCGCAGTATTCATGTTCTGCGCCGAGGCCCTCCTTGTGTATGCCGGCATTGCTGACTTTGAACTGCTGAACGGTAGCGTTGCCGAAGCTCTTGCGGCAAGAGAATCCGTTGAAGCCGAGACTGTTTTCGCATCTTTGCTGATTAGTTTCAGTGAGACGTTTGATATCATTTTAAGAGGTGTGGGAACCTTCATCATTTCAAGGATCAGTGAGGATTATCACTGGATTGTGAAGACTTTTCTGTGCTCCTTAAAACACAGTCCGCTCCTCATTCTTCCTGTCACCTTTTTAATTCCGCTGTCAGAATACAAAAGAATTCTCATAGCTCCGACTGCTTCTTCTACCCTTCCTGAAGTTGTTTTTTTCAGAGTCCGCTCCGGCGCAATCATCATGTATGCAGTGCTGGCGGCGATTTTTATGTTCGTCCTGTGCCTGGTGGAGAAGTCTATGACACCGGAAGCCAGAACTGTGATGGTAGCATCCGTTGAAAATGCAGTCAGGGGAACGGTAGAGAAGGCGGAAAAGTTTAAAGCCTTTGTTACCGACGAAGGTGTTCATGATTCGATTGCATTTGAGAAGGCTGACGAACTGGATCGTGTATTTAATGAAGAACGGGCGAAGCTGGAGAAGGAGTATGCTTCAGTCATGGCATCTCTGAAGAGGAGAATGCATGCAAATGTTGATCCTTTCCTGGACAACTATTACACCCTGACAGCGGAGTATCTGAGACTCTTCGGCGGCACTTTTCTTGAAGGCCTTGAGAACTCTATCCTGCAGGGGACAGAAACCTATTTTGCCAGACTTGATAACATTCAGCACAGATACCGTGAGTATGCAGAAAAATTAGGTGAGGCAAAAATCAGGCTCCTTGAGAACACCAGGATTGCAGACTTTGAGCCGGATAAGTACGAGGTGATTGGTGAAATCAGCACCGGGGATTTTATCAGAGGTGATTACGGTGTCATTCATTCTGCACAGTTCCGTGGGAACTCAGCAACTGTGACGGCACTCGGAGCTGTTCCTCTGTCCTACAGGGGTACGAAAATTCTTATCGGCAAGGGTGTCAGTCGTCTAGAAAAGTTAAGTCTGTTCAGAAAAGAACTGGGTGCAAAAATTACTTCCAGGGTGCTGAGTACACCGGTCGGAGCTGCTGCCAGCAGAGGTTTCGGCAAAATTGCAATTAAGGTTTTAACCAGGGTAGGTACCGGTATGGGAGGTGCAGTTGCGGGTGCGGCCGGAGGTTCTGTTGTTCCTGTGGCCGGGACGTTTCTGGGTGCAGTGTTGGGATGGTTTGCAACTGATTACATTATGCTCCGTGCAGACGAGCAGGCAAACCGCGGCGAGCTGAGAATGGAGATTATGAAAGCCATCGACAAAGCTATAGATGAGTCTTTCATGTAGAAAGGAGAAGAAGAGAAAATTCAAGAAGTTCAAAAATTGGCAGAAGAAAAAAATACAGCAACAAAAGTTATTCCATCAAATTTTAAGGTTGATGATAACAAACGAACTATTCCAACTTACAAAAGAGTAAACGATCCATAATTGCCTTAAAGGTTATTATGGATCGTTTACTCAACAGCCGCGCAGAGGATCCTGCATTTTCTGCGGACGCAAAAAACAGGGTGCAGTAAATAAGACTGCACCCTGAATAATTAATGATCCGCCTGCTGATTATTTGCCGCTGTTCTGCTGCTTGAGAAGATCTCTGATTTCAGTAAGAAGTTTAACGTCCTCTGAAGGTTCTGCAACTTCCTCCTGAGCCTCTTCAGCCTTTTCCTCTTT
>ONPL01000050.1 GCA_900319705.1 uncultured Pseudomonadota bacterium | reverse complement strand
CATCACCGGGATTTTCGATATTCAGAGAAAGAAAGTCATAGAAGGTGGACAAGGTAAGCGTTTTACCGAAACGTCCCGGTCTGGTGAAGAGCATGACTTCCGAGGTGTTTTCTTTAAACACGGTTCTGATAAAAGGAGTCTTGTCAACATAATAGCAGTCATTTTCAATGAGCTTATGAAATAATTCCGCTCCGATCCCTATAGACTTCAACATTATGTTCCTCCTCTGAATACAATTATTCATCACAGCTGAAAAGTTTTTTCTCCGGTCCGCTGCTCACAAAGTGATTGAAGCGCAGAAAGGCTCTATCACTGTCATTATCCCATAACCAGATTAATCGTCAACGTCAACATCTTTGTTTTGATAAGGCAAAGGCATAAACCATCTATCCAACACATCCGAAATGTCAATACTTAACTTTTTCCGGAAGCGGCAGGCTATATCACGTATCTAAAAAATCAAATTTCACGATCATGAACAGTAATTATAACTCGTTACAAAAACATGCAAGTAATCAAATACCTGAACTTATATCAGTTCTGCTGCATCAATACAACCTATCCGGTCCATCATCCTCCGGATCCGACTCATTTCCCCCCGCCAGTTCAATCAGCGAGCTGAACATACGTCTGATCAGCTCAGGAATTCCCTTCGGACCAAGCCGATCTGCCTTCTCTATTATATTAATGGCAAGACCAGGTTTGGATCTGCGATGAATGGCTCTTTCAATAATTTTATTTTTTGAAACATTCTGGGCGAAACCGTAGCCGGATTCAATACGGTAAACTGATTCAAAACCGTTGCTGTAGAAGAAATGTTCGATATCCACATCGTCAAGCAGAGTTAAATGTTTCTTTACTGACTGATTCTTCTCAAGATGTGATCTGGCAATTTTAATATACTTCTGTCCGGCATCATCACCGTCAGCCATCAAATGCCAGTTAATCCCCATCTGTTTGGCAGTTTTAATAAGCGGGGATGCACCGCACTGTGCATATTCAATGATCCTGATCCCCTCAGCCTGAAGATTAATTCCCATAATTGCGGCAAGCTGCAGCATCAGCCAGATTTCGGTCTCACCCTCCACCAGCAGCCAGCAGCGGGCAAAAATGGACATAGGACGGGTAATTCTTACATGGAAGGTCAGACGACGCAGATCGTCAGCGGAAAAATTGTTTTCATTAAGCTGATAGGCTATCACCCGATCATCATCCATCTTAACCATGCGCCTGATTTGGGACAGCGGCAGACAGGAGAGTGTATCCCCTGAATTGGTTACGATAATTTTCTGGGCATTGAGTTTTTCCAGAATAGACATGAAAATCATCATGTAGGACGGATGAAGTCTGGACTCCAGATCTTCTAGCAGGAAAATCGGGAAACAGACCTTTGGCAGGTTGCGTTCACCCCTGGCGTCCATCAGCGCCTTCTGCAGCACAATCATAATAAACTTGCGGGTATTTGAATTGTTTCTGCCTTCCAGAATGCTCTGCAGCGAACCCAGACTCTCCAGGGATATCGGCCTTGAGGCAATATCGCGGGCGGTACGGTATTTGTACAGTTTGGCATCCTTGTATTCCGTCATATAGGACGCGACAATATAGTTGAGGGCATCAAGTCCGCTGGAAATTGTTTCCTCAGAAATTCCTTCCGAACGATCCCCCTCCCCCATCAGGTATTTCGCCAGCTCGGCAATTTTCTTCTCCCAGGCGTTGCGGTAGTATTTTTTTTCACTGTCAGAAAGCTCACCCTTGTTTCTGTTTCCCATACGTGCATCCTTCAGATGCAGCACAGGATTGAGTTTGATGAGACTGCGCAGATCCCGGAGGTTGCTGGATATGAAGTTTCCGAACTCGTCGGCAAAATAATGACTGGTACCGATCTGATCCCCAACCATCTTCGAATCGATATGATAGTAAAGCCTGAAGAAATCATCCTGTCCCTTGCGCCAGTAGCGGTTAAACTGCTGGAGAATGCGGGATCTTTTCACATGACCGAACTTGCGTTCACGGAACTCAAAGCATATATGGATCTCCCGGAAATCCGGCCGCTGTTCATCAATTCGGAAATCCTCAGGACTGAAACGGCAAGGTATTCTACTGCTGCCGAACACACGTTCCAACAGATTGTAGAGTGATGACTTGCCCCATCCGTTCTCACCTATAATAGCCGTGGTGGAATCCAGCCGGATATTCATATCCCTGATTCCGTGATATCCCTGAATGCTGATTCCGTTTAAAATCATAAGCCGTCCGCCTGCTGATTGTTATCAGTCTTCTGTGAACCTCCCAGTGCATTGTACAGTTCAGCTTCATAATTTAGCTGGGTCTGAACCTCCTTCAGGAGATTGAGAATGTAGCTGCGCAGCATGAGCTTGTTGTTAAGAAAATCATTGTAGGACATGGCGCCGCTGTTATACTTGACATCATAACTGCGGTCATTCTGCTGTGCCAGTTCAACTCTCTTCCTGGCATTGCTGAGTTTCTCATGTGAGCGATCCAGTTCCCCGGTAAGAAGTTTTACCTCCAAAAGCGCGGTACGAACCTTGGTTTCGTATTCCAGCACAGCCTTTTCATAATCCACTTTGGCAATATCACGGTTAAGCGACAGCGTTGAGTAATTAAGGAAAGGAAGAGCAATAGAGCCGGCAATGGCGGTAACCGGGTTGGTAAAGAACTCAAGCAGCTGATCCGAGGAGGTGCTTTCCTTGCCGGTCAGAGTAATCTTCGGGAAGAAATTAAGTCTGGTCACATCATAACTTGCAAGAAGGGACTTCAGCTTGTATTCGGCAGCCTGCAGATCCGGACGGTTTTCCAGAATATCCGCAGGGATCCCCGGATTGATTGAAGGAATGCTGGTGTCTCTGAGGGTAATCTGCGACACATCGAGTTCCTTCGGCATACTGTCAACCGAAAGCAGGATCATCAACTGGTTCATGGTTTCCTGAATATTGTCGGTGAAAGTAATAATGTTGTTTTTCGATGACAGACTCTGCTCCACGGTACGGTTGTAGTCATAACGTGAAATTGCACCGACATCATAACGTATTTTGATTTTTTCCAGAATCTTTTCATAATCCTTAAGATTCTGCTGTTCAAACGCCAGGGCATCATGGAAATAAGCCAGCTGCCAGTACAGTTTGGCAATATTCACCGCTATGGTGAGTTTTGCCGCCTTGAAATCCCACACTGACGCCTCATAGGCCATGCGATCCACATCCCGCTCCGCCTTCAAACGCCCGAACAGATCAAGTTCATAGGATATTCCGACAGACGCCGAACTGTTGGAACTGATGCGGTCGTGGCGGTTGTCCCAGTTTCTGCCGGACGACATGGACGCATTCGGGGTCGGAAGCAGATTGAGATCGGTAAGATCCGCTCTAAGAGCATAGCGTTGCAGCGTTGCCAGAGCTATTTTCAGCTGATTGGCATTATTGAGCGCATATTCAATCAGACCGCTTAGCAGCGGATCATTGAAATCACGCCACCATGAACTTTCCGCATCCCTGATCACCGACTGATACTGTACATCCTGTTCAAACTGTTCCGGGATATGAACATTGGTTGTTCTTTCGTAGTCGGAACGCAGAAATGAGCAGGAGCTGAGTGTACCTGCGACTGCCAGCGCCAGCGCTGCTGTTTTTAAAGAATTCATTTTCATAAAACTACTCTCTTGCCAGTGCATCGATCGGATCAAGTCTGGCGGCGTTCTTGGCCGGCAGATATCCGAACACAACCCCGATCAGTGTCGAACAGGTAACCGCGGCAACAATGGACAGCGGAGAAAAGACCATCGACATTGACTGGACAAACATCGAGAAAATAACGCTTACCCCGTAGGAACAGGCTATTCCCAGGAATCCTCCGATCAGGCAGACCAGGATGGCTTCGATCAGGAACTGCTGCAGAATATCCGACTTGCGGGCACCGACCGCCATACGGATACCGATTTCCTTGGTTCTTTCCGTCACCGAAACCAGCATGATATTCATAACACCGATACCTCCGACTATCAGCGAGATAACCGCAATACATGAAACCAGCAGAGTCATGGTTCCGGTGGTCTTCTGAATGGTCTTGAGAATGGTATCACTGCTGTTGGTGAAAATATCCTTGGCCCCGTGGCGGATGGAAAGGAAGTTCACGATCAGCTGTTCGGCAACAGCATTCGACCAGCCGTCCCTTACTTTGACTACGATCGAATTAAGATATCTTGAACCGGTAATGCGGGCAATGGCGGAGGTATACGGAATATAAACCTCCAGATTGTCCTGACCGCCGAAAGGGCTGTCCTGCTTTTCCAGTACCCCGATCACGACGCACGGAAGTTTACCCAGCAGAATCACTTTGCCGATCGGATTTTCATTAGGGAAGAATTTCTCCTTGGTATTCTGATCAAGCACGGCAACCTGGGCGATACTTTTCACGTGCTCCTCATCAAAGAACCGGCCGCTTTCAAGCTTGAGTCCCTTAACCTTGGCAAACTGTTCACTGACTCCGGTGATGCGGCCGGATGCCTCATAGGAATCGTAGTGGAAGGTTCCACCTTGCTGAATGCTCGGCGAAACACCGTCTACATACTCCTGGTGTTTGAGCGCATCAAGATCGTTGACCTTCAGGGTCTGGATCTTGTTGGCCCTCATATCACCCCAGTCCTTGCCGGGATAGATAGTAATAGTATTGGTACCGATGGAACTGATATCATTGGTTACCTTCTGACTGGCTCCGTTACCGAGGGCAACCACACTCACCACCGCCATGATACCGATGATGATACCGAGCATGGTAAGAAGCGTTCGCATTCTGTGGGTAACCATGGCGATCCAGGCCATTTTAAAAGCCTCTTTGAAGCGCATGAAAAGAGCGCCGAAACTTTTGATCATATTCTGATCGAGCGGAGCAATGCTCTCCGGCTGACCATCCTGCAACTGTTCCTGATCTTCCTTGGTTACGTCGGAAATTACATTACCGTCTCTGATTTCAATAACGCGGTTGGCATGGGCGGCAATAGACGGATCATGGGTAACCAGAATAACCGTATGACCTGCGGCGTTGAGTTCCTTGAGGATCCCCAGCACCTCTTTACCGCTTTTGGTATCAAGGGCACCGGTCGGTTCATCGGCAAGGATCACATGTCCGCCGTTCATCAACGCCCTGGCTATTGACACACGCTGCTGCTGACCTCCGGAAAGCTGGCTCGGCAGATGCCCGGTTTTGTCCCCGAGACCGAGACGCTCCAGCAGTTTCACCGCATTCTCTCTGCGCTCTGAATTCGAGGTTCCGGCATAGATGGCCGGGATCTCCACATTGGAGCTGGCATTGAGATGGGTCAGCAGATGATAGCGCTGGAATATAAAACCGAAATAATTTCGCCTGAGAGCGGCCAACTGATCCGAGGAGAGGGTACTGGTGGATACCCCGTCAATCTCGTAACTGCCCTCGGAAGCCTTGTCAAGACATCCCAGAATATTCATCAGGGTTGATTTACCGGAACCGGATGCACCGATAATGGCAACCAGTTCTCCCTGATAGATATCAAGATCGATGCCGTGCAGCACTTCGATTTTCTGTTCCCCCGAGGTATAAATTCTCTTTACACCGCGTAATGAAAGTAGAAGTTTTCTCATAGACGAGGAGGTCCTCTTCTTCTTGACTGATGATTTGCCAGTGCAGCATTTTCGGCCGATTCAACATCATCGCCGACCGTCAGCACATCCCTTTCGGTCAGACCTGAGATAACCTCGACATTGGTCTGATCTCTCAGGCCGAGTTCCACATCAACCCTCTGCGGTCCGCCTTTACGCAGAACCATCACATAGGATTTTCCGGTACGGTGATCTGTCTTAACGGCGATAATAGGAACTATGAGCACATCCTTCTTCTGCGCAAGAATAATTGAGCATTCTGCAGTCATGGAAACTCTCAGAACCCGATCATCATTAGGAACATCAAACTCCGCATTATAGTAGATGGCGGTTGAAGTTGAGGAGGTGGTGGTATTGCTGCTGGAACTGGCCGACTGCGGAGCCGGGGCAATTTTCTTCAGTGTACTTTTGAAAACCCTCTTCGGATCTCCAAGTATGGTGAACTCAACCTCCATACCAGGCTTGATTTTGATTACATCAGCCTCACTGATTTCAGCTTTAACGGTCATGGTATCCATGGTTGCCAGTTTAAGAATGGTGGTTGCAGTCTGGTTTGACACCACAGTCTGACCTTCATCGGTCACAATGGCAATAACCGTACCGTCAATCGGGGCTTCGATTTTGGTATAACCGACATTGATTTTGGCGGTATCAACCTTGATTTCCGCCTGTTTGATCTGCTGTTCAACCACATTCACGTCAGCTTTGGCCTGAGCAAGTGAAGCTTCCGCCGCTTCAAAGTCCGCCTTGGCGCTGGCATCACTTTTGAGCATGTTCTGCTGACGGTTGAACTCCAGCGTTGCACGTTTCAAAGTTGCCTGTTTTGCGACCAGCTGTGCCTTGTAGGTGTTAAGCTGGGACTGCGCATCCTTCAGAGCATTCTGCTGGGTTCTGGAGTCAATCTGTGCCAGCAGCTGTCCCTGTTTAACCTCGTCACCTGCATCAACATACAGTTTCTGCAACTGACCGGAAACCTGGGCACCGACGCTTACCTGTTTGTAACCTTCAAGGGTACCGGTGGCAAGAACCCGTGACACAATGTTTCCCTTGGTAACATGGGTTGTCATGAATCTCAGATCACTCGGGGCCTTGGGCTTGAAAAAGTAGAAATAGCCCGCTCCGGCAAGAGCTGCAACTATCAAAATTATAATTATTTTTTTCATAAAAAAATTCCGGAGGTAACCAACTGCTCCGCTAAAACAAAAAGGAGCATTCTCTCAAGGAGCATTCTCTCAATTAGATACAGCTGCGGCTTTAAAGTTCACCGCAGCTGTCAGGCATAATCGCATCCGGCCAAATATTATTCAAATGGCTGATTGTTTATGCAACTATCTATTTTTTCTTGGGATAAAGCACATACCTTGTTTCGTTTTCTACTCCGGCTCGGGTGCTCTTGTCAAACAGCAGAACTACAACCTTGTTGGCTTTGTGATATTTTGGGTTGCTGCTGTCCACATATACATTGTCAATGTCTCCTACAGGATACATGTAGAGCCACTTCTCGTGGAGCGGACCGTTGCCCTTCAGATACCAGGTGCTCATATTCCACGGACGGTTTGCCGGGATCATGCGGTATTTGACACCGTCAATGGTCAGAGTATTCAAATCATGGGTAAAACTTCCCTGAATTTTCTGTTGCGGATTGTCCCAGTCCTTATCCATAATTTCAAATCTGAAATTACCGTGAGGGGCAAAGAATCTGATTTCATTACGTGTAACAGGACCGTTTGCACT
Organism: uncultured Pseudomonadota bacterium; assembly: GCA_900319705.1. Classification (GTDB taxonomy): domain Bacteria; phylum Pseudomonadota; class Gammaproteobacteria; order Enterobacterales; family Succinivibrionaceae; genus UBA2804. Next base: position 12,764 of record ONPL01000050.1, on the reverse strand, counting down.
GTACTGCGGATCAACCCTTTCATTCATGTAGACAGTGTAATCGCAGTTTCCGTCAGGTTCACGGGTAATCATCATAATCTTGCGGTACGGATTAATACCGGCCAGTCTGTCGGTATTGAAATTGTCAGTCAGAGAGGCGGTTGAATACGGCTCGTAATCTGTTCCAGGCAGATCGTAGTGATCGCCGATGGCAATATTCATAACCAGTCTTCCGGTAGGATTGGTGTTGCGGTCCGGTGAAATGTTGTAAATCGGTGCAGCAGCCCATGAATTGCGGATCAGATAGTAGAACTTCATCGGTTCACCGGCCCAGGTTATGGAATTGTAAATCCAGTTCGGGAACGGGAATGATCTTGCAGGCATGGAATAGCTCTGACTGGCATAGGTTGTATCGTTGGTGTTTTCCCCCATCATCTCAGGAATTTTCTGAACATATTCCTTATACATGTTGTTATGAAGGATGTAAAAATCAATTCTGCTCTGCAGCTGGGCATCCTTCGGGCAGAAATTGTCATAAACAGTCTGAACCTTTTCAGCCGGGATGGAAGCCTCGTAACTGGAGGTGATTGCAGTAAACAGATCAGAAACCTCGTCAGCAGCTGAAACTGCAGGAAGCATGAAGACAGAACTGAGAAGCGCTGTTTTAAACTGTGTTGAATATTTCATTGTGGTGCCTCCTCTATTTACCTGATTTACCGGTCAAAACAATTCGATCACAGATCCCGTCGGAATTTCTTGCAAACAGTACTACGCGCGATGCGTTGCGGGCACAGTCGAAGCCCTCCATGCATCCGTATTTTCCGGTGGTATTATCCGGGATGGCGTCATAATCACCCTCAGGAAGGGCAAGGATCTCACGATCGCCAACCTTGAATGAAATACTTCCTTCAAACTTTTCTACGTAATAGTATTCCTGACCGCCGAATCTGAGCACTGCCACAGACTTTTTAATGGAATCCTCACCGTTGGCTTCGGCAGGCGGCAGAACCTTGTTGTCGAAAGTAACCATTTTTTCCTCAATGCCGAAACTGTAGGCACCGTCGGCTGAGGTATAAACAGATGAAAAATCATCCCAGAACTTATCTCTGAGACTGAAGCCTTCGGTATACAGCCTGATCTCGGAACTGTGCAGGCGGTTCTTAGGACAGAAATTCAATGTATATTTCTCCGGCAGAACCACATGTTCACATGCTCCGTCCGGGCCGTCCTTCGCATAGATGTGGACGTATGAAACCGGCGTACAGATCCCTTCGGCATAACAGTAGATCCGGTTAGGATCCTGCGGGGCCAGAATCATATACTGGCTGGTACCGCTGGTATATACCGGGGCATCATTGAAAGATCTCGGATCACGTTTGGCTTCAATCTCCTTTCCGTCAAGCGTAAATTTAACGGTGTCAAAAATTTTTATTTCCCCCGGTTCATAGTCTATTTTGGAATATTTATGATCAGTGAAATTCTCAAAGGTTCCGTCGTTGAACTCCCAGAATGAATTCATTGCAAACATCCGGATCTGCGCATCCATCAGAGTATTATGACAGAATTCAAGTTTGGGCATTTTTGCCTGACAGTTGGTTTTATTGATCTGGTATATACCCTTGCTGGTATAGTTAATAAACGATGATTCATTATCACCGACGCTGGCAAAAACACCTGCAACCTGTTCATTGTCATAGGCCAGTTCAAAATATTCCCCGCTGGCTCTTCCTGCTATTTCCTTGATGTATGCATCAAGCAGAGCCTCACTTCCCAGCAGATCTGCAAGACTGTAGCCTTCAAGTTCTCCCGGATTGAGGAAACGTTTGTTTTCATTTTTAAAACAGGTTTCAAACGGATAACGGAGCGTTCTTACAAACAGATCCCGATCCTTCTCTGTTATTGCTTTTTTTATACTGTTAAATACTTTTCCTGAGCCTTCCTCATCCTCTTCACAGTAGGCAGGAGCTGCCGCTGTCACAGCAGCCAGTGAGGACAGAACCAAAAACTTGAAAAAATTCATACTGAGTTATCCCAAACAACATATATCAATTATCATATAAACCGCCGTTCCGGACGGCTTTCAAAACATAACTTTTATATCACAACTTTTTTTAAAACTAAAGAAAAAAAGGGATTTCATTACTGAAAGTTAAATGCAGTCAGAATTTCTGACAACATCCGCTGCAGCGTGCCGTACGAACTGCGCACTCAAGGGTCTGTCACCGGTTCAAATGCTGTAGACTAATCCGGAAAAATCGCCGACAATATCAGTGCAGGCAATCCGTTCTGCCTTGATTTTAATACCTTAAGGAGGTATTCAAATGGGTAAAATACTCGTTTCCGGTCTTCTGAATCTCGAAACCACCGCAAAAATCCGCGGTTTTCCAATCAACTACTACCCTATAGATTTTGACTTTTTCGGGGTGAACAGCACTCTGTCCGGAGTGGCTTTCAACCTGGCAAAGGCTCTTACCACTCTCGGAGATACAGTAGATCTGACATCGCTGGTCGGCAGGGATCTGACCGCCAGAATGTTTATCGAGGAAATCGGTAAAATGGGGATCCGCAATGATCTGATCCAGCAGAAAATGAATGAAACCCCGTCTTCGGTTGTTCTTTACGACGAATCGGGAAGAAGGCAGATTTACTGCGATCTGAAGAATATCCAGGAAACCTCCTATGATTTCAGTGAGCAGATCGTGGATGAAGCCGATGCCGTGGCGGCCTGCAATATCAATTTCAGCCGTCCGCTGCTTGAAATGGCTAAATCCAAAAACAAACTGATTGCCACCGATGTCCACGTACTGTCAAACATTGACGATGACTACAACAAGCAGTTTATGGAATATGCCGATATTCTTTTCCTCAGTGACGAGAATATTCCGTACAGCAAACACGATTTCATCCGTAATCTCGGCGCCCGTTATCACAACAGTGTAATAATCCTCGGGATGGGGGCTTCCGGAGCACTGCTGCATCTTCCGCATCAGAACATTCTGGTCGAGAAACCGGCTTTCAGAATTGACAATGTGGTAAATACTGTCGGTGCCGGCGACGCTCTGTTCTCAGCCTACCTGCACTATCATCTGAAGGGATACAGTCCTGAAGATGCTCTCGATCGCGCCCAGCTTTTTGCCGCCCTGAAAATCCGGGCCAAAGGCGCCGCTGAAGGATTCGTAACCGAGGATGAAATTGAAGAAAAATTAAAATCCGCAGCCAGATAGAACTGCTCTGCGGATCTTCTTCATTTGCACACCGGAGAACAACTCCGTTACAATCAGCTGATAAACACAGCTTTTACTGGGCCGGACGGCATTTGCTCGGCCGGTCCTTTACCAGAGTGTAGGAATTCTGGTTGAAATTCTCTACCGAACCGCCGGCAGAAAAAGAAGGATCGGAAACCGTCACCGCCATATGCTCCCTGTCCACAGGGGAAATAAATACCTCTATTACCTCTTCTATGTTGTTGAGTTCCTCATTGCCGGGTTGCACCTCCACCCAGTCAGGAACGGTACGGCAGTAAATCTGCCCGCCTTTGTAACCGCACTGTCTGTCCACAATCACCTCCGCTCCGCGGTACATGGAGAAACATCCGTTAACGTGAACACCCTGCTCATTTTTCTTAAGAGTAATCTCACCGCGCGGAAGATCTATGGTATCACCACCGTTTCGAAGATCAAAATAAACATCGTGACCAAGAAACTTCTTTCCCATCTTCAGCACGTAGGTACCCTCCTGGAATACCGGCGATGCATCAGCAGATTCTGCAGCCCCGGCAACTCCTGAAAATGCCGCTGCAGCAACCAATGACAGAACTGAAGCTGTTTTTAAAATTTTAGAATTAACGATCACCTCTTACCTCCTTTATACTAAAGCTTTTCCCGTACTGAGTCCTGACCGGACGGTTCCAGGTATCAATTATACACCGGACTGACAGAACAGTCTGCAGGACGGCCTGCACATATTAACTGCTCTAATGCAACCGATGTGTTATACTCTGTGCTAATTATTCATCATTATCATTTAGGCAGAAAGATCATGTATAAAATAATTCTGGATCAGGATCGCGAAAAATCACTGCTACGCCGACATCCATGGATTTTTTCCAAGGCAATAGCAAAAATTGAAGGAAATCCGCAGAGCGGTGAAACTGTTGAAATCTACAGTTCAACCGGCAGCTGGCTGGCCAGGGGATCTTATTCTCCGGAATCTCAGATCAGAGTCCGCATCTGGACTTTCGATCAGGATCAGCAAATCAATGAAAAATTTTTTGAAGATCGTATTCGAAACGCACTGGATAAAAGACAGCAGCTGATAAAAACAAAAGAGCTGTCAGCCTACCGTCTGATAGCAGCAGAATCCGACGGACTGCCCGGAACCATCATTGATATATACAACAACTACATCGTATGCGAGCTGCTCAGTGCCGGCATCGAATTCCAGCGTAAAAACCTTTTCTCCGCCCTGAAAAAAATTTTTCCTGACTTCAATATATATGAACGCTCCGACGTGGCTGTACGTAAAAAAGAAGGACTGCAGGAACGCAAAGGGGTGATCAGTGGCGAAGAACCGCCTGAAATGGTCGAAATCAGTGAAAACAACGGCATGAAAATTTTTGTCGATCTGAAAAACGGCCACAAGACCGGATACTACCTTGATCAGCGCGACAACCGCGCCTCACTGCAGAAATACTGCGATGGCGCCAAGGTTCTCAACTGTTTCTGCTATACCGGCGGATTTTCTCTGTATGCCCTCAAGGGCCATGCAAAGCAGGTATACAATGTTGATGTTTCAAGACCGGCTCTGGAGATTGCCAAGAAGAATATCATGAACAACCATCTTGACATCGGCAGAGTGAAATTTCTCGAGGAGGACGTTTTCAAATATCTGCGCCGGCTGGTTGAACAGAATGAAAAATTCGATGTAATCGTGCTCGATCCTCCTAAATTCATTGAAAACAAAAACCAGCTGGTCAGAGGTTCAAGAGGATACAAGGATATCAATATGCTGGCCTTTAAACTTCTCAATCACGGAGGGGTTCTCCAGACTTATTCCTGCTCCGGGCTGATGACTCCTGAACTGTTCCAGAAGATTGTCGCTGATGCCGCTCTTGATGCAGGTGTCAACGGACAGATTATCGAAAAACTCTCCCAGGCCTCCGATCATCCGGTTGCCCTGCCGTACCCTGAAGGGCTGTACCTCAAGGGACTTACTGTCAAGGTGGACTGATATGCTAAATTTTACCTCCATACCTGTAACCTGTTTCTCAGAGAACTGTACTTTTATCTATTCTTCAGAAACGAGAAGGGCCGCCATTTGCGATCCCGGCGGTGACTTTGATGTAATCAGAAATAAAATTACAGAGCTGAAACTGAAACCCGAGCAGATCCTGCTGACCCACGGGCATCTTGATCATATCGGCGCGGTAAGAGAACTTATAGATTTATATCAGATCCCGGTTTACGGGCCTCACGAGGACGATCTGTTTCTGATCAACGCCATCGAGAAGCAGTCTCACATGCTGCGACTTCCTCCTGCAGGAGAATTCAAACCGGACATACACCTGGCCACGTGGTGTACTACGCCACCGAATCAAAATTCTGCCTCACCGGGGATGTAATTTTTCAAAGTTCCATCGGCAGAACCGATTTTCCTCGCGGCAACTATGACGATCTGATTTCATCAATCAGAAACAAAATTTTCAGTCTTCCCGACGATACCATTCTGATCCCGGGCCACGGTCCATACACCATGGTTTCAGAAGAGAAAAAATACAATCCGTATCTGAACGGTTTTGATGCTTAACGAAAACGCCTTTTTCAGGTTCTGCCGTAAATTCCGGCAGAACCTCTTTTCTCAGTTCAGCAGTCTAAATATTTCTCTTGAAACCTTTTCTTTTAATCGCCTTCTGCAGGAAGTCTTTCAGCCATTCATCCTCCATAATACTGCTGTAACAGCACCCCCAGCACATATCTGCGATGTCCTCCTGTGACAGCTGCGAATAAAAATCCTTTTTCAATCTGATGGTATTCTCTCCGCCGCCGGCTGAACTGGCTGACATTCCCGGAGAAACGCTGTTCTGATGAATAAACGGACTGCCGTCGTGACCGAAGCAGAGTGTTACATGATCTATACTGTATTCACTTGATCTGTAGCCGATTGGAATATCGGCATGAATAAAAGGAAGATTATGAGCAGCTGCCAGTTTGTCTGCACAGGAATCAAAATACCCTTTTATCACAGTATTGTTCTTTTTTAAAATCTTCAACGTTTCGTCCGAAATACCTATTTTGGTAACACTTCGCGCGAAGGATATTTCAGCAAGATTTTCAAAAACATCAAAAAATCCGGATTCTATTTCAGTTGTTCCCTGGTAGATCTCGATACAGAGAGCCGCATCTGGGACATTCTTGTTAGCGTAATGACTGTTTTCTGCTGCTCTGAGGATCCCTGGATTATAAATCTCTATGCTTCGGTAATACATTCCGATATATACCTCCTGTTAAAGTTTTTTCTTCCCAAGCGAAAAAATCTAAAAAATAAACCGCTGATAATACAAGGCAGAAAACCGTAAAACACGATTTTCTGCCCTCGAAGGAAAATATCAGCGCAACACCTTAAGTTACTGTGCAGATTCGCTGTTCAGACCAATCTGCTGTTTTTCAAATTCACTGCTCTGGACACGTTTCAGATCCATAATCTGCTCCTCCTCCGCAGGTGAAGGATTTGCCTTGTAACGGAAATCAAACCTGTCGTCAAAATAATCAACTGCAACAGAACCGCCGTGCATCAGCTGACCGAACAGCAGTTCGCGGGACAGAACCTTGTGAATATTATCCCGCAGAGTGCGGCGCATCGGTCTGGCACCCATGGTGCGGTCATAACCGCGCTTAATGAGTTCATCACGGGCGGAAGCTGAAATCTCGATGGTTACATTCTTTTCACTGAGCTGTTTGCCGAGTTCCTTCCACAGTTTATCAAATACCATGCCGACAATTTCGGTTGAGAGGTTATTAAACCATACAATACCGTCAAGACGGTTTCTGAACTCAGGCGAGAAGGTCTGCTTCAGAGAATCGGAGGCAGCCGGATTTGCCGCAGCTTCATTGCTGTTTTTGGTAAAACCGATAGAACCCTTCTCCATTTCACTGGCTCCGCAGTTAGTGGTAAGAACCACGATTGTGTTGCGGAAATTAACCTTAACCCCGCTGCTGTCGGTAACGATTCCGTTATCCATCAGCTGCAGCAGCACGTTGAAAATGGAAGGATGAGCCTTCTCGATTTCATCGAAAAGCACCACTGAATTCGGATCATTCTTAACCTGATTGGTCAGTACTCCGCCGTGATCGTAACCGACATATCCCGGAGGGGAACCCAGCAGTTTTGATACGGTAAACTCACTTGAGTATTCAGACATATCAAGACGGATCAGATGCATGGACAGCAGGTTGGCCAGCTGAACCACAATTTCGGTTTTACCAACACCGGTAGGACCTGCAAACAGGAAAGCTCCGATCGGTCTGGTAGCATTATCAAGACCGGATTTGTTCATAATCACGGCATCGCAGATCTGATCGATGGCAGGATCCTGTCCGAACACCACCTTCTTCAGGTTGGAGTTAAGATCTCTGAAAATGTCGTTGTCATTATTTTTAAGAATAATCGGCATATGCAGCAGACGGGAGAAGGTCTCGGTTACATGCTGTTCATTAAGCAGTACCGCATCGGTCGCTCCGTCGGCCTGGGCTTTAATCTTTTCAAAGGAGCCGAGCACGTCAAGTACGTCAAATGCCTTGTCAGGCAGATAGCGGTTGTGCATATACTTCACGGAAAGCTTGATTATCCTCTCCAGTACGTTTTCCGGATAGATGACATTATGGAATTTCTCATACGGTTCCTTGGCAGCCTTGAGAATTTCCAGAGTATCCGCTTCTGACGGTTCATCTATATCAATTTTAGTAAATCTGCGGGTAAACGCCGCATCCTTTGAAAACATCAGGTTATAGGATTCAAAGGTTGTTGTGGCGATACAGTGAAGATTTCCTCTGATCAGATCCCCCTTGATAATATTGGCACCCGATGAGGCATCCGATGAATTGTTATTGGAGGTCTGCGCCAGATTGTGGATTTCATCGATAAACAGAATGGCTTTTTCCCTCTTGTTTATAAATTTCACAACCTCCTTGAGTTTCTTTTCGTAGTCACCGCGGAACTGAGTGCCTGCCACAGCGGATGAGATATCCAGCGAATATACCTGGAAATCCTTCAGAAATTCCGGAACCAGACCATTGGCAATATTGAAGGCAATTCCTTCACCGATGGCGGTCTTACCGACACCGGCATTACCGACAATAATCACATTGTTCTTTTTGCGTCGTCCCAGAGCTTCATAAATTCTGTTATATTCATCGTTACGGCCGATCACCTGCTCTATTTTGCCGGCACTTGCAAGATTTGACAGGGAGGTCAGACAGTCTCTGATGCTCTCCGGAATATTGGTCTTGAGCTTATCGAGTTTTTTGCTCTGTTCGTCCTGATTCTCACTGTCATCAGCGGAGTCGGCATCTTGCTCTTCATCTTCGGCTTCATCGTCACGTTTGCGGTACAGTCCGTTGATCACATCCCGATCATCCTCGTCTCCGTGATGCAGTTTACTGCAGTAGTGTCTCACCTCCTCTCGGGAGATATCAAGACTCTGGGACATCAGCATGGTTATGAAACTGTCCCTTTCAGGAAACATGGCATCGATAATATCCAGTCCGTAAACAGAAGTACGGTTGGAGTACTGTGCTACAAACACTGCTCTTTCGAGGACCCTCTTATAAGACATGGACGGCTGAGGGTTGATTTCATCAATTTTTACTACCGGATATTCTTCCCTGATATGATTTGCAATTGCAGCCTTAAGTCCGGTGATATCGCAGTTTTTATGAACAAAAAACTCAATTACCTCTTTATCGGTGATAAGAAGGGCAAGCGAAAGATGCTCTATGGATATAATATTGTTGAAAAAGGTGGTTTCAGCAAGCTCCTTTGCCAGTGCAACCGCCTGTGCGACCTGTTCTGTGATCATGCTACTTTTCTCTTACCTCGCACACTAAAGGAAATTCTTCCGCCCTGGCGCGCTCCATTGCCTGGGAAGATTTGGTTTCGGCTATCTCTTTTGAATAAACCCCGACCACAGCATCACCGGTAAGGTGAATTTTCATCATCAGACTGTTGGCCTCATCCTCGGATTTTTCAAAAATTTCTATCAAAATTCTAACCACAAACTCCATGGTGGTTATATCGTCATTGAGCATGACAACCTGATATTTTGGAATTTTCGGAATTTTAATTTTGGTGACAACATTCGTTGCGGTCTTACAACCCATGCTACTTATCCTTTCAACGTTGTTAATCAAGAGCAGGCGGGCATATTTTTTTATAGTAATCCGATACCCGACCTTACTGATTATAAGTGATTACAAAACTTCAAACAACATCAAGATCAACAAATGAGAACTGGCTGGCAAAGCTTGTATACAAAATATAAAAGGCAGTGTACAACCGCACACTGCCTCAGTTATTAATTGTTTCAACCTGCTGTCAGTTACATGTTCTTGATGATTTCATCTGCGAATTCAGAACATTTGATTTCAGTAGCACCTTCCATCAGACGGGCAAAGTCGTAGGTAACCTTCTTTGACTTGATTGCACCTTCAACACCCTTGATAATCAGATCTGCAGCATCAAACCAGCCCATGTGGCGAAGCATCATTTCAGCAGACAGAATAATTGAACCAGGGTTTACCTTGTCTAGACCGGTGTACTTAGGAGCAGTACCGTGTGTTGCTTCAAAAATAGCACAGTCACTGCCGATGTTTGCGCCAGGAGCGATACCGATACCGCCAACCTGTGCGGCAAGAGCATCAGACATGTAGTCACCGTTCAGATTCAGGGTTGCAATCACATCATACTCCTTCGGTCTCAGAAGGATCTGCTGCAGGAATGCATCTGCGATGCAGTCTTTAATCACAATCTCATGATTGTTGTTAGGGTTGATAATCTTCATCCACGGACCGTTGTCAATCAGGGTACCGTTATACTGTTCCTTGGCAACCTGGTATCCCCATTCCTTGAATGCACCTTCAGTGAATTTCATAATGTTGCCCTTGTGAACCAGGGTAACAGACTTGCGATCGTTGGCGATTGCATAATCAATAGCAGCCTTTACAAGACGCTGTGTACCTTCCTTTGATACCGGTTTGATACCGATACCGCAGTCCTTGTCGAATCTGATCTTGGTTACACCCATTTCCTCTTTCAGGAATTTAATAACCTTCTGAGCCTCGGCACTGTCTGACTTCCATTCGATACCGGCATAGATATCTTCACTGTTCTCACGGAAAATAACCATGTCAACAAGTTCAGGATGCTTTACAGGGCTTGGGACACCTTCAAAATAACGTACAGGTCTCTGACATACATACAGATCCAGTTTCTGTCTCAGAGCCACATTCAGAGATCTTATACCTCCGCCGATTGGAGTTGTCAGAGGTCCTTTGATGGAAACAACGTATTCCTTCAGCAGATCAAGGGTCTCATCCGGCAGCCAAACATCAGGACCGTAAACCTTGGTAGCCTTTTCACCGGTGTAAATTTCCATCCAGGAAATTTCCTTTTTGCCTTCATATGCTTTCTTTACTGCTGCATCCACAACCTTGATCATTGCAGGAGTTATATCACTGCCGATACCATCACCTTCAATGAAAGGAATAATAGGATTATCAGGGACATTCAAAGATCCGTTTGCATTGATGGTAATCTTCTGACCCTTGGCAGGAACTACAACTTTACTTGACATTATTTACTATCTCCAACTATCGTTCACATACGTGATATACTCCCACCCCGGGAGGCGTGGGGCTTCCAACTCACCGGCCCGAACAGTTCAGCGGGCCTGTTCCGTGATCTCACGGTTTCAGTTTTGTGACCATTATAACATAAGCATGGCGGAATATCACAAGACAGCCAGGGCGAACGCATCAAAAAACTCTAGACAATACCTAAAGAAGATGCTACGCATTCTAAAGCCATTTTAGGGTCATAACACCGTTTCTGCAATTGATTTATGCTGATCACCTTTTTTTCATACCCTTTGTTCCATAACCAAAATCTGTAATTTTCCAGGTAAGCCAGCGCCAGCTTATTTAAGGCACTTCTGTTGGCTATGTAATTTGGATTGTTAGCCTGCATGCGATCTTGTGAAAATCTCACATCTAGACACCAGTGAAGATTATTTTCAATTTTCCAATGGGTTCTGACTACCTCCGATATCCTTTTTGCCGCATCATTTTCAGGAGGCAAAGAGGTAATATAATATCGTTCTTCCCAGGAATCTTTATTTGTGGTTTGTTTGGTGCTGTTTCTTTCTATTTTAACCAAACTTCCCCCTTCTATTCCCAACCATTTTTCTTTTATAACTGGCGACAACAGTGAGCCTCTGATTATGGAAACTTTATATTGTTCAATTCTGCCATGATCCTTTTCGACCTCAGGTTCATATTTGATAATCTGATCAGAATTAGTACTGTTGAAAATATACCTAATCTCATCAAACGATTTGTTCTGATTACCTTTAAGTGACAGACAATAATCAGCTCCTTTACTGATGACCGCATTGACAAACTCTACCTGACAGCTCATAGCATCTGCAGTAACAACCGCCCCTTTTAGATTTAATTTCCTCAAAGAATCCGGACCTACGGTAATTTCATTTTCCTTACGTTGAATCAGGCGATGGTAAAGACATACTCGATTTGTGGCATCATAGAAATTCATTAACATGTATATGCCGTGCTTGTTTTCATCTTCAGGTGAAGTTTTACCTGTAGCTTTAATCGCCTGTCCGTCTGCAGCAATTATCCTGTCGCAGGTCTTAAGCAAAGGAGAAATTAACTCGGCATACAAAGAATTTAATGATTCTGGTTCAACCAGCATCAATGCTTTACGTACTGTATCATGAGAACAATTATCAACAACAAGTTCAGAAAGATTATTTTCCTGAAAAAAAGTTTTGAACCGCCGGTTAATTGCCTCACTGATTTCCACGCAGCCCGTATCTCCGCACAGAGCACTCATGATTGAACCTAACACAATCGTAAGCATTGGAATTTCTATTCGACCAGGATTTCTTTCGTCAAAGTTTGTTTTATTCAACGCTTCATTAAGCTTTTGACAGATTTTATCCTCAATTGATAATTCAGGCTTTTTATCATCATGGTCCTTAGATGCAGGAACAGATGCTCTTTCACATGACTTTTGAGAATTAGTTTCCAAAGTTACTTGATTCACTGCGCTCATAGAATCAATTTTGGATGACAATTCTCTATTTTGTTCCGCCAATAGGTATGTTTTGCTGAAAGTAAAAATTCCATTTTTAATCGAGCCTATTGTTTCTCTTGTGTGTTTAACTTTTCCGGTAATCGGATCTTTTATACTGATATTTCGATATATTTGAAACAAGCCAAACGTTTTGTTCTCATTTATTAGGCAACCTTGTGGAATTTCAGGGTATTGCGATAAATCTGGTTTACTCATAGCATCTCCGTATTACTAATATGGATATTATCGCATATTATTTATACAAAATCAAGATAAATCATTGATAATATTAGTAATATTTTTAATTTAGATGCGTTCGCCCTGTTCCACAGAGTAGTCTGTCATCAACCCAGAAGGCAGCAATGGAACGAAAACTTGCAGGTAGAGGGCGAGGCAGACCAAAAGGCTCATTGAACAAA
>ONPL01000147.1 GCA_900319705.1 uncultured Pseudomonadota bacterium | reverse complement strand
CCAAAAGGATCCAAAAACGCCCCTAAGGGTAAGGACTAACTGAATCGTTTCCTTTGACTATGAGGTTTTTAGTAGGAATTTGAGAAAAATTCACGTATATATATAGTTATATAGTTTAGATACCGAACAGAGGTATAGTTGAGGTAAAAAAAAGACCAGCTCTAAAAACTGGTCATACCACACGGAGGAAATATATGAAACAAAATCTTCTAACTATATCTATAGACTCTGATAAATTAAAAAAGTTCCCTGAAAAATTCAATTTTTTAATTTTTTTTTCAAAAAAAATTAACAGCAGACTGATTTGCGGCGCAATAGCCCTGTCGGCTGCTTTTTTTATTCCTGTTTCAACCGCCCTGGCCGGACATAAACCGGCAGAGCCGCAGATCGACTGCACCGGGCTGCAGTTTATAACCGAACCTGCAGATCCTCTGTATGAACAGTGTGTTTCCGCCTCGGCTGCGGGCAATGCCGCCGCATCTCTTGAACTTGCCAGACTGTACCTTAACGGAGGCGGCTCCATTGAAAAAAATTCCGCTGAAGGGGTACGCATGATGAAAATCGCCGGGCAGCAGGGCAGTGATACTGCGGTGCTGGAACTTGGACTTTTGTATCTTAACGGTGAACATGTGGAAAAGGATGTCAAAACCGCGCAGGAGTATTTCAGCAGGATCAGCGGGGTGAACGGCCAGGCTGCAATGATGCTGGCGGAAATTAAAATGTCCGAAGCATACGAACTGTCATACGGCTCAGGGAAAGTAAGACGCAATGAACGCCGCGCCATTGAACTCTACCGGCAGGTTGCCGACAGTCCGAGCGTGTACCGCCAGGCAGCACAGCTGGCGCTCGGTGATATGTATCTTAACGGCCGCGGTACCATGGTCGATTTTACCGAGGCTTTCCGCTGGTTCAATCTTGCACTTCCTGATCAGGAATCAATCAATCCGGAAAACCAGAATGTGGCGGTTCTCAAGGCTACCATGTACCGCAAGGGCATGGGCGTAAAACAGAATTACAGTAAGGCGCAAAAGATCTATCAGCTGCTGATAGACCGCTACCGCAATCCGGCCGCCATGTTCGAACTTGCCGGCATGTATTCCTACGGGATCGGTGTAAAACAGGATCTGCAGAAGGCTGTGGATCTCTACAGCGAGGTTCAGGGTATAGCCTGCGCCGATTTTGTAAAGATCAGCGGTTACCCGAACATGTGTGCACTGGTGGGGTACGAAATTGCCAATATTGCCCGGTTCAGGGCCTCTCTGGAACAGAACAATATTCCGGAATAAACAATTCAGCACGGAGGTCTGAAGCTGTGACTGCCGCTGTTTCCCCTTTACCGGCGGCAGTCTCCCTTTGGGTTCTCAATTTTCAAACTCCGCAGTGATGAACCGTACCCGGTTCCACTGTGACTGCTGCGACATTTATCCTTTTCAAATACTGCTATAATTCCTGCAGCGCGGCTCGCTGCGTTGCGGCAGATAACAATCAATTTCGGGGGAAGGAATGAATCTATATAATAAAATCAACAGCGGAGAACCCTACATCATAGCTGAAATGTCGGCCAATCACTGCGGAGATCCCGCTGTCGCATTCAGGATCATTGAAGAGGCGGCAAAGGCCGGTGCCGACTGTCTTAAAATCCAGACCTATACGGCAGACACCCTGACCGTCAACTGCAGCGATGAGCCGTATATGATTAAGGGAGGACTGTGGGACGGCTACAATTACTACCGGCTGTATCAGGAGGCCATGACCCCCTGGGAGTGGCAGAAAGATCTGAAACAGAAATGTGAAAGCGAGGGAATGGATTTTCTTTCCACTCCCTTTGACAGTACCGCGGTCGACTTCCTGGAGGAACTGGGAGTTGAATTCTATAAGATTGCATCCTATGAACTGGTGGATATCCCGCTGATTGAATATGTCGCCTCGAAGCACAAACCAATTGTTATGTCGGTGGGCATGGGCAGCGAGGAGGAAATCCGCGAGGCGCTGGAGGCCTGCTACCGTCAGTCAAACCGGCAGATCGTTCTGCTCAAATGCTGCAGTCAGTATCCTGCCAGATATGAGGATATGAATCTGTCCTCCATCCCGCGCCTGCGGGAACTGTTCAATGTTCCGGTAGGACTGTCTGATCATTCACCGGGATCTCTCGGTCCGGTTGTTGCCGTCGCCCAGGGGGCGGTTGTAATTGAAAAACATGTCTGTCTGTCCCGCGACATGGGCGGACCGGATGCCGGATTCTCTATGGAAATGGAGGAATTTGCCCAGATGGTCCGGGATGTCAGAAATACTGTGAAAATCCTCGGAAAGCCGACGCTGGAACTTACAGAGAACGAGAAGAAAGGTCTTTGCGGAAGAAGATCTCTGGTTGCGGTGAAAGAGATCCGGAAAGGCGAAATCTTTACTCCGGAAAACCTGCGAAGCATCAGACCCGCCATCGGGATCAAACCGAAATACTACCGGGAACTGCTGGGAAAACCGGCATCCCGGGATTACCGGTTCGGTCAGGGAATTGATGCTTCGGAACTGGAACGATAGTCTGCTATATTTTTCGATCTATGGCGATGGAACCGTCCTCTCTGCGCCATCTATCCGGGAATTTACCCTGCAGAAGATAGGTATAGGACAGAATTTCCGCCATGATCTGATACAGCTCCCGGGGAATGTTCGAACCTTCCGGCAGATCATCAAGATAACTTAACAGCACCGGATCTTTGTGAATATAGATCCCCGCCTCCTGCGCCAGCTGGATCAACTCATCAGCCTCCAGTCCCTCTGCTTTGGAGGCAATTTCAGGTGCGGGACTGCCGTCGTTGTATTTTATGGATACCGCTTTCTTTGATTCTGCCATAGTTATACCCTCCATCCGTCAAATTCGTCATCCTGCATGAACTGAAGTTCCTGATCTGTGTAGTCTGAAGGATGTTTCACACTTCCTCTGCGGCATTCAAAATCGCTGCTGTTCAGACCTAGTTCTGAGAACCTTTTCTGCAGAAGATGCAGAGTTTCCCGCAGTCGTGAATAACCGTCGTAACTTTCCGCCGTGGCCCTGAGTTTCAGATCCGGACTGTTATAGTTTACTTTGATGCCGATCGAACCGAAAGGTGCGATTTCAAAATAGAAATTCAGATCCAGTCCGTGATCCTGTCCTTCCTCGGATTTTGAACGCTTCAGCAGCATGCAGTTTTCCCTCCGGTTCTCCTTTGGAGTCGGCAGAGGCAGATAGAACGGCCATACATTTCCTTCGTTTCTGGTCTGCTGTGCGCTGTTGTGCAGTGTATCGAGGTGGCGGGTAAGATTATCGAGCATCTTCTGCGGCCACTGTTCACTGTCGCCGACGTCTGCACCGTCCTGAAGCAGTTTCAGCATTTTACCCCGCGGTGAACGCAGTTCTTCCTCCACATTGATCCCGAACTGTTTGAGTCGTACGGCAACCAGCATCGAAGCCCAGGCTCTGAGGCCTTTGGACATACTGCTGTTTCCTGAGAGCGGATTGTCCATATAGTTGAGCCACTGGAGCAGAGACGGTGTGTCGGCCAGGGATGCGTTGAACATCTGTTCAATGTTTCGGGCATTCCTTTTCATATTGTCAGGAATGGACGGATCTGCAAAATCCTGCATGATCTGGTTTAATCCGGTAGCGGTGATCTGAGTTTTGACCGGTGAGGCCGTACCTGTCTCCACCGGTTTTGCGGTTACCGGAGTTTCGAGCTGGACTGCGGGACGCTGCTGCGGACTGTCGGCCGGTCTGGCTGCTGCTGCAGACTCGCTGCGGGTAAACAGTCCTGCTATCTTACGGAACAGACCTCTTTTTTCGACTTCAGCTCCGGTCGGAGTTTCCGCTCTGGCGTCTGCTGTTCTGGCTGTCGCAGCTGACGGCTGTTCCGGTTTTGAACGGATGGTTTCATCGGTCCTGGTAACGCTCTGTTTGTTCTGCTGGTAGATCATTTCAGCGGTACTGCGCGTCTGTTTCGGTTCGGTTGCAGCTTGTTCTCTGATGCCGGCTTTCTGCGGATCAGCGTTATTTTTTACCTGTGGAACTGCGGAAGCTGTTTTTGCAGCGGTGTTCTGAGAATCGACGGTGTTTTTTGCTGCAGAAGCAGTAGTTTCCGTTGCGACAGTTTTAGCTGTGGCGTTCTGAGGATCGACGGTCGTTTTTGCTGCTGCCTGCTGAGTTTCCGCTGCGGCAGTTTTAGCAGGAGCGTTCTGAGGATCTACAGTCGTCTTTGCTGCTGCAGTTGTAGTTTCCGCTGCGGCAGTTTTAGCAGGAGCGTTCTGAGGATCGACGGTCGTTTTTGCTGCTGCAGTTGTAGTTTCCGCTGCAACAGTTTTAGCAGGAGCGTTCTGAGGATCGACGGTCGTTTTTGCTGCTGCAGTTGTAGTTTCCGCTGCGG
>ONPL01000024.1 GCA_900319705.1 uncultured Pseudomonadota bacterium | reverse complement strand
TCCTATAAAAAGTTAAGTCTTATTGAAAAAAGAAAAGGTTGGATTGTTGATTTTAAACAATCTTAAATAGCATCAAAGGTTATTATGGAGCGTTTACATTGTAGGATGTTTTCATTAAATAAATTTTTACTGCTCTGTTCAGGGCTTGTGTTTTCGGCAAATATTTCATATGCCGATGCCACTTCCCAGAATCAGACGATGCCGAGGCTGTCATCATCCACCATCAGCAATATAGTCGGGATCAAAAAAACCATTGAAAGGAATATCGAGCTCGAACGTCTGCACAAACTGCAGATCAAGGAAGACCGGAACAACATAAACACCATAAAAATTATATCCCTGGCACCAAACATAACAGAAAACCTGTTTCATCTCGGTCTGGGAAACAATATAGTCGGTGTAGACAGTCTGTCTGATTATCCTAAAAAGGTACAGAAAATTCCCAAGGTTGCCACAGTAAGCAATATAGACTATGAGGAAATTCTGCGTCTCAAACCGGATCTGATCGTTGTCTGGAACGACTTTTATCCAGATCTTGAAAAGGATTTGAAAAAATACAACATTACCGCACGGGTATTCCGTTTTATAATCCACCGCATCCCTGATTACAGCGATGCCATTTTAAAGCTTGGAAGAATCACCCATACCGAGGAACGGGCAGTGGAACTCCGGGAAAACTTCCGTTCTAAAATGAAGGAACTGCGTAATACCTATATGAACTATCCGTCCCACAGCGTCGCATACATCATCTGGGATGAACCGATCTATACTGTGGCTGAAAATTCGTGGATCAATGATGTTATCGAAATATGCAACGGTTCCAATCTTTTTAAAAACAGCGATCTGTCGTATCCGATCATAGATCAGGAATACCTTCTCACTGCAAATCCTGAAATCATCATAAACGCAACTGTTTCGCATCCGATGCTGCATATTCCGGATGTACTTCAGGATCGGGTGGTAATTTTATCCAAGGTCAACGGCATGCACCGGATCTCAAACAGAACAGCGGAAAGCGCTGAGGAAATATGTTCGATCATTCATCAGAAAGATCAGCTGATTGATGAAAAAAGTTCTGAAATCACCATGAAGGAAACACAGGGAACAGAAAACGAAGAGCAGAAATCCGCAGAATAAAGCAGGACAAATTCAGCCGGTGCCCGGCACCGGCTTTAACCGCACTCATGACACGGCGGATTATTCACCCACCTTGAACACACTGAACTCATTCATCATATTTTCAGCATCTTCATTGAGACTCTGGTAGGATTTATAGCATTCCTCCATTTCATAGGCGATTTCCCCGGAACTTCTGCGCATATTCTCAACTCCATCCTGAATTTCCTTGAACAGACATTCCTGAACCGAGGTTGAATCTGCAATTTTGGTAGATCTTTCAGAAATATTCTCCATATTGAGATTTATATCATTCAGTTTGTTAACAATCAATTCAACGCACTCTATAACATTGCTGCAGCTGGATGAGCTTTTACCCATCATTGAAACGGCGCCGGCAATTTTTTCCTTGAACGACAGAGTATTTTTCTCAATTTCCTCGATGGATTCCTTGGTTCTTGACGACAGAGCCCGAACCTCATCGGCAACCACGGCAAATCCTCTTCCGTGCTCCCCTGCTCTGGCCGCCTCAATGGCCGCATTCAGCGCAAGCAGATTGGTCTGATCTGCAATACCCCTGATAGTTTCCACCACGGATACCACATCTGTTGTCAGATCACTGATATTTCTGATAGCATCTGAAGTCTGACTGATATCATTATTCAAAATATTTACAGAATTTTTAGCATTGAGTGCAACGTCCACACCCTCATTGGAAAGTTTGTATACGGAATTGACTTTCTTGGCTGTATCCACGGTATTTTGTGAGATTTCATTGGTAGCCTGGTGTGCATTATCCATTGACTCAACAACTTTCATAATCACGGATTCCTGCTTCTTTACCTCGGACTCAACCTTGGATACCACCTCATTGCAGGTATTGATACCGTCCAGGATATGCGTACTCATTGCTTTGGCATGTCTGACAACACTGCTCTGACCCGACAAAAACTCGTTCATGTTTACGGCCATGATCCCGATTTCATCATTGGACTGATAATCAATACATCCCGTAAAATCACGGTTTACGTTCATATTGCTGACAATTTTGGTAACCGCCTCCACCGGTCCGGATATATACCTGTTGGTATACAGTCTTACCGCGAAGAAAATCAGGATAAAGATTATCACCATAATGCAGCTTTCGATAACCATGGTAGCATTAAGCCCGGAGAAAATTGCATTCTGATCGACATATACCAAAAGTTTCCATTCGGTGCCGTGGATGGTCACACCCAGAACAAGTCTCTTCTTTCCCTGTTTGTTGACATAAGTACTGAAACCATCAGGGGTATTCTCAATGATGCGATTGATAAAATCGTCAGTGTAAACACTGTCAATCTCGGTAATATGCTTGCCTTTAAGCGAGCGTTCCTTCCAGAACAGGATCTGGTTTTTACTGTCCAGCAGGAGAAAATCACCGTCGTACGGTACGAAAACACCGTCATCTGATATAGGAATATCATCAATATCAATGTCGAGGCCGAGCACTGCCTCACCCTTTCTTATGAACCAGGTTACAACCCAGGCATCAACGGTATCCTCATATTCCATATCGTCAAACTGAACGGAATTATTCGCACGCTTAAACCACGGTTCCACTGTTGCATCATATTCATCCTCATATTTTGCAGCTGCAAACTCCTTTTCAGTCTGGTCACTTGCCAGAATGGTCTTATTGTCGAAAGCCAGATACACATCGCCGTTGGCAAGCTTTGATGATGCAAGCATGAACGATCTGGATTTGAGAGTATCAAAATCAACTCTGGACAGATTTTCAAGAACAGAATACTGCTCGTTAACCCAGTTTTTTATACCGGTGGAGTGGGTTGTCAGTATGGATGTGGTCAGCGAATAAGCCTCTTTCATTGTGCGATCTTTTTCGAAGTACACGTTATATGCAATAAGAGCCAGGCAGAACACAACCACAGGTGAAAAAGCCAGAATAAAAACCTTTGATCTAATAGAATTGAACATAACCAACCACCTTAACGACTGTCTCAGCCGGAACCTATGCGCCTCAGAAAATCAGTTGAATCTTTCCTGCCTGATAACAGAACAGTATTTCGTCAAAACGGTTTCTGACAGATTCTCGGGAAACATGCAACATGTTTCACTGCCAACAACGGCAGAAGCACAATATTTTCAGACAAATATCTTAATATGATATATTTTTGAGTAGTAAAAAAATGAGTCTGGATCAAAAAAACAGAAGATTTGGGCAAATAGCCGGACGAAATGCAAGTTCAAAATACAAACAACTGCGGTTCAGTCTAGAAATTCCACCACCGCAGATAATGACTAAAGCTGCCAGTCTATCGGGGTCTTACCGTGTGCTACCAGGTAATCATTGGCAAGTCTGAAATGATTGCATCCGAAAAAACCGCGGTGGGCGGATAAGGGGCTAGGATGAACGCTCCTGAGTATGCAGTGACGTTCCGGATCGACAAAAGCGCATTTTTTCTGGGCGAAACTGCCCCACAGCATGAATACAACCCCCTCAAGCCGTTCGTTAATCACTCTGATAACCTCATCAGTAAAGTGATGCCAGCCGATATCCTTATGGGAATTTGCACGTCCCTGCTCAACCGTAAGAACATTGTTGAGAAGAAACACACCCTGCTTTGCCCAGTTGATCAGAGAGCCGGTTGCCGGGATCCTGTATCCGGGATATTCGGCACTGAGCTCCTTGAATATGTTTACCAGTGACGGCGGGAACCTGACATTGTCCTGAACGGAAAAACACAGACCGTGAGCCTGTCCCGGTTCATGATACGGATCCTGACCGATGATAACCACCTTGATATCGGAAAACTCGGTAAAACGGAACGCATTGAACACCTCATGAGAAGGCGGATAGATGATCTTCCCCTGGGCTCTTTCCTGCTTTACAAAACTGATAATATTCTTGAAATAATCCTGTGATTTCTGTTCTGCAATCACATCCTTCCAGGTTAGCATCACACTCTCCGAACCATTTTCCATGAACTTTAGAAAAATAATTTTACGTCAGGTTTTCTTAAAAAAAACTCTTGGAATTATACACTTTATTTGAAAGATTAAAAACAGATGACGATTATTCCCCCAAGATCACATATTATGAATAAAATCTGTAAAAGCCTTGTTAAATCAAGTTTTTTTGCTATCATAAAACATAGATTAACAATCGTTTAACGTGAATATAAAGGAGCCGAAACATGGTTAAAGGTATTCAAATTACAAAAAGTGCAAACCCTGCACTCGTAAATTCTATTTGGTTAGTTGACGAAGACAATGCTCGCTGCTTGTGTGCAAAAGAAGGATACAAGGAGGATCAGGTTGTGGGGATCTCCGAACTTGGTGAGTATGAATTTCGTGAAATTCCTCTTGAGCACCGCGTGGTAACACAGGAGGGCGGTCAGCATCTTAATGTCAATGTTCTCCAAAGAGAGACTCTGCTTGATGCTATGGAGAATCCGGATAAATATCCATCGCTCACAGTGCGTGTATCAGGCTATGCAGTTCGTTTCAATTCTCTGACAAAAGAACAGCAGCAGGATGTAATCACAAGGACCTTTACTTCTAAAATTTAATTTTTAGATTTGAAACAACAGTTTTTTTGCTATTCCTTATAGTATATCCAGAGGCATCTGTGACGGGTGCCTTTGTCTTTTCTGTTTTCCGGATCTTTCACAAAACGACCTGCAGATCCGCAGGTCTTGTGTTTCTGAAGTATGGAATCCAGGCCTGAAAAGCCTTACAATTACTAATCAAAAATTTATAGGAGCCTCTCATGTTAAAAATAATCAAAAAGATTGGTTTTGCCTCTGTCATTGCCGCCGGTATAGCCGCAACTGCGTCAGTATGCAGTGCCAAAATGAATCTGATGGAACTCAACAGTGTGCTCAATAAACTTGATCCCAATACATCATCGTTTCTTCTGAAACTGATGGTTCAGAAGGAGCAGATAATAGAAAATGACCGCTACTTTGCAGAAGCCCGCAAACTTCTGCCCGTTACCTACGATAATTATCATCTTACAGAGATGAGCAAAAGTGATCATGAGCTGTTTCTGATTTTCAATACCGAAGATCCGAAAGTACCCGAACTATGGAAAACCAACCGGGATCAGATCAAGCTGAAGTTCTTCAAGGCTGTATGCAAAGGGTTCACGAAATACAGATTCAAAAAAATGGACGAGGTAACCGTCACTGTGAACTACAACAGCAAACATCTCACCAGTCTCAATCTGAAAAAATCATCCTGTCCCGCTCCGGAACAAAAACAAAAATAAAAAATCCGGCCGCAGCAATATTGCACAGCCGGATTACAGTCAGTTTCAGAATTCAGTCTAATATCTGTGGCTGAATTCCTCCCTTGTCAGGAAATACGGCTCCTGATTCAGATATTTCTGATAGATGGCATCAAACACCAGAACATTCTGCACATAGCCGCGGGTCTCATTGAACGGAATGTTCTCCACCCACACATCAACTGTCTTTCCTACTCCGTCCTTGCTTCTCCACGCCTCTACACGGTGAGGTCCGGCATTATACGCAACTGCGGCAAGAACACGGTTATTATTGTATTCGCCGAGCAGTTTCATCAGATAGTGTGCACCGAGAGAAATGTTGATTTTAGGATCCAGCAGCTGATCCTGCGAGGTGTATGGGATCCTGTATTTTTTAGCAACCAGAGATGCGGTTGCAGGCATAAGCTGCATCATACCCTTGGCTCCGGCAGGTGAAACCGCACTCGGATTAAGAGCACTCTCCTGACGGGAGATCGCATACAGGAACGACAGGCTGACTCCTGTCTGCTTACTCATACCTGTATAATAGTCAAGCAGAGGTGTAGGGAAACGGAGCTTCAGCAGATTCCACGCCTTGCCGTAGATGCTTGCCTTGAGTGAATAGTCATACCAGCCCTTGTTGTAAGCCAGAACACCGGCCTTGGCAACTTCATCCGGAGTCAGTCTGGTTATAAAGTAATACCATTCCCTGCCGGCATTGGTCAAATCACCGATTGCAATAAGTTCATGAACACGGGCAAATTCAACCCACTGTTTGAGAGCCTTCTGCTCATCCATAGGAGACATCCATACTCTCTGTTCAAGGAAAGGCCACGGGATGGAATATTTCTGAGCAACCAGGAAACTGTAGAAATTGCGCTCCTTGAGTACCTTCAGGTACATATTGCGGGCCTCTTCCTTGCGTCCCTGCTTTTCAAGTGCATATGCTCTCCAGTAGATCCACTTGCTGTCCTTTGCCTCCTTGGCGGAAAGTTTTTTGAGCCAGAAATCAAGATCCTTCCAGTTTTCCTGCCAGATTGCATATTTCACACGGTTAGGGATCAAATCATCAGTATGTTTCAACTGAAGAAGAGTCTGATCAAGCCAGTGCATGTGATTGGCATTCTTCTGGATCATCATGTGTCTGATTATATAGCTGCCTGCCTCAAGGATCTGTTCACTGGTAAGTTTGTACCTCGTCTTGGCCTGCTGCAGCAGATTGTATGCAGCCTCAGATTTGGTTCTTGCCAGGATCAGGATGGAGCCAACGGCAATATTCTGATAATTGGTAACATTTGTATCCAGTTTATCCAGCAGATCCTCCGGATGGGAATACAGGTAGTTGACGATCTTCGCAGATGAGGCAAAATTGGTTTTCTCCAGTTCCTTTGCAAGTCTTGCAACCTGTTCATTCTGTCTGCGTTCCCTGAATTTTCTCAACAGTTTGGTATAGGTGGATGCTGAATTGAGCATACCCTGTTCACGCAGCTTCTGCATCAGGAAATTACATTCCGACGGATACTGCGACTGTTTCATGTAAAGATTTTTGGCAAAATTCAGAGCATCCTTGCGGGAACCGACATGATAGATTGCGGTATTACGCAGGCAGTTGAGTTCATTCATTCTGAACGGTTTTGTTCTGACTTTGAGAGCCTTTGCATACTGACCGGCATTTACCAGGGTTCTGACGTACTTGGCCTGGATATCTCCGTTGATGCCGTCGTTTTTCTGGGTGGCGATATACCTCATGGCCTCATCAGCCCTTTCCGGTCTAGCGTCATAGTATAGATCGAAATACTCAAGATAAGGATAAAGTACATAATTTCTGAGTCTGCTCTTCAGTTCGCGGGCCGGTTCAAACTGACGGTTGATATAATATTTTTTTGCCCGCAGATAATTCTGCTGATCCGGTGTCAGCGAATCAAAATCAACCTTTGCAGCCGCAGGCTGAAAGGAAACCACCGATACAGCAAGAGCCAGTATATATTTTAAAACCTTCATAAAAAAATCCTTATGTAACAGCTGACGCCGGGCTCAACATACCCTCTGTACAGCAGCTTACTGCTATACACACAGAAGACTATTTTTCTAAAGCGTAATCTGCAGATACAGCAGCGGCAGACAGCCAAAACATTTCAAACGATGGCTTCAATTCTATCACACTTGATACAAGTGGTATATTGTTAAAACAGTAGGATTTGGATCAGCCATCACAGGCCGGTTCTGTCACAGCGCAGGTTCCGTACCAATAAAGTCTTACATTTAACAACCGGGGTGAGATTTCATCACTGCATTTTCAATCAAAACAGTGAACATATGCTCGAATATGATATAATCTAAACAGTAGTTCGTGCTTTTAAAGCACTTTTTGGAAGTATTCAATAAATGAGTGAAAAACAAGAGTTCATCTGTCCTTTCTGCCAGCAGCAATTGCAATTCTCCGGCGGTTTGTACACCTGTAACAGCTGCAAATTCACTCTGCCTTCCGAAATTTCCGGGTACAGACTGGAGGAAAGGGAAATTTCCGCCATTCTATCTGACGGATATTCATCCCAGATCGACAATTTTCACGATCAGTTCGGGGAAAAATTCAAAGGCAGGATCCTGCTTCTCAACGGTCATACCTCACTGCTGTCCAAAAGTGAAAATGCAGAAAGATGTCAGAAATGCCAGTCAACCGACACCTACCAGAACGAAAACTTCATCTGGTGCTGTGACTGCCACTGGAGCAGTGTCAAAAGAGCCAACACTGAAATTCTGTCCGACGGCTATCATCCGGATTTCAAACCGGAGCCGGAACAGAATGAGCAGTCCGCAGCTCCTGCGGAACCAAACCTGCAGCATTACGATGTTTTCATTTCCCACAGTTCTCAGGATGACAGTCAGTCACTGGCCATATATGACTATCTGACCAGAAACGGAGTCAAGTGCTGGATCGACAAACGAAATATCAGTCCGGGAACAGTTTACTCTGAAGAAATCGCCAGAGGTCTGGTTGATTCCAAAATTTTTCTCGCGGTGTTCTCGGCCAATGCCAACGAATCACGGCCAATTCTGGATGAGGTTATTGCAGCCTACAATGAACACAAGATCATCATTGTCTATAACATAGACAAGAATATCAATGTCCGCAATATCAAACCGGGGTTCAAACTTCCTTTCGGTTCACCGCAGTGGATTTCAGATCACTCACCTGCCCAGCACAAGCAAGCACTTGAAATGCTTCTGCTTAGCATACAGCGCACTCTACAGAACATTTCGGGGAATGAGGATAGTCCGGACAAAACTGATTCAGACGGCGGTTTTCTGAATCTAAAGAAATCAATTCTTGTAAAACTTATGCGCAGTATCGGCAAGACCACGATAACGGCGGTGCTGTTCTTAGCCATGTCACTGTTTGCCTACCATATCTATTTTTCACGGACTGATTCAGAGCCTCAGGGAGCTGCAACAGATGCTCCGGGGAAAAACAGACTTATACAGTCCTCGAAGCAGATCCACCGTTCGGTCAACAAATCGGCAGGAACCGAGGAAAGCGAATTCACTGTAGGCAGTATTCTCAGATTCGGAAAATACTGGGATCATCCCCTAGACTGGATCTATGCTTTCGATGACGAAAGCGGAAATCAGGTATTCATCTCCAGGGAGATTATCACCTTTAAACCGTTTGATGTGGCGCACAGCAATCTGTACGGCAGGATCGCCAACGGGTTTGTTATCGAAATGTTCCCGACCAACAAGGATACCATTAAATCCTTCTCGGAACGACTTACCAATGACGACTGGATCAGAGCATACGGTGAAAACAACTGGGAGTATTCCACCCTCAGAGCCTGGCTCAATTCGGGAAAAATTTCCGTGCAGTATCCTGAAGTACGTCCAAGCAGGGACAATGCCAACGTATATTCCGAATCCGGCCTCAAATACGGTATAGCCTATACCAATAAAATTGATGAACCAGGATTTCTTACCGGATTTTCACAGAAAGAGCAGGCTGCACTGCTTACCAATTCAACCAGATTTGCTCTTACAGATTATCATAAAAATGAACATACCGAGGGTGATCACCTGTTCAACTACTTTGAGGAGCTGGATCCGAAGGTTACCTCCTACAAGCGAACCCTGATGCCGAAGGTAAGACCGTTTATCTTCAATCTTGACAACATCTATACCAAGACCGTTGAAGATCGGATTTATCTGCCTTCGTTGCCTGAATTTATTAAAATTTCTCAGGACCGCCGTATAGATCTTGAGTACAGCAAAGAGGTATTCACCTCCAACGGCGAATCCTACATCCTGCCAAATTCCCAGTGGTGGCTCAGAACACCGTGCGGATTTCTGAATACCACCGTATGCACGGTTGAAGGGTCGGATCTGAACAAAGGGAAGGCAATACTGAGAATAGCAACCAGCAGCGATTTAATCGGTGTGAGACCTTTAATGAAACTGAACACCCGCAAACTTCGTTTTACCGGTTCCGGAACTCTGGCAGATCCGTATCAGCTCAAAGACAGGTAAGTTATTTTGAAATTAGCAGATCTAGAAAAATACAGTGATATTGTAATACAGTGTCACGATATTCCCGATGCCGACGCCATCGGTTCTGGCTACGCGCTCTTCCGCTACCTGCAGTCAAAGAGAAAAAATGTCGCACTTGTGTACAGCGGTTCTGCCGAAATCAGCAAGATCAATCTGCAGCTGATGATCCGCAAACTCGGGATCCCTCTGCTTCACGTGGATGAGAACTATCCGGTTAAAGAACTACTGATTACCGTAGACTGTCAGTACGGCTCCAGAAATGTCACCAGACTGAACGCTCCCCAAATAGGAATAATTGATCACCATCAGGAAGATCCGCATGTTAAAGAATTGAAAACGGAATTCTGCCATATTCTTGGAAATTACGGCAGTTGCGCTTCTGTGCTGTACCAGCTGTTTCTGCTATCTTCTCTGAATTCCGAAAAAGGATCGGAGGAACAGCGTTTTCTGCATGATCGGAATGTAAACACCGCTCTGCTCTACGGTCTGTACATGGATACAAATGAATTTTCCGAAATTACCCATCCAGCCGATCGGGATCTGCGGAACATTACCGAGTACAGTTTTGATATTTTCCGGAGCCTCAAATCATCCAATTTCAATATCGATGAACTGGAAGTAATCAGCAAGGCACTTACCTCAATCAGATTCTACCAAGAGGATAATTTCGCCATACTTAATGCCCAGGACTGTGATCCGAACATCCTCGGATATATATCGGATCTATGCAACCGCACCTGCGAACTCAACAGTTGCGTTGTATATATGAAGCTGCCGGACGGGTATAAAATTTCAGTAAGAAGCTGCAGCAAGGAAATCAAAGCCAATGAACTTGCCGGTGCTATCTGCCGCGGTGTCGGGAACGGTGGAGGTCACATTCAGAAAGCCGGGGGAAAAATCTTTACAGCAGATTTGGAAAGACAGGGCAGTTCGTCCGACATCTGTGAATTCATCTACCGAAGATACCGTGAATTCTATTGTCAAAGCGACTACATCCATGTCAGTGATTTTGATTTCAGCACGGTTAAACAGAATTTTGAACTCTATGCCAAGAGAAAAATTGTTCTCGGTTTTGTTCCTTCCGAGGCTCTGCGGGATTTTGCGTCGGAACTCCGGATTGAAACACTTGAAGGGAAAACAGAACTGGCTGTATCTCATGACACTCTGATCATGTGCGGTATAAAGGGGGAGCTTTATCCGATAACCCGGGAAAAATTTGAACAGAGATACTCTGTATGCAACCACCGGCTGGACATAAATTTCGACTACGAACCAAGAGTATACAACACGGCCAACAATGAGATCAGACTGATTCGTGACTATATTATACCCTGCACCGTCAGAGGAACCTCAAACATCTTCGCAAGAAAACTGGCAAGAACCACCAAAATCATCTACTCCGAACGCACTGCGGCAGAAAACGGCTACCGTTATCAGAACTTTCTTACCGGACTCAGCGGTGACTATCTGGCTGTAAGCGAAAACAATACGAAGGATCTCTATGCCATCTCAAGCGATGTCTTCGATACTATCTACCAGAAAGTCGAATAGAATAAGGCGCAAGACTAGTTCAAACCTGCTCTTCAGTCTTTGTATTCCCGGTTCGCAATGATGAGATAACCAGTCCGGCAGTGGCAAGGATACAGCCGCAGATCCCGGTTATATTCAGCTGTTCACCAAGAAAAAAATAGGCAAAAATCACCGTGACAGCTGGACCGGAATAGATATATACACTGGTTTTCACGGCTCCGATGGTTTTAACAGCAAAATTCCATGATGCAAAACAAACCGCAGAAGCAACAGCTCCGAGAAACAGAAGATTCATCCACATCTTCCAGTCGGTATAACGGCTCAAATCCTCCGTATTAAGGTCAGAGCAGATCATAAACGGCGTGATAAACAGCATTCCCCAAAGAAAAGCCCGGCGGGTTACCGCAATGTTGTTAAAATTCCATGAACAGATTTTTTTAATGGTAAGGGAATAAACTGCCCAGAATATGCCGGCACAGATCACCAGCAGGTCACCTTCAGGATGGATCGAAAAATCACTTCCCTTCAGGCTGAGCATAACAATACCGGTTATCGAGACCATAAAACCGAGAATAAACTGCCATGAAAACACCTGACGATCCTTGAAAACCACAGCCGCAAGTATACCTGTAAACAGCGGTGCAGTTGCAACTATAATCCCGACATTGGAGGCGCTGGTAATAGTTAAAGCAGTATTTTCGAGGACAAAATACATACAGATCCCGGAAAATCCAGCCAGAGCAAAAAAAGGCTCCTTGGAAAGTTCAAACCTGATCCCCTGGGGAACAAACAGTTTAAGCAGGGACACCGCAATGCAGAACCGGATCATCAGAATTTCAACCGGAGAAAAACTTCCCACCAGATATTTGGTCGAGACATAGGTAATTCCCCATACCGACGTGGTAAAAAGGGCGGCGGCATGACCTATTACTTTACTGTTATTCATATCGAAACCGAAAGAAAAATTAAAACGGAGCAAACAGTATATGTTTTCTCCGCAAATACATGAGGCGGTAAAAATACCGCCTCCTTTTTTCAGGCTGCCAGGCAGCCCAATTTATCCAACTATATCCGTCAGATTTCTATGATACCATCATAATCAGAATTACAAACAACTGTGGTGACAGTATTCTCAGGAACATAGAGAACGGATAAACAGTCGCATAAGCCAGTGATGAAGCTTCAGCATTGGTATGCATACTGTTGGAGTAGGCCAGAGCCGGAGGGTCGGTGCAGGCACCTGCAAGAGTACCGCAGAGACTCAGGTAGTTAACCTTAAGGAACAGTCTGCCGATCAGAGCCATGGTCATTACCGGGATAAAGGTGATCATTGCACCCCACATCAGCCAGTACAAACCGTCTGAGCTGGTAACAGAAGCCACGAAGTTTCTACCTGCATTCAGACCAACTGCAGCCAGGAACAGAACAATACCGATTTCCTTGATCGCCGCATTGGCGGAACGAGGCATGAACCAGTACATTTTTCCGCGGGTCCAGGTACTGCCGAAACGGGACAGGAAAATAGCCATAACCAGAGGACCGCCTGCAATACCGAGTTTAAGTGCAGAAGGAACACCTGGAATAGGAATTGCGATATAGCCCAGAATGATACCGAGTGCAACACCCAGGAACAGCGGAAGCGGATTAACCTGCTGCAGCTTATTCTTGGAATCACCCAAGATCTTGACAACTTCATCAATATCAGCCTTTGAACCTACTACCATTACGCTATCACCGAACTGCAGCTGGGTATGTTCAGAAGCAACCAGTTCAACACCGGCACGCATGAAACGGGAGATAACCACATTGTACAGTTTGGTAATGCACAGTTCTTCGATTGTCTTACCGAAGGCCTTGTCATTGGTAACAATGATTCTGTTGGCGGCAAAATCAGTACCCTTGGTAGAAAGTGAAACATTCACCTCTTCACCGATGTTCAGTACTGCACGATTAAGCAGTTCTCTTGAACCTACCAGATGAAGAATATCGTTTTCCTGCAGTACAAGTTCAGGCTTAGGAACAAGCATTGAATTACCTCTCTTCAGACGGGAGCAGGTAATGTTCTCAGCGGCAAAATCAGGAACCTGTGAAATTGCAATACCGATAAGATTCTTGTTGGTAATTCTGACATTCATTGTTTCCAGTGACTGTCTGTGTCTGTTCTTCTCACGGTCAAACTTGGCACCTTCCTCGGCAACATTGATTCTGAAAAACATTTTAATCAGAAGATATGTAATGAAAATACCGAGAATACCGAACGGATATGCAACCGCATAACCGCTGTTGATGGTGGATGAAGCCTTTTTAACCAGTTCTGCGGTCAATGCAGATGCATCGCCGCCGGCCTTGGCCTGGATTTCACTAACATCAGGAACCATCACATCAACGTAATTGCCGGCTGAACCGCTCTGAACAACTTCGCTGATAATCTGATTTGAGGCACCAAGAGCTGGTGTATTGGTTACCGCACCTGAATAGATACCGAGCAGTTCGGAAACCTTAACATCCGCTGTCTTGAAGATAACAAAGGTAACAATAAAGCCAAGTGCTACAACACCTACCGCAAGAGATATCAGTTTAATACCAGATGATCTCAGGGAAGCAAAAAAGCTCGGACCTACAGATATACCGATGGCGTATACGAACAGGATCAGTCCGAATTCCTGAATATAGTGTCTTGCACTCTCAAATTCCGGTTTGTTCAAATCAAATCCGAGATTGTAATTGAAGGCAAAATGGGAAACAAAAATACCAGCAAACAGAACACCGCCGATGCCGAGGCTCAGACCCTTGAAGTTCAGTTTTCCGAGAGCAATACCGAGAACACTGATCACAGCAAGGAGGAATGTGAGCTGCGCCATCCAGTTCATGCTGGCAATCCAATTCAACATGATTAAATTCCTACCATAAATTAAATAAACCAAGCGTCTGTTGAAACAGGCTTTCGGGGAACCTCAGGCCGGTTCTTCAGACACTCCGCGCAATCCGCCTCATTTTATCAAAAATGTTAACAAGATCATACATTGACTTAGTGCATTTTTAAAATTACTTCAGCCGGAAGGTAACGGGGATCCTCACTGTTACATAAAGAGGTCTTCCGTCGGAGGATGCCGGTGAAAACCTGATGCGACCGGCATACTTCACGGCATATTCATCAAGGATGGGATATTTAGAGGTACTGTGAATTTTGATATTTTCGACCGTTCCCTCCGGATCTACCAGCAGATCCAGCACCACGGTCCCTTCGTATCCGAAACGGCGTGCCTGCTGCGGATATACGAATTTCGGCCGGTAGACAATTTTTGCCCTGGCATGATCTGAACCGCCGGCCGGGGAGGAGCCTTCTGCACCCGCACCGCTGTGTTCCGAACCGGCTCCGGAGGCGCCACCGGAGGAGGATTTCACATCAGCAGCTGCCGTACCGCCGGCGTTCTGCTTGTTTTCCCTGCCGCGTTTTGCGCTGTCGGATGACTTTTCCTCACTTTGATAAGAGGAACCGCCGGTCTGTTCCTTCTGATTTTTTACAGTTACCTTTTTTTCCTGTTTTTTCTGCACATGCGGCTGTACCTGTGATACTACGGGCTTCTTCTCTCCGGCTGAAGGTTCAGCTACTGCCGGTTCAGACTTCTGCAACCGGTCACTCATGGCTGGTTTTGTTTTCTGTTCACCGGTATTACTGCTGTTTTCCACCGGCTGATTGTGACTGTCCGCAGACGCAACCCTGGAGGATGCATCTGCGTTATCAGTCTGTGAAACCGACGCACCGCCACTGGCTCTGACAGATATACGAAAGGATCCGAACTCGGTATTTCTGCCGATACGGACATTCTGTACGGGACTGTCGGTTCCGTCTGAATGAATACGGCTGTCAAAAGCCAGTCCGATGACAACCAAATGCATCAAAAAAATGCACAGAGCAACTATTATCCGCTGAGGGAAACCAAGTAGAACCATATTTTTTTGCAATAAATACATCAAAGTTTAAGCGGCAATTTACAATCCGTTATTATATAATATGAAGAATATTTTCAAAGATTCTAGTTTTGTAATTTAAGGAAATCAAATGGCACGTTCAAGCGTATCGAATGTTTCAACAGCGTTCTGCCACAATTTTCTTGGAAACATACCTCTGTGGTATAAGCT
Source organism: uncultured Pseudomonadota bacterium (assembly GCA_900319705.1). Lineage (GTDB taxonomy): Bacteria > Pseudomonadota > Gammaproteobacteria > Enterobacterales > Succinivibrionaceae > UBA2804. Next base: position 7,709 of record ONPL01000024.1, on the reverse strand, counting down.
CCTTATTGTGGTATTTCTTGTAATAAACCCTGTTGCATTCAGTATCAGTCCGTTCGTTGCGGGCTGGATGCTGATCATTGAGTTTATTTTTACCCTGGCTATGGCTTTAAGCTGCTATCCGCTTCAACCGGGCGGTCTGCTGGCTATCGAAGCTGTCGCCATCGGAATGACCACACCGGATCATGTATTCCATGAAATTTCCGGTAATCTTGAGGTAATTCTCCTGCTTATGTTCATGGTTGCAGGTATTCATTTCATCAGAGCACTGCTTCTGTATGTATTTTCAAATGTGATCGTCGGGATTCGTTCGAAAACTCTTGCCTCCTTCATTTTCTGTTTTTCCGGTGCGGTCCTGTCAGCATTCCTTGATGCGCTTACCGTGCTTGCCGTGTTCATTTCCATCTGTGTAGGTTTCTATACCATATACCATCAGGTGGTATCATCTTCAAAGAAAGCCAGACTGGATGACGACAGTGATATCAAGCCTGCCGATCAGGAGGATTTAAAACAGTTCAAATCATTTCTTCGTTCTCTGCTGATGCATGCTGCAGTGGGAACTGCACTCGGCGGTGTATGCACCATTGTGGGCGAACCTCAGAACCTGATTATCGGCGCCAAAGCTCACTGGAAATTTGTTGAATTCTTCCTGAGAATGCTTCCGGTTTCCATTCCTGTGCTCATCTTCGGACTTATCACATGCGTTGCGCTTGAAAAACTCAAATGGTTCGGATACGGTGCCACCATGCCGGACAATGTACGTAATATCCTTACCAAGGATCTGGAGAAACAGGCTGCCGCCAGAACTCCTAACGAAGTTGCCAAACTCATCATCCAGGCTGTATGCTGTCTGTGGCTGATTATAGGTCTTGCCTTCCATCTGGCCGCTGTGGGGATTATCGGTCTTACCGTTATCATCCTGGCAACCGCTTTCTGCGGTGTGACCAGTGAACACAAGCTCGGACAGGCCTTCACCGAGTCTCTGCCGTTCTGCTCTCTGCTTTGTGTATTCTTCGCAGTTATCTCAGTAATTGCGGATCAGGATCTGTTTGCCCCTATTACAAACTTTGTATTCAGCATAAAGGATCAGGCAACCCAGACTGCTGTTCTGTTCTGGGCCAACGGTCTGCTCTCAGCTGTAAGCGACAACGTTTTCGTAGGTACCCTCTATATCGACCAGACATTCCATGCACTGGTTTGCAATGAAATAACCCGCGATACCTTTGATATGCTTGCAATAGCAGTGAATGCCGGAACCAATCTGCCTTCTGTAGCAACACCTAACGGTCAGGCCGCATTCCTGTTCCTGCTGACCTCAAGTCTCGCTCCGCTCATCAAACTTTCATACGGAAGAATGATGTGGATGGCGCTGCCGTACACTATTGTTCTGTGTGTTGTAAGTTTCATCTGCGTGGTATACGTTCTGCCGGATGCAACACAGTATATGTATGATCACGGCATCATCGAACACATGAGCATGAAGGATACTCTCATTGTTGAGAAGAATGTTGTTGAAAACTGCGCGGCAGCTGTTACAAAATAAATACTGAGTAAAATTCAGTACACCACTGTAATCCACTTCTACGAAGTGGATTATTTTTGGACAAAATATGATAAGGATTTTATACATGGGTGCTTTTATTAAAAATTTTCTGCTGAACCTGCTCAATACACGTCTGTACTGGCTGTGTGTCATTATGATCTCGGTTGCATTCGAGTACTGCGGCTATTATTTCCAGTATGTGGAAGAGTTAAAACCATGTGAACTGTGTGTATATGAAAGAGCAGCCTTTGCGGCAATCGGTCTGATCGGGATCCTGGTTATCTTCTGGCCGAAGGGACTTAAATACATCGGTATTCCTCTGTGGATCTATGCATCCTGCATGGGGCTGTCCATTGCAATCGAGCATGTCGATGCAGAAAGCAACATTTTCGCCACCTGCAATTCCGTCATCGCTGCCGGACGTTTCTGGTTCCCTCTGGATCAGTGGATCCCGTCTTTCTTCAATCCTACCGGTTCATGCGGTGATATTCCGTGGCAGCTTGCCGGATTCTCCATGCCGTGGTGGGTAAGAGCAATTTTCATAGGTTATATAACCGCAATCATTCTGTCACTGATAATTCACTTCGCTGGCTATCTGATCAGAAGAAAATCCAAATAGCGGAAAAATCCGCATATTCATAGCAGAACACCGGCATCCACCGGTGTTTTTTCCTACAAACTTACGGGCTATCCGCCGATATCAAAAAGTAAAGATCCGAATACCAATATTTTGGGTCAAACTTCACATAAAGCAAAACTGAAAATCGACATTAAATCCAAATACTACTACAATACGGTAGCTGAATTTATTAATTTGGTGGCTAATTCTTTGCGCAGGTGATTTGTTCCTTTCTCAAACCACCGCACAGACGGGCTTACAAAAAAACTGTAAACAGACAGGGTTGCTGGAACATATCCGGTAATCTGCGTTTGCAAAACCAGTCCCGTCTTAAAAGCAACAGTTCATCAAACAGTCACGGAATAATACAATTAAGAAAAAGAAAAGAGGAATATAAATTGATCATCGACAACCTTAAACGAAACAAACCACTTTTGGGGTTAATTGCAGTTATCATTCTGGCACTGCTGGTTCTCTACGTACTGTTCGGCGGCAGTAATAACGGAGGTAAAGTGAATACTCCGGTATCAAGTGGCGTAAAAGGAAACAATACTGAAGCTGCAGTGGAAGCTCTTTCAAACCTTTCCGGTGATGAAAGACATGTTTCAAAAAATCCGATGAGCATAAGAGTTCTCTCTGCGGGAGTCAACCACACCTGTGCAATTGACTTCGGACGCAAAGTATACTGCTGGGGCGGCGCAAACAAAGGCTCTCTCGGTGATGACGGAAAGATGCGTAAATGTGAGGTTGAAGACGGCGAATCCGGATTACGCTGCGAATACCGCAACCCTAACCTCGAAACAACCCACTACTCATTCACCCCTGTTTCTGTATTCAAGGGAGAAGCTCCAAGCGAGGGTGAATACCTCTCTGACGCACAGTTGCTGGCCGTAGGCGATTTGTTTGCCTGTGCGGCCATCGGTGAAGAAAAGGCTGTATACTGCTGGGGTAGAGGTTCTTCAGGACAGCTCGGAAACGGAAAGAGAGCTGATCAGGATCGTCCTGTTGCAGTTTGCGGTGAAGGATATACCACCGATTGTAAAAACCATGTTCTTAAGGGTGTTACCGCACTGTCTGCAGGTGCAGAGCATGTATGCGCTATCGTTGGTGACAAAGCAACCGCCTACTGCTGGGGTAACGGAAGCAACGGTCGTCTCGGTAACGGCAAAACCGAATATCAGCTGACACCTGTTGCTGTATGCAAAAATTCAAAGACAGAAGACTGTGATGCTGATCCGATGACCGACGTTAAAACAATTGTTGCCGGTACCTATCTGTCATGTGCAGCAGTCGGCGACAACCGCCAGGGATTCTGCTGGGGTGACGGTTCAAGCCATCAGCTTGGGAACAACAACCAGGATAACAACCAGAACAAACCATCTCCGGTTTGTGCATCAGGCGCATCAGACTGCACCGTTTCTCCATTCCTGCAGGTTCACAAATTCTCAATCGGTCAGTCACATACCTGTGCTATCGCCGGTGATGACAGAGTGGCATACTGCTGGGGTCAGGCCCGCTACGGTCAGCTTGGTAACAACAACAACATTGATAACCAGAAGACTCCGTCAGCTGTTTGTATTCCTGGAACAACCGACAGCGAGGAAGACTGGAAGTGCTCTGAAGATCCAAAGAAGATCCTGACCAAGGTTCAGGATATCTCAACCGGATTCGTACATACATGTGCTACAGTTAATTCAGAACGCAGAGCATACTGCTGGGGTGAGTACTTCTTCGGTCGTCTCGGCGACAACGGCACCCACAACGTTGCAGTACCGGTTCCTGTTTATAACGGTTATGACAAAGACGGCTACACTATCGATGATGAAGAAAGTGTTTGGCTAAAAAGTGTTGAATCTCTGACTCTCGGTTCAAACTACAGCTGCTCTGTGCTGCAGGATTCAACAGCAAAATGCTGGGGTAACAATCAGCTCGGTCAGCTGGGCAACAAAGAACGCATCAACATGCTGATCCCTTCTGTTGTCGGCTTCTAGTAAAGTTTTAATACTCATAAACTCAAAAGGCATCATTAATATGATGCCTTTTTTATTGTCCGCACTGAGGAACAGACGGAATATCAATCCGGACGGGCCGGAGTTTCTTTAAATTATAATGCCGTTGATATGGTCAATCTCATGCTGAATGATCTGCGCAGTAAAACCGCGGAAACGTTTCTTTTTCCTCTGCCACTTGAGATCTGTATATTCAACATCGATTATCAGAAAACGCTGGGTCTTATGGCGTTCATCGAGAGACAGACATCCCTCCTCCGTCTCATACGGCGACTGTTTGGCAACAATCTGCGGGTTAAACATAACAGTACTGCTTAATCCGATCTTGATTATAATTACCGCCTTGCTGACACCAATCATATTGGCAGCCAGACCGACACACTCATCTTCATGAGCTTTGAGGGTATCAATTAAATCCTGAGCAATCGGCAGATCCTCCCGAGTGGCAGGTTCAGATTTAACCGCAAGAAATTTCTGATCTTTTACTATATCCTTAATCATCTCTTATCCTAATCCTAATTAATTATCACTGAGATTTAAATTAAACAGACGGGAAAAATTAGCCGAAGTAATATCACATATCTCCTGCACACTAAGATCCCGGATCCTGGCAATTTCCTCAGCCACATATTTAACATAAGCGGGCTGATTCGGCTTGCCGCGTTTTGGAACCGGTGCAAGATACGGGGAATCGGTTTCAAGAAGCAGGCGATCAAGCGGGATCCTCGATGCTATATCCTTGATATTGGTAGCCTTTTTGAAGGTTACCATACCGGAAACCGAAATATAGAACCCTAAATCAAGCACCTTCTGCGCCAGTTCCCAGTCATCAGCGAAACAATGGAATATTCCACCAACCTCGGCAGCTTTCTCTTCAACCACAATTCTGAAAATATCATCCTTGGCACAGCGGCCGTGAATGATAATGGGCTTTTTAACCTGACGGGCAATTCTGATCTGACGGGTAAAAACATCCTTCTGTTTTTCCTTGGTTTCCTCGTCATAATAATAGTCAAGGCCGATTTCTCCGATTGCTACCACCTTCGGATATTCTGCATAATCCAGCAGTTCCTGCTCGGTCCAGTCGTAATCATTCACATTCAGCGGATGGGTGCCGACTGATGCAAAAACATTCGGTCGTTCCCTAATCCTGCTGTACATATCAGGAAAAGTACCAAGATCTGTATTGACGCACAGCATATGTGTCACACCTGCATCACGGGCATTGTCGAGAACTTCATTCAGATCCTGATCAATATCCCCGAATTTCAAATCTCCGAGATGACAGTGAGAATCAACTAAAAAGGTCATAATTTTTTCCGAAAAAAATTAAATCTGTAAAAATAATCTGCCAGACTTCAGATCTGCAGCAGCCGGTGTAATTATAACAAAAAAAAGATGTTCAGACTGAAAAACAGCCTTGAGCCTTCAGCACGGCACGCGTGGCCTACCTTCTGGCCAGCTGCTGCAGCCAGTTTACGATGTGAAGATCGAGATATGAAGTTGCCAGGATCTGGTTCTCACGCGCCATCTGCGTCAGAAGTTCAAGCGACTCATGAAGAACATGCACCGGAACACTGCGGAATCGGGCCAGCAGCTGCTCACTCTTGAGGAAATAGTTCTCTTTTAACGAGCCTGTCAAACGACTCCGGTAGATATCGGAAACAATAAAGTAAAGCCATGGATATACAATGCTGAAAATAATTTTTCCGCCCCTTTTTTTAGCCTTTGGATCATCATCGGCCTTGTTAAACGGACTGGTGTCAGTTATATTCTGCAGACATTCAATAACGGCTCCGGATTTACTGCCGTCGGCAAGAAACTCAGCGATGGCGTTGATCAGGGCATAAATAAGATGATGCTGGTTGCTGTTGATAAATCTTACAGTATCAACCGGCGAATAATTGTTGAGCAGAAAAAAATGCTTGAGATCAACTGATTTATCGGTAATCTGCTCTCTCATCCAGGACGATGCCAGCTGGTAGTCTGGATCATTGATCTTGAATTTGACACAGCGGCTCAGTATGGTCGGAATAATCTTAAGAAGATTGTCAGCCGTCAGGATAAAAAGCAGATCTGCGGCCGGCTCCTCCAGGATTTTCAGCAGAGCATTGGCGGCAGGCAGTGTCAGCAGTTCGATGTTCTCTATAATCACGACCTTACCGTGCTGCATTTTTGCAGACATCGACATGGTTTCAATCATGTCACGGATTTCCTCAATACCGATCTGACAGCCGTTATCACTGCTGATAGTAAGAAAATCACCGTGGGTACCGCCGGCCATATTGAGGCAAGACGGACAGCTACCGCAGTAACCTGCGCTGTTCTTGTTGAAACACAGGTAGAAGGAGGCAAGTTCATGGGCAATCTCTTTTTTGCCCAGTCCGTCCTTACCGTAAATAAGAATGGAATTCGGAGCATGAGTTCCGTTATAAACTTTCAGCAGCTTTAACCACGAATCCTTCAGCCACGGGAACATACAAAACCTTCAACAACATTTCTTATGTCAGCAACCACCTGCTCCAGCGGACGTGTTGCATCAATAACCTTGATGGTCGGATCTGCAGCAGCTTCAGCCAGATAGCAGTTTCTCACTCTGGTAAAAAATTCAATTTTTTCGGACTCAAAACGGTCTCTGCCCTGTCCACGGTTATCAACGCGACTAAGCCCGATCTCCGGTGTTACATCCATCAGAATAGTCAGATCAGGTTTGAAATCGCCAAGGACCATCCGCTTGAGTCCCTTAATAAGATCAAGAGAAATGCCGCGACCGCCGCCCTGATATGCAACAGATGACAGATCATGCCTGTCCCCGATCACATACCTGCCCTGTTCAAGTGCAGGCTTTATCTTATTGTTGACCAGCTGAACCCTGGAAGCATACATCAGCAGAAGTTCAGTTTCGTCACTGACTTTTTCACTGCCCTTCTCCAGCAGGATTGCACGCAGTTTTTCTGCAATAGGGGTACCGCCGGGCTCCCTGGTATACTCAAGATCAGTGATACCGTTCTTCCTGAGTACATCCTCGATTACAGCAATGCATGAGCTTTTTCCTGCTCCTTCAATTCCTTCTACAACAATAAACTTTCCGGCCATTTTATTCCTAAAATTCGGTTAATTATGGCTTTGTTGTAAAGATGTATCTAAACGAAATTCTTAAAGGATTCGCCACATCCGCTACTTCCAGTTTTGCTGTTTCACAGCTAAACGTAGGAATTACTTTTCTAATAATATTCAAAGCCCCATTAACATCACTGTTAATGTTTTTTCTATCTGAAGTCCTAAACAATCCTCTTTTAATTCGTTTTCCTTGATATTGATCATGATGACACATTTCCTCATTATCAAAGAATGAACATTTTGAGGTATGGGATTCCTCAGTTGTTATAACATCTATACCTTTATCTTTAGCTTTATAAGTTATCATATCAATTAAGATATCAAAAGGTATCTGAACAAATTTTTGATTATTTTCCTTTCCAAGTTTAATCTCTTGTTTCCATTCTTTATTCAATCCTATGAATATGGCAGTAATACCATT
>ONPL01000033.1 GCA_900319705.1 uncultured Pseudomonadota bacterium | reverse complement strand
CAGTGAGTGTGGAGCAGTAGTTCAGCTTGGTTAGAACGCCTGCCTGTCACGCAGGAGGTCGAGGGTTCGAGCCCCTTCTGTTCCGCCACCACTCATCTTTTTCTTTCCTTTCCTTTTGATCTGTATATTTTTTCTTTCTTTTCTTGTTATTTTCTTAATTGCCTTTGTACGTTAATTTTTGTTGTTAATTATTTTTTTTAATTTATACTATCAGTATTTTGTGTATTTTGATTAAGAAATAATTATGTTATCTTTAGAAAAACAAGCTGAACATTTACAGAAGGTTTCTAGAACTTTTGCTTTGACAATTCCTGCTTTACCTAATCCTGTTGATAAATACGTATCTCTTTCCTATTTATTGTGCCGAACATGCGATACTATTGAAGATGATCCAAAAATGACTCATGAACTCAGGGTAAAAGAGTTGCATAATTATGCAAAGGCAGTCCGTAAGGAAATAGATCATACCAAATGGACTGATACCATTTATGAAGAATTAAAGGATACTAGTGTTCCTTGTGAGGTTGAACTTCTTAAGGAACTTCCTGATGTTTTGGAACGTCTATACTCTTATCCTAAGCCTGTTATCTCAATTATAACTAAATGTATTGACATCATGAGTGATGGTATGGCATATCAGCAAATGAATGATGTTATTGCGGCACAGTCCGACTTAGATCGTTATTGTTACTCTGTTGCCGGGGTAGTGGGTGAATTGTTGGCTGAACTATTTATGTATCATTCTCCAGTATTAACAAAACAAAAGGATCAATTTCTCCCTCTAGCTGTTTGTTTAGGCGAAGGTTTGCAAATGACAAATATTATTAAGGATATTTGGGAAGATGCTGAACGTGGTGTAAGTTGGCTACCTCTTGGATTAAAAAATGATCCTGACAATAGCGCTGAAATGCAGAATTACTATAGTTCGATGCCAAAGGATAAAAAAATTGAACTTTTAAATGATCAGATTAAGATTGCGTGTGGTCATTTACGAAATGGTGTAAGGTTTACAACTATGATTCCTTTAAGGGAACAGGGTATTCGAAGATTTTGCTCTTGGTGTATAGCTATGGCTTTTTTATCTCTTAAGAAAGTTTATGATAATCCTCTTTTTACGGATAGTTCTCAATCAAAAATTTCACGAGAACAGGTTAAATCAGTTGTTAGATGGTCATCGATCTGTGCATACAGCAATTTTACCCTTAATCGTTATTTTGACCACATTTCTAAAGGACTTCCGTTTGTTGATATTGATCAATGTGAATTATACGCTAGAGTTTCCAAGTGGTCTAACTTTTAGATTTTTTTGTGGTAAAATTCTTCTGTTGATGTTTGTATCTTTTTTTATAAGGATGTTTACGATGAATAAAATCGTTAAATTGTTTGTTGCTTTGTTCATTACAGTGTATGCAGCAAGTGGTGTTTCTTATGCAGATGATTCTGCAATTTCTGAGTCCAAGTTTAAAGAAGGTGAACATTATCGGACGATAGAGAGCAACGAATTGTCGTCAAATCAACAAATGGTTGAGTTCTTTTCTTTCTATTGTGGTCATTGTTTTATGTTCAGATCACTTTGGTCAGATTTGCAGGTTAGCTTTCCTAATGTTGAGTTTAGTAAAATTCCTGTAAGCTTTTTAGGTGGACCTAATGGACCTTTATCTCAAAAAGCGTACGGTGTAGTTGCAAATTTAGGTCATGAGGAAGAGTTTACAAATGAATTATTTAATCAGATTCATAAAATGAGAAAGACTGAATTGACTCCAGATTCGCTTGCTGACATTTATGCATACGTTGGGGGAGACCGAAATGAATTCTTAAATCTATACAATAGTTTTATGGCTTTAAGTTTGATTGCTAATTATAACAGTCAGGTTGATAAAGATGAGATTAATGGAGTTCCTTCTATTATGATCAATAATAAGTATGTCATTTTAAAAGCCGATAAAAATGAAATGAAAGATTTGGTAACTTATCTTTTGACAAAAGATAATGTGCTTCCAAATAAGGCCGACCAGTAAGTCTTATTTTTCGTTTTATTTAATTATTGCAGATAAAAAACACTCTGAGAGTGTTTTTTTTTATTCAAAATTACAAAATAAATTAAATTAGTGATATTATTGAGTACAGCGCTAGAGTACTTAATATTCAAATAGTGCAAAGTTTACGTCGATAGAACAATTCACTGTATATGTTGCTTTAAAGAATTAAAGCAAATTTTTCAGTAAAATAAGTGTTTAATATAGGAATATAATCTATGTCTACCATAGCAACAACTAAGTATATTTGGTTTAATGGTGAAATTGTGGAATGGGATAAGGCACAAGTTCACGTTATGACACATGCCCTTCATTATGGTTCTTCTGTTTTTGAAGGTATTAGAGCATATGATACCAAGGAAGGAACAAAGATTTTCCGTCTTGATGAACATATTAAAAGATTGTTTAATTCCGCAAAAATTTATTGGATGAATATTCCTTATACTCAGGACGAGATTAAAGAAGCTTGTGCAAAGGTATTGTCTGTTAACAATTTAAAATCCGGATATTTACGCCCGCTTGCCTTTATCGGTAATGTTGGATTAGGTGTTATGCCTAAATCAGATAAAGTTGAAGTTATGATTGGTGCAGTACCTTGGGGAGCTTATCTTGGTGAAGAGGGCTTACAGAATGGCATTGATGTTTGCGTTTCAACTTGGAATCGTTTGGCTCCAAATACAATTCCTACTGCTGCAAAGGCTGGTGGTAATTACTTATCATCTCTACTAATTGCTAGAGAAGCACACAGAAATGGATTCGATGAAGGTATTGCTCTGAATACTGATGGTTATATTGCAGAAGGTTCAGGAGAAAATGTGTTTATAGTTAAAGATGGGGTTCTTTATACTTCTCCTGTTACTTGTTCTATACTGCCTGGAATTACTAGAAATGCAATAATTACCTTTGCAAAGGATTTGGGATTAGAGGTTAGAGAGGAATTATTGCCAAGAGAAGCTTTGTATCTAGCAGATGAAGTATTCTTCTCAGGAACTGCTGCTGAAATAACACCTATTAGATCTGTTGATCGTTGCCAGATCGGCGAAGGTAAACGTGGTCCTATTACTGAAAAAATTCAGAAGAAGTTTTTCTCATACGTGAAGGGTGAGGAACCTGATACATATAATTGGTTTTCCCCAGTAGTTAAGTTTAATTAATTTTATTTTTTGAAGATAAATAGTTGTTTAATCAAAAACGATAAGCACTGGGAGGTTGCCAACCTCCCTTATTGTTTTTATTGAGAGATATTGGAGTTTTTTATGCCAACTTACCGTTCTTATACATCAACTCAGGGAAGAAATATGGCTGGTGCTAGAGCATTGTGGCGAGCAACAGGTACCAAGGATACAGATATCAATAAACCAATTATTGCCATTGCAAATTCTTTTACTCAGTTTGTTCCTGGGCATGTTCATTTACATGATATTGGTCAAATTGTTGCACGAGAAATTGAAAAATGTGGGGCAGTTGCAAAAGAATTCGACACGATTGCTGTAGATGATGGTATAGCAATGGGACATGACGGAATGTTGTTTTCTTTGCCAAGTAGAGAAATAATAGCTGATTCTGTAGAGTACATGTGCAGGGCTCATTGTGCTGATGCTTTAGTTTGTATTTCCAACTGCGATAAAGTTACACCAGGTATGCTCCTTGCTGCAATGCGTTTAAATATTCCTACCATTTTTGTTTCTGGAGGACCAATGGAAGTTGGTAAGTTCCAAGTTGCAGATCATAAGAAATTGGATCTGATTGACATAATGGTTATGGCTGCAGATCCAAAATATACTGATGAAGAAATAAAACAGGCTGAAATTCATGGATGTCCTACTTGTGGTTCTTGTTCAGGTATGTTTACCGCGAATTCCATGAATTGCTTAACTGAAGCTTTAGGTCTCTCTCAACCAGGCAACGGATCTCTGTTGGCAACGCATCTTGAACGTAAAGAACTGTTTTTGAAGGCAGCACGTCGTATTGTTGAGATGACAAAAGATTATTATGAGAACAACAATGAAAAAGTTCTTCCAAAATCCATTGCTACCAAAGAGGCATTTGAAAATGCTATGTCTTTAGATATAGCTATGGGTGGATCAACAAATACAGTTCTTCATTTGCTAGCAGTTGCTACGGAAGCAGGTGTTGATTTTACAATGAAAGACATTGATAGATTATCAAGAATAGTTCCTCATTTATGTAAAGTTGCGCCATCTACAAATCAGTTCCATGTGTCAGATGTCCATAGAGCTGGCGGAGTAATGGGAATATTGGCTGAACTTGATAGAGCCGGATTAATTCATAAGAATGCTCTTCATGTATCTGCCCCAACAATCGGTGAACTTATAACTAAGTATGATATCAAAAATAATCCTTCTGATGATGTCAAACATTTGTATCTTGCTGCTCCTGGTGGACAAGTTAATAATCAGCCTTTTCACCAGAATGAATTTTTCGATTCTCTTGATGAAGACCGTGAAAACGGATGCATTCGAGACAAGACTCATGCGTATAGTCAAGATGGTGGCCTAGCAACATTATACGGTAATATTGCTCTGGATGGATGTATAGTTAAAACCGCAGGTGTTGATGAATCTATTTTGAAATTTAAGGGGCCTGCGATCGTATATGAAAGTCAAGAAGATGCTGTTTCTGGCATTTTAGGCGGAAGTGTTAAAGCTGGGGATGTAGTAGTAATAAGGTATGAAGGTCCAAAAGGTGGACCAGGTATGCAAGAAATGCTTTATCCTACATCCTATTTAAAATCAATGGGTCTAGGTAAGAAATGTGCTTTGATAACTGATGGACGTTTCTCTGGCGGTACTTCAGGTTTATCAATCGGACACGCTTCTCCAGAAGCAGCAAGCGGCGGTGCCATAGGTTTAGTTGAGAATGGTGATATCATTGAAATAGATATTCCTAATCGAACCATTAATTTGGCTATAAGTGAAGGAGAGTTACTGCAAAGACGTGAAAATATGAATAAACGAGGAACTAAAGCATGGAAGCCGCTTAACAGAGAACGTGTTGTTCCTTATTCATTGAAAGCATATGCTTCACTTGCATCGAGTGCCGACAAGGGGGCAGCTAGAGACAGAAGTAAATTAGAGGATTAATTAGAATGGCAGTTCAGATTTCTTACGAGGAATATGTCAGAAAAATTTTGTTATCACCTGTTTACGATGTGGCAAAAGTGACATCATTACAAAAGATGGAAAAATTGTCCGATAGGTTTGGTAATGAAATCTTTTTGAAAAGAGAAGATGAGCAGGTTGTACACTCGTTTAAATTGAGAGGAGCTTACAATAAGATTGCGCAACTTCCACACGAACAGTTGAAAAAAGGTATTGTTGCAGCTTCTGCTGGTAATCATGCTCAAGGATGCGCTTTATCTAGTAAAGTGTTGGGGATAAAAGCAAACATTGTGATGCCAAGAACCACACCTGATATAAAGGTTGAAGCTGTAAGACGCCTAGGTGGGAATGCAATCCTATTTGGCAATAATTTCGATGAAGCTTATGCAGAAGCTATAAGAATGGCAAAGGATGAGGGATTGGCATTGATTCCCCCTTATGATGATCCGGATGTTATTGCAGGTCAAGGAACGATTGCCTCTGAGTTACTGAAGCAGAATTCACACATAACTCATGTATTTGTTCAGGTCGGCGGTGGCGGATTGGCGGCAGGTATTGCTGTTTATATAAAACAGATTCTTCCTCATGTCAAGGTAATAGCAGTTGAAGCTGAAGGTTCAGCATGCTTTAAAGCAGCATATGATAAAAATGAAATTGTGACATTAGATCGTGTGTCGCTATTTGCTGATGGTGTCGCTGTGAAAAAAATGGGAACGGAGACGTTCCGCGTTTTAAAAGATAATGTCGACGAAATAGTAACAGTCACAAATGATCAGATTTGTGCTGCTCTTAAAGATATTTTTGATGATACTAGAGCTATTGCAGAGCCTGCTGGAGCATTGTCGCTTGCTGGTATGAAAAAATATATTCAGGAACATGAATGCAAAGATCAGAAAATGGTTGCGATTCTATCTGGTGCCAACCTTAATTTCCATACTCTCCGATTTGTTTCTGAAAGATGTGAACTTGGTGAACACAAGGAAGGAATTCTTGCAATTAAAATTCCTGAAAAGAAAGGTTCATTTATGGAATTGTGCAAAAATTTGGGCGCAAGAAATGTAACTGAGTTCAATTATCGATATTCTGATCAAAGCGAAGCGGCGATATTTATAAGTTTGCAGTTAAGTAAAGGCCGTGCAGAGCTAGATCAGATTATTGATGATCTTAGTGGTAAAGGGTACAGCGTTACCAATTTGACTGACAATCTTGTTGCCAAGAACCATATCCGATATATGATTGGTGGACATGCTACATCTAAGACTATCAGCGAGAGACTTTTCAGCTTAGAATTTCCTGAACGTCCCGGTGCATTGATGAACTTCTTAGAAGCCCTAGAAAGTAAGTATAATGTTACAATGTTCCATTATCGCAATCATGGCGCAGAATACGGTCGTGTGTTATGTGCGCTCGAAATGGATGATTCGGATTATGATTCTGTTGTGGAAAAACTGAATAATCTAGGTTATTTGTGGTTTGATGAGACTGATAATGAATGTTATAAGATGTTCTTAAGTCCAAAAAGATAAAGTGTACGGTATCCTATTGTTTGTGTAATATCGTATTTTATGAATACCCTCTTCGCGCTATTGAGTGAAGGGGGTATTTCTATTTTGTTACGGCATGTTATGAGATATTTCTAAAATCAGTATTATTCATTCATAAATAAGGCCAAGCTAATTCGTGAATGAGGTATGTCCCAATGAACGATGGCTGTTACACTACTGATTATATGATATAATGTTGGCATAATTAGATATGCTGTCAAGAAAATAAGGATACGTACTAATATGGCAGAAAATAAAGATAAGAGTAGTAATAATTCTGCTGACAAGGGAGGTAATACCTCCATCAAAAACGGAACACCGGATAAGAAAAAGCAGGATTATAGTCAGGAGAATTTTAAAAATTCTAAGTCTGATGAACGAGTAAAAAATGGTGGTGATACTATTTCAAAACTTGAGCAGAAAGAAGAAAAGGTTGAAGATGAAACTTTGAAGAATACCCGTGATGTTAGAAAAGTAAAAGATGAGTTAAAACGGGAGAAGGTTTTTAACAGTTTTAACGGCTGGCTGAGTATTATAACTTTTGGTTTGCTTATCTTAGCGATTTTTAGTGTTTACATTTATGGTACATCTGTAAACGCAAGAAATAAGATCAAATTTGCAGACTTGCGCGCCGATGTTGAACAGTCGCAGGAGAGAATACAGAATCTTGGTGAGAATGTAAAAATATCAGCATTGGGTTTGCAGAATGCAACTAATCAGATCCATGAACTTGATGAAAAAATAAATAATATTGAAAAAGGTCAAATTGAAAATCAATCAAAAATTGATATTGCGATTGCTAATTTGAAATCATCTAGTTCTGAGCCGAAAGTTGAACCGCTTGATTTGGAAAAATATGCTCTTACAGAGGCTCATTATCTGATAAAAATGTCTTTTAGAAAAATGTATCTTGAAAAAGATATTTCTACAGCTATAGCTTTGTTAAAGGATGCCAATGATGTATTGGCAAGAGTTGATGAACCTAATTTTTTGCGTATCCAAAAATCCATAAACAACGATATTATTCGACTTAGTAAACTTGAGATTTCAGATTCAGAAGAGATTATTCTCAGATTGTGTGCTATGGATGAGAATATTAAAAGTTTGCCGGTTCTCGGTTATAAGGTTAATTTTAACGAATCTGCAGATTCAGAGGAAACACCAAATCAGGTTTCGGAGAATATAGAAGATTGGAAAGAAAACGTTTGGTCCAATACTGTTAATTTTTTAGGAAAACTGGTTGTTGTAAAGAAAAAGGACGAAAATGTTGATCGAGTATTTTTAACCAAGGATCAGATTACCATCCTCCAGAATAAGATATCTATGTTCCTATTGCAGGCGCAGCTTGCCGTTTATGCACAGCAACAGACAGTTTATGAACAGAGCCTTAATAAGGTTTCAGAATTGGTTAATGGATATTTTGATAAAGAGGATACATCCACTGAGCATGCATTGATAGAAATCAAAGATTTGAAAAGTTTGAATGTTCTGTTTATCGGATTACAACAATATGAAAGTTTGGATGTAATTCAACAATATCTGATGAGAAAATAGGAGCATTTAAAAAGTGAAACTTGTTTGCTTATGTATAATTTTCTGCGTGGCAATGGTTGTTGCTCCGAGTCTTGTAGATAATCAGGGATATGTATTTATAAGTTTGGGAAATTATACCGTTGAATTATCGGTTATTGTGGCTATCGGTATAATTATTCTGACATTTCTTTTGTTTCTTCTGCTTTGTCAGTTAATTAAGTGGTTTTTTTCTTGTAAAAATGTATTTAGATTATTTTTTGCTAGAAGACGAGAAGCAACGGCAAGGGAAAATTTATACTTAGGTGTTTTAGCTTTGCTTGAGCAAAGGTATTCCGAAGCTCATAAATTGTTAATACAGAATACCCATTCAAAGCATCGTTCTGTTGCCAGTTACATAATTGCCGCTCAGGCTGCAATTCAGACCAAGAGTGAGAAAGATTGCATAAAAGCTCTCGATAAAGCTTTGAAAATAGAGCCACGCGCCCGCTTGGCTTGTATTCTTTTACATTCTGATTTGTATGTGGCATTGAACGATTATGAGAAAGCTGCTGAAATCATTGAACAGGTCAGCACCGAGTATCAGAACAATGCTGTTATATTCAGAAAGCTGGCTAATATTTACGTAAAGTTGAATGATTATAAACGATTAAGGGAGATTATTCCTAACATTAAATCGTGTAAAGCTTTCTCTTTTGATGATTTTATGAAGCTGCAGGTTTCTGTTTATGAAAATGAACTGCGGAATATCACTGATCAGAATGAATTGTGTGGAGTTTGGAGCCAGGTCTCAAGAAATCTAAAAAAGCAGTCTCAGATTCTAGGTTTGTTTGCCCGTAAATTTGCTGAATTAGGTGATGTTTCAAGTTCCGAGAAGATTTTTTTGGAAGGATTGCGCAAATTAGACGAAAATACTGTTTGTTTGGAAATTGTTAAGTGTAATGTCTTTATGCCTAAAATTTTAGAGAAACTTGAGGATTTGTCTGTTGATCCGAAGAAAGATAATAATCCTATATTTATCAGAGCGCTAGCTAACCAGTATTATGCAAGAAAAGATTACAAACTTGCTCTTGAGTATCTGCGGAAAGTTGTGGCAATAGATGGAATTAGTGATGATTTTATTAAGATTGCCAGTTGCTATGAATCGGGTAGCTTGTGTGATAAGTCTAATTTTAGTTTAAGCAAGTCTTCGGTTTAATTAAGTACCTACATAAATGTAACATGATCGATGCAGAAAAGTTAGAGTTACTAATAGAACATTACAAAAGTATAACGGAATCTAGAACAAAGCGTGCTGTGGCTGCGATGTCTTCTGTGGGCCGTTATATCTATGAAATTATACCGATTCTGCTACATTATAATCATCCTTTGCTGCCTGGGTTTATTCCAGGCAATACACCGCACGGCATATGCGGTTTTACTCTTTCAGAATATCAGCAGGAATACATTGATCGCATGATTAATGTTACCAACTGTGATATCGATATACATTCCCAGGAAACTGCCATTATTTCTCTGTATACAATGGGAAGTACGTCTTCGATCGGTCAGACTCAAATTTCAGATGTGGATATTTGGGTCTGCTATTCTCCCGATATAGATTCCAATGATCTTAAATTGTTAGAGCAGAAGTGTGGAGTTATTTCAAACATTGCACAATCCCGAGACGTAGAAGTCAATTTTTTTCTTGTACCTATAAATAAATTCAGAACAGCTAATCATTCTTCCGTTGATAGCGAAAATTGTGGAAGTGCACTTCACCTACTGTTATTGGAAGAGTTTTACAGAACTTCATTATGGATAGCTGGAAAACGTTTGATTTGGTATTTGGTGCCACAGGAAGAAGAGGATATAGGTTATGATGAATATGTTGAAACTTTGTTTCAGGAGAAATATGTTTCGCGTGATGAGTGGTTTGATTTAGGTCCTATTAATCGGATTCCAGGCCAAGAGTTTTTGGGATCTGCGTTGTGGTTGATGTACAAGGGTGTTGATTATCCATTTAAGGCAGTGCTTAAGATTCTTCTGATGGAGGCATATTCTGCTGAATACCCTAATGTAAATCTTATAGCTAATGATATCCGTAGAAAAATGGAAAGTATCACGAGTTATGATCTTTCTATTGATGCATATAATTTGGTTTACCTTAAAATAAAGCATTATCTAGAAAAAATAGGCGATCAGGAAAGATTGCTGATGTTGCAGAAATGTTTCTATCAAAAGATATCAGAAGGACTTGATTTAAGTGATAATTCCATATATATGCAGACGCACAGGAATATTGTTGATAAATTTGTTAAGGACAGTTTGCTGACCAAGGAGGATTTATCCCTCCATGCTAATAGAAATAACTGGAATATCTGTACAGTAAGCAAATCTTATGATTCTGTGTTGAGGACAATGCTGAAAAGTTATCATAAATTGAGAGAATTTTCAGAAAAGATAGATGCAACAAATCCGATGACAGCTCGCGATTTAAGTATTTTATCGAGGAAACTAAGTTCTGCATTCGATATAAAGGAGAATAAAATTCGAAAGGTCAACCTGAATATGGCTCCGAATATTACAGAGTCTGATATCAGTTTGATTTACGTGGCTCCTGGAAAGATTAATCGCAGTGGGTGGTATCTTTATCCGTCTTCACTGGATGTTCATGAAATTATTAAGTACAAGTGCGCCTATTATCACAAGAATGTCGTCAACGTTCTTGCCTGGGCTTATGCAAACAAGATCCTTACCTCCAGTACTCGAGTATCCTGCGTAGGAAGTGGAATTTCCCATATGTCTGAGAAATTACCTATGCTTGTCAATATTTTTATGGAACATGGTACTCAGGATTTGAATGCTTCTATTACTATGGAGGATTTGACTAGTCCATGGTATTACAAGGATATAGCTGTGTTAATCAATGTTGATAAAGATGCCAGCCGTGAATCCGACAAAAATGAAATAGAATTAAATAATGTTGATGTGTTGTCGTTTGGGTCAGATTCTCATTCCCTTGTTTCAAGCATTGATTTGCTATATCGCAATTCGTGGGGTGAGGTATTTGTAAAGCACTATGATGGAGATAGTGGATTTATTGATTTCCTAGAGGATATTTTGAACACCCGTCATCCGCATGAGAATGATTTTAATAATGTAAACTTCGATGTTCACTGTTTCAGTTACTACTTATCTGGCGTAATCAGACAACAGATTTATGATTTTATTCTTGATGCCGTTTCTGTTATTAATGACGAAGAACTGGACAAGAATTACAAAGTATTCATGCTTGGCGGAAAGAGTTATACCATAATTGATAACCATAAGCAGGTTTCTATCGTTCCTCTAAATAATACACTTGAGTTCTTCCATGTTTTGGAAAATTCTCAGATAGAACAGCAGAGACAGCTTGAGAACAGTCCCTATATTGAAATTATTTACCAATTTGCATCTTTGGATATTTTGCAGTTTTTCTTCGAAGATTTAAAGGATGGTTTCAGAGTTTACCTTCTTGACGAAAACAACAAACTGATGAGTTTTATCTATTTAAAATTATCAAAAGAAAGTTTCGTGGCTCAGATAAATAAGAAAGTTGCAGATTCAAATGAAGATGAACGAGGGTCATCAGCCAAGTTTGGGTTGCCGCAGTTTTACCAGTTGAACAATGAGAATGGTGAGATATCTGTAAGTACTTATTCATAAAAGTTAAGGTGATATATGCGTATTCATTATCTATTTATCGTGTTTTTTTGCTTCTTTTTGAATTCTTGTGGTTTGAAAGGGCCTCTGTATATTCCTATAGAGAAAAAACAAGAAGCTGTCAGTGCGAATACGAAACCAACTGAGCAGAATACTCAGGAGACTAGAATTGTTCTAGAGGAAAAGAAAGTCAGAAGTGATGAACCAATCAGTGAGAATCTGACAGTTAACGAATATCAGACTGAATTTAACGAAGAATTAAAAAAAGAGATAGATGTTGCAGATGCAAAATCTAAAAAAGGATCTGCCAAAAACAGCAAATAAGGAAATTTTAGTAAATGATCCATAATAACCTTTAAGGCAAACTACGTTATGAGAGAATGAATTTATGCAAATAAATTCAAATAGTTACCTTCGGATGTTCATCTAGTCTGAAGCTCTAAGGTGTATGATTAAACAGTCAGTAATGCTGACAGTTTGTACACAGCAAACCTCTCAATATATAAATAAGATGCCATAACAGGCTGATACATAAGTTTAAAACTTTAAAAGGTGGCATAAGAAAACTTAATCAATCACCTTACATAATTCATGGATCAGACTGTTTGATAAAGTTAAGATAAACAATCAGACAAGATTTATATATGGTTGGAGACAGAGTGGCTCCTACCTTGTTAAAGATATTGATGGAAATATTATTTCAAGCAGTATTTCCTATAAAAAGTTAAGTCTTATTGAAAAACGAAAATGGTGGATTGTTGATTTTAAACAATCTTAAATAGTATCAAAGATTATTATGGAGCGTTTACGAATTTTATGAATTATTTTAAATATGAGGATAACTTTCTCTGTGTCGATGGTGTTAAGGTTTGTGATCTGGCAAAAAAATATAGTACACCGTTATATATATATTCACAAAAATCAATAGAGGATGTATTCAATGCATATAATGAGTCCATTGATATTCCTCATCAGGTATGTTATGCAGTTAAAGCTAATAGCAATATTGCTATTATTCAGACTATGTCCCGCCTCGGTGCCGGTTTCGATATCGTTTCAAAGGGTGAATTGGCTAGAGTTATAAAGGCTGGAGGAGATCCTTCCAAGGTTATGTATTCCGGTGTTGCAAAGAGAGTTGATGAAATCGAATATGCCTTGGAAATGGGAATCCACTGTTTCAATGTTGAGTCTGAACCAGAAATGGAAAGGATTAATGAGATTGCTTTGAAAATGGAGAAAAAAGCACCAATTTCCATCAGAGTTAATCCAGATGTAGATGCAAAAACACATCCTTATATTTCTACAGGAATGAAGAAGAATAAATTCGGAGTTCCGATTGAACGCGCTTTTGCTCTTTACAAACATGCCGCTGAATTGCCCGGCATTGAAATTATAGGTATTGATTGTCATATTGGTTCTCAGCTTACAGAGTTAAAGCCGTTCTCTGATGCTCTTGATAGGGTTTTATTATTAGTGAAACGACTAGAGGAAAGTGGTATTTCACTCAAACACATTGATATGGGGGGCGGCCTCGGTGTTGTTTATGATCAGGAGGTTCCACCAACTCCGCAGGAATATATGAAACTGTTACAAGATAAACTGTCAGGATATAATCTTAAACTGATAATTGAACCTGGCCGATCTCTAGTCGCAAATGCTGGTATCCTTGTAACTCAGGTTCAGTACTTGAAAAAAGGTGAATTACATGATTTTGCGATTGTTGATGCTGGTATGAACGATATGATTCGTCCTGCACTCTACCAGGCGTGGATGAAGATAGATGTAGCTGAAAGAAAGAATATTGAATCTGGCGTTTATGATGTTGTCGGTCCTGTTTGCGAATCAAGTGATTTTCTAGGCAAGGATAGAAGTTTGCCTATTGAGCAGGGTGACTATATCGTTCAGTTTTCTGCCGGAGCATACGGTTTTTCCATGTCTTCAACATATAATTCTAGACCTATGGCAGCAGAGATACTTGTTAATAACGGCAAGGATTATATGATCAGAAAGCGTGACACTATTGATGACTTATATCGTAATGAGATTCTTCCTGTTCAGGAATAAATAATGAAGTTCCGTTTTTCAAAATTCTCCGGATCAGAAAGTGATTATGTGATTGTAGATGTAATTACTCAGGGTCCTTTTTTCAGCACCGAAAATATAAGGCGGTTGGCAGACCGTCGCACTGGTATCGGGTTTGATTATTTGATTCTGGTTGAACCACCATATGATCCGGATATTGACTTTCATTATAGGGTTTTTAATGCTACTGGAGAGGAGGTGTTCTTCAATGCTGACAGCGCTGGTTGTGTCGCCAATTTTGTAAGAGCACAGGGACTTTCCTACAAGTCAACTATTCCGGTGAGTTTTGTAAACGGCAGATTGAATTTGAATGTTGAAAAAGACAGTTTTGTAACTGTTGATTTTGGTGAGCCGATTTTTGAACCTGAAAAGATCCCGTTCAAGGCAAAGCAGTCGGAAAAAACGTATATTATACGTGCTGCTGATTTTAATATTCTGTGCGGTGTTGTATCGGTAAGCGGACCGTTCTGTGTTGTTGAGGAGAAAGATTTTTCCAGTGAACGTGTTAATGTCATTGGAAAAGCGCTTTCAACTCATGAACGTTTTTATGATCAGGCCGGAGTTGTTTTTTTTAAGGCTAATTCCATGGATGATATTGAACTTCATGTATATCGGAATAATACAGAAAATAAATCAGCAAACCTTTTTGGTGCTTGTGCAGCATGTGCTGTTGGTATAAATCAGGGAAAATTAGGTAACATGGTCACAGTGCATATTGCAGGTGAACATTTGAAAATTTCGTGGAACGGAAAAGGTTCGTCTGCAACTTTTCTTGCATGTGCGGTTCATGTGTTTGATGGTGATATGGAGATTTAGTCATGGATGGGATGAATTCGGATTTTTCGAAATCCCGTAAGAAACATGCTTTAAAGCAAAGTGATGAAAAACATATACTTGAGTACCTTATTGCAAATCCTCAATTTTTTATAAGATATCCTGAGGCTCTTGACAAGATAGAACTTCCACACCCTGTAAAGGGTACTATTTCTCTTCTTGAAGCCCAGCAGAAGAGACTTAAAGATATGGTGAAGATGCTGACCGATGAAATGAATCATTGGTCGGAGAATGCATCATGCAACGAAGGAATATTCAGAACTTTTCTCAGTCTGTATACGGATTTATACCAATGTAAAAGTGTTCATGAAATGGTCAAACTCTTGAATGATTCATGCAGAGATTATCTTTTTGTTCCGTATGCCAGGATTTGGCTCAATGAAGAGCGAATTGATGATTTGATGAAGTGCGATGAGAGATATCTTCTTTCTTTGGATGATTTTTCTATCGTTTGTGAGAATTTTATGCAGAATGAACTTTGCAATTTAGGCAAAATACAGGAACTAGAGCGTAAAATTCTGTTTGAAAATTCGGATCTTATATATTCCAGAGTGCTGATAAGACTTGGTGAATCTGGTGATTTGGGTGTTCTCGTGTTTGGACATGCAGATGCTTCTCATTATCATAAGGGACTTGAATGTTCATTTATACAGCATTTGGCCAGCTATATATCGTTACTGTTGCCAAGGTTCGTGAAGCTTAAGTAAACGATTTTAGGGTTGTTATGACTTTTGCTTATAGGTCATTTCACTGAAAAGTGAATGAACTCGTTATGAGAGAATGAATTTATGTAAATAAAATCAAATAGTTACTTTTTCAATTAACAAGCTTACGTAGCAAAGGGTTTTATGGAGTGTTTATTTAAATAATGACATACATTGAGTGCTGTGAGTTGTTCCTTAAATATGTGGACGTTGAACGTAGATTAAGCAAGTGTACAAGTTCCACTTATAATAAGGCGCTACGAGTTTTTGGTGATTACTTGGCCCAGCAGGGGATTGATGTTATAGAATCTGTAACATCAAGTACCATCCAGTATTTTATTATGAAGCTGAAGAAGGATGGAAAAGAGATTGCTTCCATCAATCTTCATATATCTGCCATAAAAAGTTTGTATAAATTTCTTATTCTAAAAGATTATGTCCGAAAGGATCCCACTGTATCGATTCAATCTCTGAGAAAAAGAAAAAAACTCCCTGGATATTTTAAAACGGATGAGCTTGAGTTCTTGCTGAATCAGAAGCCACAGGAAAGGGATACCAATCATGAGGAACGGGACCAATTCGTATCTGTTCGTGATAAGGCTATCATAGAGTTGTTTTATGCGACGGGAATCCGGGTTGCAGAACTTGTCGGGCTTGATTTGGATCGTTACT
The DNA here is from genome assembly GCA_900319705.1 of uncultured Pseudomonadota bacterium. GTDB lineage: Bacteria > Pseudomonadota > Gammaproteobacteria > Enterobacterales > Succinivibrionaceae > UBA2804. The sequence continues at coordinate 14,374 of ONPL01000033.1, read as the reverse complement.
ATCCTGATGAAGGAACAATTCGGGTGATTGGTAAAGGAAACAAGGAAAGAATTGTTCCAATAGGTGAAATTGCATTAAATTCAATTTCTGAATATATGGTTTTTAGAAATAAGATGGCTGCTCCTAACGAACATGCACTATTTATAAATGAAAGGGGTGGGCGTACATCCGTCAGGAATGTTTCATACCGTTTAAAAATATATGCTCAGACTCACGATTTCAACAGTCATATACACCCGCATAAGTTGAGACATTCATTTGCCACTGTAATGTTGCAGAATTCGCATAATATCCGTGCAGTTCAGGAACTTTTGGGACATTCACAACTGACTTCAACCCAAATTTATACTCATACGGATATACTTACACTGAGTAAGGAGTATGATCGGACACATCCACGGGATAGGATAGAAAAGAAACTTAAGTCGCATGAGAAGGATCCGGAATGATAGTTTTTAACAGTCTTAAGCAAATAAAAGCAATCAGCTTTGACTTGGATGATACCTTGTATGATAACGTTCCTATTATCGAGAAAGCTGAAGCTTGGTATCAGCAGATGTTGGCGGAACATCCTTTTTTTGTTGGTAAAGAATTACCGTCGCATGAGCAGTTAAAACAGAAACTGTGGAAAGCTAACCATGCAATTATAGACGATGTTACAAAGTGCAGACGACAGATTTTATATCTGAGATTTTTGTCGGCTGGACTTGAAAGTGAGGATGCTGAAATAAATGCAGAACTTATGCTACAGAAATTTATAGAAATTCGATCAGAGTTGATGGTTCCCGATGAGAGTATTAAGCTTTTGAAGCATCTGAAGAAAAAGTATCCTTTGGTAGCAATAACAAATGGTAATGTTGATATAGAAAAAATTGGAATTTCGCATTTGTTTGATGTGTATTTGCGCGCCACGGAAAATTTGAGAGCCAAGCCAGCACCTGATTTGTTTATGGAGGCAGCTACTAGGTTAAATATAGATGTGACTAATATACTGCATGTTGGTGATGATCCGGTGACAGATATTCTAGGTGCAAAAATGGCGAACAGCATGTCCTGCCTTGTGAATATATCAACTCATGATCCATGGCCATTTGTTAAGGTATTGCCTGATATTGAAGTAAAATCGTTGGATGAATTGGAGTGTCTTTTATAAATGAGAGAGTCACAAAGTGTTAATGGGGTGGGAGATCTTCTTGCCGATTTGAACGAACAGCAGATAGACGCTGTAACTTCGTCCCCATGCAACATGCTGATATTTGCAGGAGCCGGCTCAGGTAAAACTAGAGTTCTTGTTTCAAGAATTATATATCTGATGGCGGTATACGGTATATACCCATCCTCGATCTTCGCGGTGACGTTCACCAACAAGGCTGCCAATGAGATGAAGAGTCGTATCTATAAATATGCCAATAATATGAATATCAATTCAATGTGGATTGGAACTTTTCACGGATTGTGTAATAAATTTTTAAGAATGCATTTTCGTGCTGCCGGACTTCCGAGGGATTTCTCAATTTTAGATCCGACAGATCAACTTAATATTGTCAAAAGGATCCTGAAGGAATATTCCGTTGATAATGTAAATTCAAAGCCGAAGGAATTTGTTTCATACATCAACAATGAGAAGGAACACGAAAATCTTCCTATCCCGAGTGATGACTTTGGTGATTCGGATCGTAATCTGTGGCTGATGAATCAGGTTTATTGCCGTTATGAAGAATTGTGCAAAGTTTCCGGGAGTGTGGATTTTACGGAACTTATTCTGAGGACTATCAAGGTTCTTGAGCAAAATGATGATATTAGATTATCGGTTAACAGTTGTTTCAGAGAGATTCTTGTAGATGAATTTCAGGATACCAACAATCTGCAGATGAAATTGCTTAAACTACTGAAGAGTGATGATTCCCATATTACTGTCGTTGGTGACGATGATCAGGCTATTTATTCTTGGCGAGGGGCCAATCTTGCAAATATCCTGAATTTTGAACATTCTTTCGCTAGTGTAAAGATCATTAAATTGGAGCAGAACTATCGTTCAACCCAGAATATACTTAATGCGGCCAACAGTCTCATTGAGAGTAATGAAAACAGACATTCAAAGTCCATGTGGACAAACTGCGGACCGGGCGATCCTTTGAAGGTATATCAGGCCGAAGATGCAGGAACAGAGGCAGAGTTTGTAGTAAATAAGATCATAAATTTAGTCAACGAACATAAGGAAAAGTTCTCAGAATGTGCGGTTCTATATAGAAACAACTTTTTGTCTTTAAATTTTGAAACAGAATTAAGAAAAAACAATATTGATTACGTTGTCATCGGCGGTCACAAGTTCTATGAACGACAGGAAATCAAGGATTTGATGGCATACATGAGGATTGTAATCAATCCTTTTGATGATCAGGCTTTTTTACGGGTGGTGAATATACCTCCAAGGAAGATCGGAAATAAAACACTTACCATACTCTATCAGATTGCATCTGAGAAGAATCTATCTCTGTTCACTGCGGCGGAGTATGCTTGTAATAATAATATTGTTCCTTCCGTTGCAGCAAAAGGTTTGCGTTCTTTTGCTATGACTGTCTTAAAAATTCAGGAGGAAATAGATAAATTACCCCTCGATGAATGTATAAAATTGATAATATCAATCACATGCCTGAATGATTACTATCACGAAATAGAGCTCAAAGAGCGTGATGTTGCCCATTCTCGAACATCGAACATGGAAGAACTGATAAACAATTCTGCTGAATATATTTTTGGAGATGAAACTGAACATACTGGTATGGATGCTGTTTCACTTTATCTTCAGAGTATTTCACTGGCTACTGATGGTGACGATGAGGATACTGTAAAAGACAGTGTCCGGCTGATGACTATCCATGGTGCGAAAGGGTTAGAGTTCGATAATGTTTTTATTGTTGGATTTGAAGATGGTCTGCTTCCTTCCGTAAGAGAAGATTCGTCGTTAGATCAGATTGAGGAAGAACGGCGCCTGTGTTATGTAGCTATTACTAGGGCTAGAAAAAGGTGCTTCATAACATATGCCAAGAGCCGCATGAAATACGGGGTATATCAGAAAACCAGTGTAAGCAGATTTTTAGATGAGATAAACTCTGATAACTATAGGAAGGTTGGGTATCAGGAATGTCTTGGTGTTGATTCAGAAAAAAGTTCTGTTTCTCAAGATGTGGCCAGTGCCACTAAGTTTAAAAACATAATCGGAATTCCGTCTGAAATAAAGAATTATACAGTGGGCATGAGAATCGTTCATGATGTTTGGGGAGAGGGGATTATTCTCAAGATGGACGGAATAGGTACCGGAGTGAGAGCATATATCAATTTCGAAAAATACGGTGAAAAGTGTATATTGCCTGCTTTCTGCAAACTCAAAATATTAGAAGGTTAGCTTTATGAAGAATAATATTATAGCTGTTTTGATTTGTGTACTTACGTACGTTATTGTAAAAATGGTTATGGGAGATTTTACAATAGAATCAAATACCTATGGATATTATAAAAACGGGAAGTTGAACGAACGAGGCTTGATTTCGATTGTCAGGGATGTTAAAAGAAAGTTACCAATTTACACGGAGGATACGGTTGTTTTCGATGTGAATTATACGTATCAGCCAGCAGAAGATCCTAAGGCCGTCATCAACTATTTTCATAATGTAAATAAGGATAAGGTTGATTATTATGTTAAAAATTCGAATGTTGTTGCAGGAAATCTGATTCTGGTCCAATGCAGACAGCAGGAAATTTTTGAAATGTTGGATAAACTTGATCATTTTACTGTTTCTTTCTATGATGAAAAAAACTTTCTGTATGCGGTTGAAATCAGTAAGATTGTTTGTGAAAAGGTTCTGAATGTGGAGTCAAAAACGGAAACCACTTCACAAGTAGTTGTTCATAAAATGGCTGATGATCATGTGAAAACACTTAACAAAAATCTTCCTATTGAAATGAATTTCGGCTCACTTGTAACCGCCAAGGTGGACGAGCAGAATGTTATAACTCATGTTTTTGAAATAAAACATGGCAAACTTGATGATTTTGAAAAGAATAAAAAGGAAATAAAAAGAAAAATTAAAATGGCGTACTGCAGTAACTCAAAAATGAAGGAATTGCTGCAGTACATACCAATGCTTCTGGTTCAGTATCAAGACGGACAGAATGTTGTTGATAGTATTAAAATCGAACACAGCGATTGCAATTGAATTAGGTAGATTAAAAGTTTATTCTGAAATGGATTTCTGTTTGGAGTGCTGAAAATATGTACTCTCTTTTACCGTTTGTTGATAAAGATTTTAGGGGATAAGTTCGTATTTATTGCAACTGTTTATAATTTTGTTTTTGCTTGATCTCAATACTTTATAGCAATATAATGTATGAAATTCTTAATTTACACTCCCTTAAGAGGGGTGCTCCAATACTAGATATTCATTTATTTAGCTCATAAGAGTCTATTTTTTGATAATCTGTTTATTTTTGTGTTAGTAATAAAAGTATTCATAATATGTTACATCTATCTGAATTGAAAACAAAAAGTGTCGATGAGTTGCAGTCTATGGCACTTGAAATGGGACTTGAAGTATCACGCGCTTATAAGAAAGATTTAATTTTTGCCATATTAAAAGCACATGCAGATCAGGGCGAAGACATATACGGAAGCGGAGTTTTGGAAATATTGCAGGATGGGTATGGATTCCTGAGAAGTTCAGATTCATCATACCTTTCGGGTCCTGACGATATCTATGTATCCCCAAATCAGATCAGAAAATTACATTTGAGAACCGGTGATATCATTGAAGGAAAAATCAGAAATCCTAAGTCCGACTCTGAAAAATACTTCGCGCTTCTCAAAATCGATACAATCAATTATGAACCAGAAAATCAAAACCGAAAAGTTCTCTTCGAAAATTTAACTCCAATTCATCCGAATGAAATGCTGAGACTTGAGAGGGGAAACGGCTCCAAGGAGGATTTGACAGCCAGGGTTTTAGATTTGGCTTCACCTATCGGTAAGGGACAGCGTGGATTGATAGTTGCTCCTCCAAAAGCCGGTAAGACTGTTTTATTGCAGAATATTGCCCAAAGTATTACTGCAAATAATCCTGAATGTAAGTTAATTGTTCTGCTGATTGATGAACGTCCGGAAGAAGTAACAGAAATGCAGCGCTTGGTGCAGGGCGAGGTGGTTGCTTCAACATTTGATGAGCCGGCTGCGCGACATGTGCAGGTTGCAGAAATGGTGATTGAAAAAGCTAAAAGACTAGTGGAACACAATAATGATGTGGTAATTCTTCTAGATTCCATCACAAGATTAGCTAGAGCTTATAATACAGTTACACCTGCTTCAGGAAAAGTTTTGTCTGGAGGTGTTGATGCAAACGCGCTTCATAAACCTAAAAAATTCTTCGGTGCTGCTAGAAATATTGAAAATGGTGGTTCACTGACGATTATTGCTACAGCACTTATTGATACCGGTTCAAAAATGGATGAGGTTATATTTGAAGAATTTAAAGGTACTGGTAATATGGAAGTTCGTATGTCAAGAAGGGTTGCTGAGAAACGAGTATTCCCTGCAATTGATATAACCAAATCAGGAACCAGACATGATGAGTTACTGTTAAAACCGGATGAGCTAAGAAATATTTGGATTTTGAGAAAGTATATTCATGACATGGATGAAATTGAAGCTACAGAATTTGTGCTTGATAAACTTTCTAAATCGAAGACTAATGAAGAATTTTTTGAATTAATGAAACGAGGCGGTGGAAATTAACGTTATTTCTGCATATGTTTCTATTTTGTTTATGGAAATGCACTCGGATATCGCGGGTGCATTTTGTTTTTCATGATTGCCGCAGCATTGTGTTGTCGTAAAATGGGCGATTTTTTTTGTTGCATTGGTAATGATATTACAAATAAGGTAGCAGTTTATTTTGGAAGAAACGTCAAATAGACTGGCTTTATCTTTATATAGCTAATTTTTCGTTTCGTAAAATTTGTAGTAGTCACACTTAAAAGTGTAGTTCGATTTTTTCATAATTCCTAGCAATACTACTTGGAATTGTAGTTGCGAACTACACCTTTCAATGTTAATACTTACTATTTTTTGAGGGCTTTCCTGATGCACTGCTCAAGGAAACTTACCATGCTGTGTCCATTGTTTTCCATCATTTTGGGGAACATGGAAATAGGAGTCATTCCTGGGAATGTATTAATTTCGTTTAAGAGAATATCACCATCTTCCGAGAGGAAAAAATCAATACGAGATAAGTCTTTAAGTTTAAGTTGAGTAAAGGCTTTGATGGCATACTGCTTAATCTGCTCTTTTTGTTCGTCTGTTAAATTTTGTGCCTCAATCGCAGTTGTTGTTTTACTGTCTGCATTGTATTTTTCTTCATAGGAATAGAATGTATCCGCATTAGTTAGAATTTCACCTGGGTTGGTTGCTATCAGTTTACCGCCGTATTCATAAACCGCAACTTCTAATTCTCTAGGTTTGATGCATTTTTCAATCAAAACTTGTTTGGAATATTTAAAAGCTTCAGTTATGCATTCTGAAAGTTTTGACAGCTCTGTTACTTTATAACATCCCACAGAAGACCCCTGGCTCGCCGCTTTTACGAAAACAGCTCCCCATTTTCGCATTGCCTGGAAAGCTTTTGCTTGATCGGCCTGATTGTTTTCTGATAAAAACACGTAAGGAGTATTTGGTATTTCCAAACTGGATAACCACAGTTTTGTGGAAATTTTATTGAAGCAAAGTTTGGAGCCTTCAGAAGGACAGCCTAAGTATGGAAGATTGAGTAACTCAAGATAGGATTGAAAGTCTCCGGTTTCACCAGGAAATCCGTGAATGCAAGGAATTACGTAATCAATTTTGACGGGTTGTTTGTTTTCAACAACTAATTCGTTATTGTTGTTTAGAAAGCATTGTTCGTTATTTTCTGTTTCCCAAAAATTTCTATGCAAAATTACCTTGTGTACTGCAATATCATTGATTTCATTAAGTTTTGATTCAAGGTATTTTGCACTGGTTAGTGAGATTGAGTGTTCTGAACCGTCACCGCCGCAAGCTAATAAAATTTGGTACATCGGTTTTATCCTTATTAATTAAAACAATAGTTTACAATTATTTAATAAAAAACAGTTTGTTATGTTTTTATATGTTTTTTTTAATTATTGTAAGTTTAATTCTCTGATGAGAGATCCTCATTTTTAGAAATTTTATCACTCATTATCTGTTTTTTGATAATTTTTTTACCTTTTAATCAAATTAAATTTGAAGTTTTTCCAAAAAGTTTTTTTGCAAGAGAATGAAGATAAGAGGATTCATCGTGGAATTTCGATAGTACTAGTATTAAAACCTGTAACATAGCTGTATTCGATTCTCTCGGATATTGATTTGACTATGGTGAGTCCTTTGATTCTATATTCTATCGGATCTACGTCCGGTGCTACGTATTCTAAAGGACTGAAAGGTCTGCCGTCATCTCTTTGGGATATAATGATTTTGTTTTGGGTTAGTTTTACACATACATCAATGGTGCTGTTTTTATTGCCTTTTGTTGTACCATGTTTGATGGTATTTACAACCATTTCTTCTACAGCGAGGGAAGCTCTGTTTGCCACAAGAGCATCAGCTCCGTTTGAAACAAGGAATATGAATATTTCTTTAGATAAATTAACTGTTTCTGTGATTGAATTGTTAATTGTTACGTCATATGTCGGCTCATTAGGATCGCTGATCGGCAGCATTAGCAGTCCCGAAACTTTACCTAGAGATGACTGTTCAATTTTTCTTGTCATTGATATAATCGCCAGGGTTGAGGTTAAGCCCGCTAGTGCAAATGAATACCAAATACCTTCAACATCGAAGATTTTTGCAAGGATATATGCCCAGGCAACGATTGCCACGAAATTCTGAAGCGTTGATGCAATGATGGCGATTTTGTTTTTTCTTATGCTTTGGGCATAGTAGACGATCAGAAGAACAAAAGCATCACCTAGAAGACTTGGAGCATATATACGTAAAGCATGAGATCCGAAAATCAGGTCTTGTTCTGTTTGGAGCCCGAACAATGCACAGATTTCCGGTGCAAACAATATTAAAAAGACAATAAGAACAATAATTGATATCCCGAGAACAGCCAAAGTTCTTTTGAAGACAAATCTTATTCCCTGGCTGTCACCAGAACCGGCAAGTACCCCTGTGATTGGCATCATCGTTTGCGCTGCGCCGGAAATGAACATTGAAGCAAGCGATAGACAGGAAAGACATACGGAAAAAGCAACCATGCCCTCTCTTCCCGCGTATTCAAGAACCAAGGAATTAAGGCAGACCAACTTGAGGAAAATAAGCCCGACTGTAATCCCGCCGGGAGTTCCTGCTTTGAACGTAGGTATAAAAATTTCCTTTATTTCATCTATGTTGAACCTGAATTTGAAAGTCCTGAGTTTTGAACTGTAGTAGATAATAACAAAGATAAATGAACTAACATTGGCTGCTATAGTCGCCAAACCTGCGCCGTATACCGAACCTGTCAGTTTGATGAATACAACATCATAGATTATGTTGAATAAGTTGCAGGAGATCATCAGTACTGAGGCTAATCTAGCATGAGCGTCAGTTCTGATGAAGTATGCAATTCCTGGTATGAAAATGATAGGCGTCGCTCCGATCAGCAGAGGCTGTATGTATTTTCTGGTGTCGCTTAATAAGGTTTCATTACCCATGCACAGAGCTTTTGCCACGCTGTCGGCCTCAAAACATCCGACATAAGTAAGTATCAGTCCGATCGAAACCATGCATATGCACGTGAATGTATATACACTGTTTGTAAGATTTTGATTGTGTTGACCCATGTACCAGGCAGACAGCACAGAACCGCCTAGCCCAAAGAAAACGAATATGGCGGCGAATATCTGAATTAGCGGCATACCGAGATTTACGGCAGCAAGCGCATCTGCTCCAACCATATTTCCCACTATAATACCATCTGCAACCACGCTCAAGGAAGAAGATAATGACATTAAAATGGTTGGTAGGAAAAAGCTGTTGAACTTTTTAATTAATAAATTTCCATTCCTTGAAAACACAGTATGCTGACCTCGACTTATGTCTGTACTGCCTATAATTATACTTGAGCATGAATGTATTTAGTTAATCTTTTTTTTTGCTATCTATACTAGAGATTTAATCTGAGTCAAAATCATCTTCCAGACTCATTGTGACTATGTTTTCATTATCCTTTCTCTGGTATTTGATGTTGTTGCAGCTTCTTTTAGAAAGGAATATTCCCAATCCTCCGATAGGTCTGTCTTTTGCTTCCTGTGTAATATCAGGATCTGCATGTTCAATAATATTAAACGGAAGTCCGTTGTCTTTAATCTGTAGTTTAAGGTTATTAGGGTTTTGCAACAGTGTTATGTTAACGAATATTGTGGATTTTTCATCTTTTTGAGGATAGGAATAATTGATTATATTAACAAATAATTCCTCGGCCCCTACACAGAAAAGATTCTTTTGTTTAGTGGAAAATTGACCTTCATCGAGCAGTTCTTTCAATTTTTTCATGAAAGGTTCGAGGTTCTCAAGTTCCGCCATGTATGTATGGGTGTATATGATAGGTGCAGGAGCACCGAAGTATGACAGTAATAACATCGTTATGTCATCAGCTTGTGTTGTTTTCTTGGTATAGTCTTTAAGTTCAAGTGTCATGTTGCTTAGAAACTTTTTCAGGGAATTTGGCAGATGTTCCTGATTCTTTTTCAAAATCTGTTCAAGTCTTTTTATTCCGAACAACTCGTTATCCACATTAACCGCATCGGTTACTCCGTCTGTAAATAGGAATAACGTACTGTTTTTGATAAGCGTGAATTTTGATGTTTCATAGGTTATATCCTGTTTTACCCCCAATGGCAGTCCTGGCGGCATGGTTATTTTTCGGATGTTGCTGTTACTAGTCAGAATATAGAATGGATCATGTCCTGCATTTGAACATAACAGTTCTCCGGTCTTGGTGTTGAGAATGCCGAAAACAGCTGTTACGAACATGCAGTTGTCATTTTGTTCGCAGAGCAGGTTGTTAACTATGGTGAAAATTGTTCCCGGCTCCTTGTTTGCAAGTGCTGTGGTATGAATGATTGTTTTTGCTTTAACCATAAACAGGGCTGCAGGAACGCCTTTGTCTGAGACATCGGCAATAACAAAAGCAAGGTGTGTTTGATCGCAGAAAAAAAAGTCGTAAAAGTCTCCACTTACATTTTTTGCCGGCTTCATAATTCCTCGGATATTTATATCGGAACGATGCGGGAAAGGAGGAAAAACAGAAGGAAGCATGGATTTCTGTATTTTATATGCTATGTTTAATTCTGTTTCCATTCGGTGTCGTTCTGCATTGATGTCATTTAGTTTTGATATATGTTCTTTAATATTTTTAACCATACTGGAAAATGAGTCGGATAACTGTTGAAATTCGTCATTAAACTGATAGTTCAGATTAACATTGAGATTGCCTTTTTTTAATTCATTGGCAGCTTTGGACAGTATTTCTATTGGTGTATTGATTACATTATCCAGCAGTTTCCATATTCCTATGGCTGCTATAAGAGCAGCAATCAACAGAACTAAAACAGAAATCATGGTTACTCTGCGTATTTCCTTAAGCAGGATCCTTTCTGGTACAAATACAAAGAGGGCAAGATCGTTGGCGAATCTAGTGGTGAACGAGAAGAATTTCTTATTATTTATTTGTGTCTCGATAATTGCCTGAGTGCTGGAAATAAGCTCTAGACTGCTTGAATTTAAGGTTTCCTTTATGCTGAGACCGATATCGGCATCATTAGGTGCGGTAGATGCCAAAAGAATATCGTGTTTTAAATCGATCAGGATAGAGAAACTGCCTTTTACGATTTTTATATTTGATATCTGTTTGGCAATGTCGTCAAGTTTCCAGTCAATGGTGGCCAATCCAACTGGGTGTGAGTTGTTATTGTCGAATATGGTTGCTCCGATTGTTACCATGAGAGCCCTATTGGCATGTTCATCATAGTATGGGGCGCTCCATGCTACATCATTGGGATGATTCTGTGATGCTGACAGTTCCTGAGAGAGTTCTTTGTACCAGCTTTGGTTCCTGAAATTGTACTTGGAATCATCGATAAGAATGTCATACACGTAGCGGTGTGCATAATAGTTATTTCCTGAATCGTTAAACCACAAGCCGGCACCAGCGGTAATTTCGTTGTTCTGTACTGTGTCAAATATCGTTTTCTCTGCAATAGCTTTCTGTGAGTGTGAATCCAATTTGGCAACAATTCGTCCAGATAGGGCCAATGCCTGTACATTGGTATCAAGTGTGAGAATTGCGTTTTCAATTTTATTGATCTCTTCTTTTACTATGGAAAAGCATTCAGTAAGTTGTAATTTGTGGTAGTGTTTATATGTATCACTCATTACGATCATGAAAGCAATTCCCAAAATGACGGTGAATACTATTACCGCACTGAGAATTTTATATCTGATGGCAGAAAATGCCGGAAATTTTATAATGGGTTTCTTAAAATTAACTTTCAATGTTAAGAATGGATCCTAATCCTGTAATATTAAAAATGTCTTTTACTTCAGCCTGAACATTTCTTATTGTAAAAGTTCCGTTCCTGCTTTCCATGTTTTTATGCAGTTGTAGCAAAAGTCGTAGGCCTGCGCTTGATATGTAGTCCATATCCTTCAGATCTAATATGAGAGATGATGTATCATCATTATCGGCGATTTTTCTGGTTAAAACTTCGTTTAACTGTGGTGATGTAAGGGTATCTAGCCTTCCCGACAGAGAAATAATAGTTTCACTATCGTTTCCTTGAATTTTTATTTCCATTTGTGCTCAATTTGATCCTATACTCAAGATTTTGTGAAAAAATATAATATACTTTATGATAGAATAACGCACGGCAAATTTGTTTTATATGATTCATGTTTTTGGAATGTTATATATAAAGGTCGAGAGAAAGGTTTTATATGGATAATCAGCAGATTATTGATTTATGCAAATTGTTTTATACCGAGAAAACCAGTGAATCTATCAGCTTTATTAATACTGTAGCTGATTTTGTATTGGAAAATAAGGACATTGTCGTAAATGAAGATTTAAGACCGCTGGTTGCTCCGTTGTATAACCTTTGGACAATTAATGCACTTCCTGAGATATTGAATGGAAGACTGTTCATATCCGAAGCCTTTATCAACAGTATGCTTACACAGGTATCAGCAAACTCATCTGTTTTAAAATCAATAGATGTTAACTGTTATGACAGTGGTAATGTTGATTTTATGGTTTCTCACCAGATGGGTAGGTTTCTGATAAAAGGTGAGATTGTTGAGTGTTCCCATAATAATCAGAAGTCAATTTTAGTTTTCTGTATTAATAATAAGCAGGTTCTGAGTGATGGAAGTATAAGTAAAATTTTTTCGCAGCTGACCATGAATGTGATCAATAAAGCTCTAGATAATATGCTTAACAAGAGTCTGCCAAATGGAATTAAATTCATATATGGTGCAGATGTTGTTACTGTGGATTTTAAGGATTTTATAGCACGATCCATTCTCAAAAAATATAAGCTTTTTGAACGGTGCCTAGCTGATTGGGTAGTTATTGAAAAAGCTCTCGTTGTAGATGGTGGAATTGAGCTACGATTGAAGTTTTAAAATGATGAAAAATAGTTTTTTGTGTTGTGTTCTTTCTCTGACAGTGTTGTTGAGCGGTTGTGTGGTTGAATCACACAAGACCGTTGTTTCACAACCATCGAACGAGCAGAATTATGCCAAGTCGGAGATTGTAAATTCTACAGATCGGGTGACAGGATCTTATCGCGGAGAGTTCTTGGCTTTAGGAATTGGTCAGAGTGAATCGTTGATTAATTCAATAAAATCAAACAACAATGATGCAATTAACTCTGTTCTCAGTCATCCTAATGACTTTATTCCTCCGGTGCTGTTTGCATTGGCTGATCAGGTGATGGAGATGAATGAACCGAGAGCTGCTATGTTCTGGTATTATACTGCTCAACTGCGTGCAAGATCTGATGCAAATAAATCTTTGGATCCTACCGTTTCCAACGGTTTAAATGAATTGAACCGCTATTACGGATTAAAAATTGGCAGATATGCAAAGGAGCATATAGCTGAATTGACGGAAATAATGGAACGTGTTATAGAATATGATAAAATTTCGGACCGTATGTATAATCCAAAATGGGTTGCAGTTCTTGGAGATGAGGCATACACCAAAGAAGTTATTTCGTTTGTAAGCAAAGAAGAATTCAAAGCTATCGATGACAGTACCAGAGAGGGTTTTTATCGAGGTTTTTTAAATGCGATTAGAAAGCAGACTAATTGACATATTCATATTTGTTTTACTTTTGAGCAATATAAAGAAAGAGAGCCTTAATTTGTATTAAGGCTCTCTTTCTTCATGCAATAACGGATAAACTGTTGAGTCTTCTATATTGTTCTGATCTACTGCTGCCACCAAAAAGAGTTTCTAGATATTCTGATCATCTCGGGTTTGTTATGCAAGTTGCAAGAGCGGACTAACGGTTATGCGATTATTCTTCAGCCTCTGCTTCTTTATCCACAGCAACTTCTTCATTTTCGTCTTCATCATCAAAATCATCTTCGTCCTTATTATCAGTGGTTTCGTCAGATGATTCGACGTTTTCATTGTCTAAAGCATCAATGTTACTGAGTGGAGAAGCTAAATCTGGAGATTGATGTTCCAAACGGTCCAATGTTTCCTTTGAGATCAGATCTTCTTCGATTTCTCTTAATGCAATAACTGTTGGTTTGTCATTTTCTTCATCAACTAACGGTTTTTTACCGTCGATAGCAATCTGTCGTGCACGTCGTGCTGCCAGTAGAACTAAATCAAAACGGTTGCCAACTTTTTGAACTGCATCTTCTACAGTAATACGAGCCATCTTCTACTCCATTTATACTTGATTTGCGCAAATTTACCACTTCAATGTTTGGTAGATTATATATATTCTTAATCAAAAAATAAACTTAATTTTTTGAGCTTGTTAGATATCAATGTACACCTACTGCATGATCCCCAACTTTTAATTTGTGCAGAGCACCGATGTAATAAAAAGGAGGCAGTGAGAGTTTGTTTATTTTGATCTTTCGGTGTCAAATGAACCATTCCAACCGAAAGACCTTACGTGCAGACGCGAAAGGTCTCTAATTACAATTTAATACATTTTTTACGTAAACGCTCCATAATAACCTTTGATGCTGCTTAAGATTGTTTAAAATCAACAATCCAACCTTTTCTTTTTTCAATAAGACTTAACTTTTTATAGGAAA
>ONPL01000080.1 GCA_900319705.1 uncultured Pseudomonadota bacterium | reverse complement strand
GACAGAAATGATAGGTAGTGACAATTCTGACATTATCAAGCCCCTCGATGGCCTTCTTGAAGATCTTCATTTCAGAGCCGTCATTCTGCTGCACATGAATCACATCTATCTTGTTCTTTACAATAAAAAGTCTGATAAGGGAAATAGGGGTTTTGGAATTGATCAGCAGGGACTTGTCATAATCAAGTACTGATACTTCATCATGATTTGAAAAAGCAAGGAAAAACTTGAAACCGTAAGGTTCCAGGCCTTTTTTAAGGGTCAGAGTATGGCGTTCTATTCCACCGATCGACCCTGATGCCTCGTCAATATTCTGAAAATAATTATTTTTTTACTGTCAGTTCAAGCTGACAAACAGTAATCAGTAATAAACAAAATTATAGCGTCATATTTTATTACTTTGTACCATATTTTAGAACTTATTTTTTGATTGTGTGTTGTTTATTCAAAATTTTAAGGACAACAGTTCATATGCAAAGGCTTACAGGCGTAGGAGGCTGGAACCCGCAGGCAGCTTTTTTTTCGCAGTTTGACTGTAATAATGTAGGATATTTGCCATACTTGCCTGCCTATTTTCTCCAGAAACTAAAACGAAAGCACTACACAGCAATAAATAACTTATTGATTTTACAATGTTTTTATCAATCAACAGGACTATCATCCAGGTCAGAGTTCACCGGAACCGCCCTTGTTATTCATAAAAAAATAACTAGAATATAAAGTGTTGCAGGACGCAACTATGGCAGGATGCCGTACATTTCAAGGATTGAAATATAGTTCCCGGGATTGGGAACCGAATAAAAAACTGTTGTGGAAGGAACTCAAGGATTGAGTTCCTTTTGCTTTTTCAGGACCGGTAATTTTCACCGGATTATTCTTTTTGACCACCGCCACATTTCATTTTTCAGTCCGGATTTTACGAAAATTAAGTTAAGCAGTGATAGCTTACATTCTTGTAGGATATTTGCCATAGTTGTGTAGGCAAAATCACCTAAAATCGATAATCTTTATGTAATCCTGTATAGATATATTATTGATTTACCGTTATTTTTTATTCATAATTACAAATTACCCCCTGTAGGAAGTTATTCAGACCTATAGATATTTATATAAAAATGACTATAATAGGAACTGTTGCAAGAAGCAACTTTGGCATGAAGCCATGTATTTCAAGGAAGAAATAAAGTTCTGGGATAGAGCTGATAAACAAACCAATTTGCAGAGGGAGCCTATGGATGGGTTCCCTTTACTTTTTCCGGAAATTCAATTTTTCCGGCAGTTTTAAGCCTTTTCAAATTCTCAATTTTACCTGTTTTTTGTAGGAAATCTGCCATCGCTCTATCGGCAAATATACTAATGTTCAGTAAGTCTAATTATAAACTGTATTATCAAATAATTGATTTTCCGTTATTTTTTTATAAACTATCGATTATATTGCGTAATCAGTGTCTGATCCGGCCCCTTGTAATCGGGACTTTTTTTACTAGAATCATAAATGTAAAGGGATTTATCGTCGGCAGGATGCTAGTTTTCATGGATGAAATATAGTTCCAGGATCGGAACCGAAGGCAAAATTACATTGAAAGGGAAACTCACGGATTGAGTTTCCCTTTCTTTATTCATCCAGCGGTGCAGACAACCGGAAAGCCGGCTGATCCGGTTTCAGCTTACACGGCTGCTGTGCCAGATCAGATCGAGTCCCATCTTTTCAAAATGTCTGCTGATTTCAGTTACACTGCGATCATCATTGATAATAAACTGCGGCAGATCGTGATGATCCGCGGCATATCCACCCGGCTGAGTGCTGGAACCGGCACTGATGGAGTTTATGGCAATCGGAACTATGGCATCCCTGAACTTTGAGGATTCCCTGGTGGAAATGGAAATCTCCAGTTCCGGATCGAACATTCTGAAAGCACAGATGTACTGGATCAGTTCCTTTTCAGATACCGGACACGGAGGGACAAATCCTCCGGCGGCAGGTCGCAGACGCGGGAAGGACAGACTGATTTTGCTCTGCCAGTAATGTCTGCGCATATATGCAATATGATGCGCCAGCATACAGGCATCGGCATGAAAATCGGCAAGTCCGAGCAGAATACCCATTCCGATCTTGTCCATCCCCGCCTCCCCGAGTCTTTCCGGGGTCTCCATGCGGTAGCGCATGTCAGCCTTTCTGCCTCTGACATGGTTTTCCTTATAAGTTGGTTTATGGTAGGTTTCCTGGTAGACCATCACCGCATCAACCCCCATTCCCTTAAGTTCCCGGTAATCCTCCGTATCCATCGGCTGAACCTCCATCATCAGGTAGGTGGAATACTGTTTGACAATCGGGATCATCTCACGGAAATAATCCATTCCACCCTTGCGCTGATGTTCACCGGTCACCACCAGAATGGTTTCATAACCCATTGCAGCAATTGCTTCACACTCAGCAATCACCTCCTCGCGGTTGAGGACCTTGCGGCGGAATTTGTTTTCAGCGGCAAAACCGCAGTATTTGCAGCTGTTGGAGCACAGATTGGTAAGATAGAGCGGAATATACATGCCGAGGGTCTGACCGAAACGCTTGCGTGTAAGTTTCTCCGCCTCGCGGATCATTTCCGGCAGAAGAGGAACAGCAGCCGGTGACAGAAGCGCTGCAAAATCCTCAACAGTACGCTGTTCATGCATGAACGCATCGGCAACATCATTTTCGGTGGACTGCATCACCCTGCGGTGCCAGTAATCAAAATCCAGTTGCTCCAGTTCATCGTAAAAGCTCATTTCACTACTCCAGACTGCTCAGAAAATGTTCCATATTGGAAGTGGCGTTTGCTCTAAGAGTTGATCTTCCGAGACCTGCCTCATATGCGACTCTGCCCGCTCTTACCGCAAGTTCGAAGGCACCCGCCATCGCCACCGGATCTCCGGATACAGCTATGGCGGTATTTACCAGCACTGCATCCGCACCCAGTTCCATGGCACGGGCGGCATGAGACGGAGCTCCGATCCCGGCATCCACCACCACCGGCACTGTTGACTGCTCAATGATTATTTTCAGAAATTCCAGTGTTTTCAGGCCCTGATTACTTCCAATCGGTGCAGCCAGCGGCATAACACACGGACAGCCGGCATCTGCAAGGCGCTTGCACAGCACCGGATCAGCCTGACAGTACGGAAGAACGGTGAATCCCTTCTGTACCAGTTCCTCGGCAGCTTTAAGAGTTTCAACCGGATCCGGCAGAAGATATTTCGGATCAGGATGAACCTCCAGTTTAATCAGATCTGTACCGAGAGCCTCTTTGGCAAGGCATGCAGCAAACACCGCCTCTCTGGCAGTACGGGCTCCGGCGGTATTGGGAAGAAGCGTAAGATTTAATGATTTGAGGGGAGCAAGCAGATGATCCTCCCTGCGGTTCAGATCCACTCTCTTGATCGACATGGTTACCATCTGGGCACCAGATGCTCTGATGGAATCAACCATCAGCTGTACCGATGAAAATTTACCAGTTCCCACAAACAGTCTTGAATCAAATTCGTAGCTGCCGATTTTCAGTTTACCGCTCACAACTTCCTCCTGCCATCATATAAAAAACATCCAGGCGATCATTTTCCTGCAGTTTACAGTTCTGATAATCATTCTTGGAAATGATACTGTCATTCAGACTTACTGCCATTCCGTATATTTCTTCCGCATTTTTAATAATTCCGAGTTCTGACAGTACATCAAGCAGAGCTGTGCAGCCTACTTCGGCCGGTTTATCGTTAAAAATGATTTTCATACTTTTTGTAATCCTTTATCGGACCTACTGTCCGCAAAATATGCCAGGAGCTGCGCCGTAGCTTTTTCCGGATCTTCAGCCGCAGTGATTGCTGTTACCACCGCAATGGATTTTACTCCTGTTGCAAGTACATCAGAAAAATTTTTCTCCTTGATCCCTCCGATGGCGACTGTATTTCTGTCTCTGAGCAAATCTGCATATAGTCTCAGCCTTTCCAGTCCCTGCGGGTCTGATTTCATCACCTTGGTTCTGGTCGGGAATATATGGCCAAGGGCAATGTAGGAAGGATTGATCCGGCAGGCCCGCGCAATTTCGTAAAACCCGTGGGTAGAAACCCCCAGAGCGATCCCGCTTTCGGAAATCAGGGAAAGATCCGCTGTCAGCAGATCCTCCTGCCCGAGATGAACACCGTAGGCATGATATTTAACCGCCAGCTGCCAGTAGTCATCAATAAATACTCTTGCTCCGTACTGCTCTCCGAGAGCCACCGCCCGCTCTATATCCTGCTCAAGGTGCGGATACTGCGGATCCTTAATCCTGAGCTGAATGGTTTTAACCCCGCACGCAAGCAGTCTTTCAATCCATTCCACACTGTCAACCACCGGATAGAGGCCGAGAGGTTCATCAATGGTTTTAAAATGATATTCGGGCACAGATTCAGCAAAACTGCTGACAGCCTGAGGAAGATATTTTTCCTGATAATGAGCAATACCGAAAGCAGGCGTGCCGTTGCCGTGTCCGGGACGAACACCGAGATCAATGGCCTGTGACACATACATCTGCGCCGCTGTAACCGCATCATACAGGAAATAGTCCATTGCCATATAGGAAACAATGGCTGATGAAAGGGTACATCCGGTACCGTGGGTATTAACGGTGTCAAATCTTCTGGCTCTGAGAATAAAACGTTCATCTCCGGCAAAAAGCACGTCGTGAACATACTGCGGATCTCTGCTGTGACCGCCCTTGACCAGAATATTGCCAAGCCCGGCGAGTCTGAGTTTGGCGACCTGCTGTTCAATCTCCGCCATACTTTCCGCGTTGCGTTCACTTCCCGAAAGGATCCTCAGTTCATCAAGATTCGGGGTCAGCAGATCAACATACGGGAACAGCGTATGGAACTCTGCAGGAACATCAGCCAGTGAACTTATTTGCTGTCCGGTGGAGGCAATGCACACCGGATCAAGCAGAACAAAAGGTTTTCTCCCGCTGTCATTCTTTCTGAGAGATTTTATAAAGTCCCGAATCAGACCGAGTATTGTCAGATCCGGAATAAGACCGATTTTCAGTGCATCCGGATACAGATCCGCCGCCAGAGTTCTGATATTCTGATTAAAAAAGCTCTCAGAAACCGGCTCAACGCAGTCTACAGCCTGTGAACTCTGGGCTGTAAGACAGGTAAGCACCATGCAGGGATAAACCCCGAGATCGTGCATCACTGAAATATCACGCTGAGCGCCGGCACCGCAGCAGCTGTCGGAACCGGCTATTGTCCAAACCTTCTTCATGCTATAAATCCAGTTCCTTTCCGTATTTCTCTCTGATCCTTCTGCTGATCCTCATAGAGCAGAACTTAGGTCCGCACATGGAGCAGAAATGATCCACATTCCGGCAGTCCTCCGGAGTACTCTCATTGTACAGTCTGCGGGCTGTGTACGGATCAAGAGCCAGAGCAAACTGATCAAGCCACCTGAATTCAAAACGGGCCTTGCTCATGGCATGATCCCTTATGATCGCCATCGGATGGTGTTTGGCCACATCGGCGGCATGGGCGGCAATCTTGTAAGCAATCATGCCCTGCTTTACATCCTCACGGTTCGGAAGTCCGAGGTGTTCCTTAGGTGTCACATAGCACAGCATGGCACAGCCGTACCATCCGATCATGGCAGCACCGATCCCGGAGGTGAAATGATCATATCCCGGTGCTATGTCTGTTACCACCGGACCGAGGGTATAGAACGGGGCACAGTGGCAGTCCTCCTCCTCCTTCTCCACATTCACCTTGATCAAATCCATCGGCACATGACCCGGACCTTCAATCATAACCTGAACATCATATTCCCAGGCGATTCTGGTAAGTTCACCCAGAACCTTAAGTTCTGAAAACTGTGCTTCATCATTGGCATCATAACAGGATCCCGGTCTCAGACCGTCGCCAAGGGAAAGTGCTACGTCATAGGAAGCACAGATCTCGCATATTTCACGGAAATGGGTATAAAGGAAATTTTCCTGATTATGGTGCATGCACCAGTTGGCAATGATGGAACCGCCGCGGGAAACAATCCCGGTCATTCTCCTTGCAGCAAGAGGAATGAAACTCTTCAGCAGTCCGGCATGAATGGTAAAATAGTCAACACCCTGCTCCGCCTGTTCCACCAGAGTATCCCTGAAGATCTCCCATGAAAGATTCTCAGCAATTCCGCCAACTTTCTCCAACGTCTGATACAGAGGAACCGTCCCGATCGGAACAGGTGAATTTCGGATAATAGATTCACGGGTCTCATGAATATTGCGTCCGGTACTCAGATCCATCACGGTATCCGCACCCCAGCGCACCGACCATACCAGTTTTTCTACCTCCTCTTCAACGGAGGAGCTCATGGATGAATTGCCGATATTGGAATTGACCTTCACCAGGAATTTTGAACCGATAATCATCGGTTCAAGTTCAAGATGGTTGATATTGGCTGGGATTATCGCACGTCCTGCCGCCACCTCCTGACGGATTTTCTCAGCAGTAAACTCACCCTGTTCAGCAGGATCCACACGCTGGCTTTCTCTGATTGCCACATACTGCATTTCCGGAGTTACAATCCCGGCACGGGCATAGGCAAGCTGGGTGATCCTTTTTCCGGATTTTGCCCGGTAGATCATGGCTGCTTCATCAGGATCCTTCTTTCTGCCATTTAAAAAGGTTGAGCATGCCTGATTGAATGCCTCCCTCCTCTCAACCTCTCTTTCACTAATCCATTTTTCACGGATTGGCTTAAGTCCGCGGTGCAGATCCAGCACAGCACTGCTGTCACCGTATACGCCGGAGGTATCATAGACCATGACAGATGGATTGGAACCCGTCTGGCTGATTTTTCTGAACGGAACCCCGGTTCCGTCATCCATTGTCAGAAAAACCCGCTCAGACTGGGGAAAAGATTCCGCCTTCAGAGAAAGAATGCGCTGCATGGCTTCTTCCCTATTTGTTTTTTTTGTTTCGCAGTTATTAATAATATCTTCCCTATTCGTTGATTCCATACCCAAACCTATAAAACTTATCAGTGCTGTAACAACCGTTAATTATACAAGATTTTTTCCGTCCTGACCGATTTTATTAGGACCTCAACTTCCACGGATCCGTAATACCGGTCATCACAGACAGATAGGCCGACTGAACCTGAAACAAAAAAGAGACCTCTCGCATAATGCGGAGATCTCCGTTTCATCCGTTAAAGACGGTTCAAAAACCGATTAGCACTCAAACATTGCAGAAATAGATTCCTCATTGCTGATTCTGCGGATTGCTTCTGCAAGCATTGGAGCCAGAGTCAGAGTTCTAACCTTGCCGGTAGACTTGATCTTGTCTGTCAGAGGGATTGAGTCGGTTACCACAATTTCATCAATCTTTGAGTTGGTGATATTGTCATAGGCAGAACCGGAAAGTACCGGGTGGGTTGCATAGGCAAGAACACTCTTTGCTCCGCGTTCCTTCAGAGCATCAGCCGCCTTGCACAGTGTTCCGCCGGTATCAACCATATCATCAATGATAATACAGTCACGGCCTTCAACTTCACCGATCAGATGCATAACCTGAGATACATTAGGTTTTGGTCTTCTCTTGTCGATAATTGCAATATCGATGTCATTGAGCAGTTTAGCCATGGCACGTGCTCTTACCACACCGCCGATATCCGGAGAAACGATTACCGGATTTTCAAGGTGTTTCTGTCTTAAATCTTCCAGCAGAACAGGGCTTCCGAACAGGTTATCGATTGGTACATCGAAGAATCCCTGAATCTGTTCTGCGTGAAGATCAACTGTTACAACGCGGTCAACACCAACACCGGTCAGAAAATCTGCAACAACCTTGGCTGTAATAGGCACACGTGCTGAACGAACACGACGATCCTGTCTTGCATATCCGAAATATGGAACAACTGCAGTGATACGGCCGGCTGATGCACGACGCATAGCATCGATCATAACCACCAGTTCCATTAAATTGTCGTTGGTTGGAGCGCAGGTAGACTGAATGATGAACACATCGCATCCACGGACAAATTCATTAATCTGAACCTGAACCTCACCATCACTGAAACGACCCACAGTGGCGTCACCCAGTTTGGCTCCCAGACGATCAGCAATCTTTTGAGCAAGCTCAGGAATAGCATTTCCGGCAAACAGTTTTAAATCAGGCACGGTACTTATTTCACCTCAAATAAAAAATATCAACTAAAAAATCATGAAAGATCTAAGCGGATAGGAATTCAAAAAAACATATTATCTGATAAAAAAATAGCAAACAAACTAATACAGACAATTAAATCTAAGCGTTAAATCTTATTTGTGCGTATTTTATCAGCCTAATTTAGTGATATCAATCACAATTAATAGAAAAAAAACTCCTTCGAATCGAATCAAAGGAGCCGTTCAGCAGTTACCGTTCTAGACAGTTCTAGAGGTAATCTATATCAATATTCTTGTTTCTGCAATATTCCCTGAACATATCCAGCATGAACATATTAGGACATACCAGAGCGGCAGAACCTACAGTCTTGATGGAATTACTGTCGATGGTCAGGAATCCCAGATAGAACAGCAGAGACAGCAGTTCATCCTGCTGATAGTTCTTAACCAGGGTCAGTCTGAGGAAATTGTTAATACTGTTGATCTTGATGCGGCGCTCGTGGCAGATATCCCGCAACAGCTGAGGCTTGTTAGGCAGATCGCTCAGATCAAGCAGTGTATTGAGTCTCTGGAAATAACGGGCTCGTTCCTTTTCCAGCGGATCTTCACCGGTTGAAAACTCTCTGTGCAGATAGTACTCACAATTACGTGAATTATAAAGAGAATTTGAAACATGTGGAGAAAATACGAAACCTCCTGCTTGGGTCTTCAGTTCGTTCAGCAACTGATCCTTGCTCTTGTCAGAACTCTTGATATTCTTGCTGGCCTTTGCCTTGCGCCCGTGGAAACTGATGCGGTCATCCAGGAACTGATTTAAATCCTCTTCATTGAAACCGACAATATCATGGTAGTTTTTATAGGTACTGTAGTTTGAAATTGAGTTCATGCCGTCGAACAGACCTCCGATTGAAACCGGGAACACACCGGTTATGAAGGTTCGGCCGATTACAATATTCAGTTCGGACTTGATTGCGTTGTAGAAATCCCTAACCATGTCCACATCGCACAGTTCTGTTTTGTTTTCAAACAGCACATCGTATGCAAAATTATCGTAATCCTCAATAATCAGGAAGATCTTCTCACCTGGGAACTGCTGGGTGAAATTAAGACACAGGCTGGTAAGAAGGAAATCCGGTGCATTGACAAAATTCTCATCCATCTCATACTCAAGATCAGGATTCTTCTTCATGAAGTTCTGGATACCTTCGCATACATCCTTGGAAAATTCCTCCTGGAACTTGTCTATGGCGCATCCTCTCAGATTTCCGAAGGAAATGCGCAACACTCGGTAGTTGCTCTTGTTCCTGGTAGGATGTCCGGCAATGTAGGTATTGCCGTAATTTTTCTGGAATTCACTGCTCTTTGAATGATCATAGTAGTTATCCAATAATTCAGTGAACATGGATTTTCCGAAACCGTGAGGCCTGAGCATCAGGACATGTGCATTGCCGCTCTTTTCCCAAACTTCGATAAAACTGCTTTTATCTATTGATAGGGGCTTGTCAAAATCAACCTTCATTTTAAACTGCCTTGAACTGGTTACTGTTTATATATAATAATTATTGGTTTAGCTGTCGTTCCGCTCGTATAACAGAACGTTTCACATAAGAAAGTGAGGTCTGAGCAAAGACCGTTTCCGGGAAAATATCCGGATTTAAATAAAATCAGTCAGAGTGCTGTCAGGTAGCAGACCCGGCAGACATTCTTCAAAGCCGTTCTGCGCAAACTTTTGAAATACGCGCAGGATGGCCACTGCACCACTACGACAGGTTCATCGTTAAAACAGCAGTGTACAGAATAGTCCGGAATTCCTCCGCACTGTAAAAAACGACGTTTTTCGGTACTGCAGATCGGAATTCAAAGAACTGTAAACCCTTTATTAATGTAATTATAACATATTAAGTATAATCTTTTTGCAGTTAAAGTGTTGCGTATTATCTGCTTAAATGTGAGCAAGGCTAAAAAACCGGAAAAAAGCGGCCGTGTTCTGCAACAAAATATCCGCGGTTATCAAACAGTTTTATCCTGAAATGCTTATTTTT
>ONPL01000170.1 GCA_900319705.1 uncultured Pseudomonadota bacterium | reverse complement strand
ATTTTAAAATTCAAACAACAAGTAATATTTTGGAATTTAAAGTCCGTTTGATGATTATTGGTAACAAGGATATAATCAATACATAATTACAACAGAGCCGGTTATTTTTAATCTTGAAGATTTAAATGAGCAGCTGAAGATGAAAAATTTCGGACCGCAGTAACAGTTATTCCCAGAGAGCCGGAATTACTGCAATTTTCTTCATTTCCTCCGGGTAACCGTCGATGACGGCAGTTATTCCTGCAATTCACGCTAAATTCATCCGCTTCCTGTAAAAACGGGTTTTGCCTCCGGCTTTTTTTACATCCCGCCCCAAAGGTCATGCGATTACATCCTCCCGCCCGGCGGATTTTTATAATTTTCACAGCGAAATTCAAATTCTAAAAGAGCATGATCAGAAAAGTAATAATCCAATGTCTGCTGCTTGCTGTACTGCCGGCAGGTCCGGCGGCGGAAACCTTTTACGACCGCGGGGATGAGGGCTGGTTCTTCTATAAATCGCCTCCTGATCCTGAACCCAAGACAGCGGACGATGAATCACAGAGCCAGGTGGCAGCTGCGGATCAAATAAACGATGACGGGCCTGAAAAAATTTTTTCGGTCTCCTGGCTCAAAAAGAATCTTGAACACTACCGGAATATTGCCATTGATGATCCGACCGAGGAGAACATCAGGGCCTATCTTTATCTGCAGCGCCTGGTGCTGGAAAAATCCTCCCGGTTTGCCAGAATGTTCCAGCAGGTGATTACCGGTGATCCCTATCTAGATGCTGTATCAACCAGACCGATAGCCACCTGGGGATCAAATCTGGTTGATTCCCGGGCGCAGAAAATGCGTCAGTCGGTGCTGGAGAAAATCGCGAAAAATGCAGGAATTCTGTATATCTTCAGCAGCGATGATTTCTACAGCACCAGCTTTACCCCGGTGTTTGCCGGATTTGTCCGCCGCTACGGCTTTGAAGTAAAAGCGGTATCCCTGGACAGCAGTTCAGATCCGGCGGGGATCCTTGACAGGGTGCAGTACGATCCCAGGGCACGCGCCGCCTTTGCCGTCAGGGTAACCCCGGCTCTGTTTCTAATGACAGCCGGGGGGAAAACGGCACCGCTGGTGCAGGGACTGGTTTCACAGGATGATCTTGCAAGGAGGGTGCTAAGTGCGGCAGATCCTTAAAATGCTGAATCAGGAATGAGTATGAAAAAAATTAATTTTTACTGTCGACGGGCGGTTACGGGATTTCTTACCGCCGGGATCTGGATCGGGGTACCGCAGAGTGCCGGTGCTTCATTTATCGGTGAGCAGATGAACCGTATGTATGACGAGATTATCAGCAACCATACCGAACCCGGCGCATACAGAACAGCAAGGCGCGGAGTTCTTTCCGGCGGCGGTACCAGGATCAGAACCAGACTCATGGATCTTCATCCGGTCACGGTGGAACCGCCATCCATCAGTGCCGGCTGCGGCGGGATCAATCTGTTTACCGGCTCCTTCTCCTTTATCAACAGTGAGCAGTGGATCCAGTTTGCCAGGGCGGTGGCCTCCAATGCGGTCAGCTATGCCTTTGAACTGGCGCTGGAGGAAATGTCCCCCGCCATCCATTCCATCGTCAGCAAACTGCAGAACGCAGCAAATCTGATGAACGGCTATCAGCTCAACTCCTGTCAGCTGGCGCAGGGGATTGTTAATGATACCCTGGGTCAGGTGGTTGACAACCGGGCCAAGACTGATGCAAGTATCTACAGCGCCACCCTCGGTTATTTTGATGATTATTTTACCGCCAGAAACGGCAGCGGCGGTGACGGCAAATCGGGATCGGTTGAACGCATTGCCCGCGACAACCCGCAGCTCTACAGCCGCAGGCTCGGCGGAAATATTGTCTATAATGCGCTGCTGGATGCGGATGTGATCAGCTGGTTCCGCACCGGGGTTGATTTCAAGGTTTTCGCCGGGGAATTCATGTCGGTGATGGGAACCGTTATTGTGGTTCCGGAGCAGCTGCCGGACGGCAACTATGAGCAGAAACTCGAGCCGCACGCTCCGACCATGAGTTTCAGAGATCTGGTGGAGGGCAGCAGGGATGAGCCGGTGATTATGTACCGCTGCGCCGCTGATTATGCCCCGGGGATCCCGTGTACCTCTCTTTCCGTGTCAACAGTAACCGATTTTACCGGACTGTCCGGAAAAATTCAGGAACTGCTGCTGGGTTCGGATCGCAGCAGCGGTATTGTCCGAAAATTTACCGACGGTGCCAACACCTCTCTTGCCCTTAGCGGGGCGGAGCAGTCGGTGATTGAACTTATTCCCGAGGTGATGGTGCAGATCCGCAATCTTGCCCAGAGCGGTGACTTTGAACTGGTGAGGGAACATGTGATTCAGAATGCAGATGCCATCGGTGCCATGGCGGCATATAATCTGGTGGATGCGGTCTACCGCAGTACCAGAGCGGCGCTTTCCCACAGTCACAACACCAACCGGCAGGCGGCACTTGATTATCTTGAGATGAATATGAATACCTTCAGGCGTGATTTTGACATCTATGATCGCAGCAGGGGCGGTATTAATTCCGGAAATCTCTATCAGTCCTACCGAGATCGCAAAACCTTTATTGACCGCCAGTATCACCGCAATCTGCGCTGATCGGCAGCTATTATTTTTGAATATATCGATGAGCTCTGCCGGTGTGTTTTACGTTGAGACGCTCTGAGCTCAGCCGGATTTGAGCGTCACATTCCATCCTTCAAGCAGTACTTCGTGTCCGTTCACATATTTCTCACGGAATCTTTCCGCCGTATCTCTGTCTGCATCAATTTTCTGCGGATATTCCCGGTTGATCTGTTCATATTCTTCTTCGCTGATCTGTGCATAGGTGATAAAGTCATCGTTGCGGTTCGGATAACCGTGCCAGGCAAAATACTGCAGTTCATCCAGGACCCTTCTGTAACCGGCACCGAATCTTACCTGGTTCGACAGTACCCGGTTGTAAAAGTCCTGATCCTGCGTTCTTGCCGTCTCCTCCTCCCCGGGATTTCGCAGATAGTACCGTCCTTTGAGTGTATTTCCGATGATCCTGGCATCAATAAACGGTGTAAGCAGAGCCGGATCCTCGATGCCGCCGTCACGGCGATCTACTGCAGTCTGCGCTGATACGGCCCCGTGCTCCCTCATGTAATCAATGTAGCAGTGTACTTCAAGAAAACC
Source organism: uncultured Pseudomonadota bacterium (assembly GCA_900319705.1). GTDB lineage: Bacteria > Pseudomonadota > Gammaproteobacteria > Enterobacterales > Succinivibrionaceae > UBA2804. Next base: position 1,232 of record ONPL01000170.1, on the reverse strand, counting down.
GGTATCGACAGAGGGCATGGAAAGTTCAACGGCCTTATGGATCAGTTTGAAAATTCCGCGGACATCACGAACGCTTCCTGAGACCATGGTGAGGGTTTCACCGGTCCGGATAAGCCAGCACAGTTCCGTCAGAGTGAAGCAGTGAAGGATAGTTGTCATTGAGCGGTCGGATCCTTTCAGGTACAGACAACGTTTCTCCGGGTAGTCGGTAAGGCGGTATGAAATATCTCCAGACAGCAGCCAGAATCTGCCGTCTGCTTCACCGAATACCAGCTTATCGTCCTCGTACAGTACATTTAATGCTTCTCTGGTTATCATCTGGAACCTTCCATATTTTTTGCATTTTCTACTCGTTCACCTGTTATCGTACAGCTGCGCCGCAGTCCGGTCTGATATTTGCCGGAGTTGTACCGGGGGATAAATCCATGCCGCCACTTTAATCTGTTTGTTTTCTGCGCTGTTTGCGGTTCTGCTTTTCACTGTCGAATACTGCCACAGCCAGATCAGTAAGCGTTCTGTCCCATAGTTCACCGGTGCTCTGGACTTGTGCCCACGGACAAAGTTCAGCATAGTTTTCATCAAGTGCAACATCATATGAACTGTTGCGGTCGCTGACACTTTTGTACAGGTGCCTGCCTGTATTAATCAGTGACTGGGCGTCATATCTGCTCAGATGTTCAGTGGTGAGACGCTTGTAAATCTCTTTGTTAATCTCATATAAATCGTAATATCCGGCCAGGAATGATTCTGCCGTGTAGAGCTCGCGCCTGCTGTCGTAGCAGGCTTTCCAACCGGCTGCTTCGGCAAATTCAAGATGTTCCTCTCCGTTTTCCGCTGAACCTCTGCTGATTTTAACTTTTTTCGGCATATTCGTTTTCCTTTATAAAAGTTCGAGCTGACTTTCAATATTGTAACATTCCTCCGCAGAGGGTCGGGGATACTTTCTGTCCGCCGCCGGTGCATACCGACATACTACATTGAATTTTCATGCTTGTAAAACGATCACGGCATATTAGTTTTGAGGGCTCTGTTCTAAGTGATTATATAATTGTTACAAAAGTGAGATGATGGCAGTTGACGATTAAACCGCTTATGGGATAATGACAGTGACAGAGCCTTTCTGCGCTTCAGTAACTTTGTGAACAGCGGACTGGAGAAAGTTCTTTTTCAGCTGTGATGAATAATCGTATTCAGAGGTAGAACATAATGTTGAAGTCTATAGGGAACGGAGC
>ONPL01000092.1 GCA_900319705.1 uncultured Pseudomonadota bacterium | reverse complement strand
TGATGCCTCCCTGTTTTTTGAACCGGAGACATCTACCGCGCTCGGATTCGGTTTCAGATGCGGTTTCCTCGGAATGCTCCATATGGAAATCATCCAGGAGCGACTGGAAAGAGAGTATGACATCAACCTGATTACAACCGCTCCGACCGTAGTTTATGAAATTCTTAAAACCGACGGTGAAATTATTCATATCGATTCACCGGCGGCGCTTCCTCCGATCAGTAATGTTTCTGAGATCAGAGAGCCGATTGCACGTTGTAATATTCTTACCCCGTCTGATTATCTCGGCAATATTATCAATCTCTGCATTGAGAAGCGAGGTGTGCAGAAATCGCTGGTATATCATGGAAAACAGGTTGAGGTTACCTATGAAATACCGATGGCGGAGGTTGTACTTGATTTCTTCGATCGTCTGAAATCAACTTCCCGTGGATATGCTTCACTTGATTACGGATTTTCCCATTTTGAAGCCGCCGATATGGTCAGAATGGATATTCTGATCAACGGCGAGCGTGTGGATGCTCTTGCCCTGATTACCCACCGTTCTACAGCGCAGAGCAGAGGCCACGATATTGTGGTTAAAATGAAGGAGCTGATCCCGCGTCAGATGTTTGATATTGCAATTCAGGCAGCTCTTGGAAGTCAGATTATTGCCCGCAGTACGGTTAAGGCTTTGCGCAAGGATGTGCTTGCCAAGTGTTACGGCGGTGATATCACCCGTAAGCAGAAATTGTTGAACAAGCAGAAGGCCGGTAAAAAACGCATGAAGGCCCTGGGCAAGGTTGATGTGCCGCAGGAGGCGTTCCTGGCGATTCTGCATGTAGGTAAGGATTAATGGAATGAACCTGTTTACTTTAATCATTGTAACTGTTACCGCACTGTGTTTTATCGGCTACATTTACGATCTGTTTTTCTGCCGGAAGGCGCGCAATGAACGTATAGCAAAGGCGATCAAGGAGAAAGGCGACCAGTTCACCAAAAAGGATCTTGAGGAGCTGGAGCATGAGAATTTCTTTATCGATCAGTCCCGCAGTCTGTTCTGGGTTTTCCTGGCGGTTCTTGTTATCAGATCTTTCCTGTTTGAACCGTTCAGAATACCATCCGACTCCATGATGCCTACATTGTTCGACGGTGATTTCATCGGTGTAACCAAATTCAGCTACGGCATAAAGAATCCGTTTACCAATGCGAACATGATTGATACCGGTACCCCTAAGCGCGGCGATATAGTGGTATTCAGATATCCTGTGAATCCTGATATTGATTTTATCAAGCGTGTAGTTGCTCTGCCCGGTGAAAAAATTGTGTACAAGAACAAGCAGCTGTTTATCAAACCGCTCTGTGAAAATTCAGAAAGCAACTGTGACAGTCTTATTAAGATCGAGACTGAACTGGTGAATAAAGGCGAATTCAATTATGACGGTCTTGAACTTGAACGTTATCATGAAAGAATATCGGAGAATTTAACCCACGATATTCTGATCAATCCGTATGTTGACAACTCCGCCCGTCACAATCTGTATACCCGAGCTGATACAGAAAAAGAGCGCGAGGCGGTTATGAATCATTCCAAGATTGAATGGATTGTTCCTCCGGGACATTACTTTGTAATGGGGGATAACCGCGATAACAGTATGGACAGTCGTTTCTGGGGATTTGTACCGGAGGAGAATCTGATTGGAAAAGCATCCTTCATCTGGTTCAGTCTGGGATATAATCCTGAACCTAAAACCTGGTTTGAGAAACATATTCCGAATAGTATTCGTTTTAATCGTATTGGTGGTATTGAATAATGACTGCTGACTTTAGCCTGCTTGAAAAGAAAATAGGTTATAAATTTAAGGATCTGACTCATCTGAAACATGCCCTGACCCATAGAAGCATGGGTGCTGTATACAACAATGAACGGTATGAGTTTTTCGGGGATGCGCTCCTCGGGGTAGTAATATCACGCCATCTGTTTGAAAAATTCCCGGATGCAGATGAGGGAAAACTGTCAAGAATGAGATCATCCCTGGTGAAGGAGACAACGCTGGCTGAAATGGCCAATACAATCCATCTCGGTGATTTTCTGATCCTCGGCGCCGGTGAACTAAAGAGTGGCGGATTCCGCCGCAGCTCCATTCTCGCAGATGCCATGGAGGCGATGATTTGTGCTATCTATATAGATTCAAACCACAACCTTAATCTGCTGGATGATGTGCTGACATCATGGTTTACCTCCCGTCTTGATTCAATCAGCCCGGAAGTTCAGAAGGATTCTAAAACCAAACTTCAGGAGTATCTGCAGGGGCGTCGTCTGCCTCTTCCTGAGTACAAACTGTTTAACGTTGTAGGCGATAATCACAAGCAGTCATTTACAGTTACCTGCAGAGTTTCTATGTTTGATGAGTTGTTTACCGGGATCGGGACAACCAAGAGAAAGGCAGAACAGGATGCCGCCTCGAAAGTTCTGGCAAAAATCGGAGAATAAATGGAAGAAAATACAATCGAGACCAGATGTGGTTTTGTGGCAATAGTAGGTCGTCCGAACGTAGGAAAGTCTACTCTTTTGAATAAAATTCTGGGACAGAAGGTTTCAATCACCTCGAGAAAACCCCAGACCACCCGTCACCGAATTCTCGGTATTGATACCGTTGATCAGTATCAGACTATTTACGTGGATACCCCGGGTCTGCACTCTGTTGAAAAAAGAGCCATCAACCGCCTGATGAACCGGGCTGCATCCAGTTCCCTCGGAAATGTTGAAATGGTGTTTTTTGTGGTGGAGGGTACTCATTTCTACAAAGATGATGAAATGGTCCTCAACAAACTGAAAAACCTGACAATCCCGGTAATCCTGGTGATTAACAAGATCGATCAGGTGCAGGATAAGGATAGTCTGCTTCCGTTCATTGCAGAAATGAATCAGAAGATGACCTTCAAGGAAATTATTCCTATTTCCGCTGTTCACGGCAACAATGTTCAGGAACTGAGGAAAATAGCCCAGGAATCACTGCCGCCGTGCGAATTCATTTTCCCTGAGGATTATATTACCGACCGTTCTTCAAGATTCATGGCGTCAGAGATTATCCGTGAAAAACTCATGCGCTTTACCGGTGATGAACTGCCATACTCGGTTACAGTTGAAATAGAAAATTTCAAAGTTGACGAGAAGGGAATATACAACATTGATGCTCTGATCCTGGTTGAAAGAGATTCACAGAAGAAAATGGTGATCGGCGCCAACGGTTCAAAACTGAAGACCGTCGGAACCGAGGCAAGAATGGATCTCGAAAGACTGTTTCAGGCCAAGGTGTTTTTAAGGACCTGGGTGAAGGTTAAATCAGGTTGGGCTGACGACGAACGTGCACTGCGTTCGCTTGGATATATAGACAACGATATTTTTTCCGACAAGTAGATATGGCAGAGGCTGCAAGACAGGGAATGTGGGTGCTCAGGACTACTCCTTATAAGGAGTACGGCCAGCTTGTTGTTCTGTTTACCGAACAGTTCGGCAAGATTACAGCGGTTGTGCACGGCTCCAGAAGAGCGAAATCTCCTCTAAAATCTCTGCTTCAGCCTTTCAACTATATCAGTGCGGTTTTATCATCAAAACATTCTGAACTGTGTACGCTGAAGGAGGTTGAACTGAACTGTTCGTTTCCTTTGCAACAGAAGGAACTGATCTGTGCACAATATCTGAACGAAATTCTTTTCTACCTGCTGGAGAACAATATTCCTGAACCGCAGATTTTCAACAGTTACCTTGGTGTTCTCAGACAGCTTGCAGGCGGCGCTCCTGACATCGAAGTTCTTCTGAGAAATTTTGAACTGGAACTGCTGGATAATATCGGCTACGGAATTGATTTTATCAGCGATTACCAGGGAAACAGGATCCGGGCAAATGTCAGTTATGTTTATGAACCTGACAACGGATTTATTCCTGTAACATTTGAAAGTAATTCAAAATACACCTTTATCGGAGCTGATCTGGCATCAATGTCCCGTCGTGAGTTCGGCAACCGACGGGTGCTGTCGGCGATCAAGCATATCTGTAAAAAAGTAATCAATTCCAGAATTGGAAATCATAAAATATATACAAGAGCACTGTTTGCTCAATATCTAGCAATGAGGAGATAACTATGGCTAATAAAATTTTCCTGGGTGTGAATATTGATCATATTGCCACCCTGAGAAACGCAAGAGGAACTTCATATCCTGATCCTGTTTATGCGGCGGGAATTGCGGAAGAATTCGGAGCTGATGGAATTACCACCCATCTGAGAGAGGATCGCAGACATATCAAGGATCGCGATGTGGAGATTCTGCGGCAGACCATCAAAACCCGTCTGAATCTGGAAATGGCTGTTACCGATGAACTGGTGGATTTTGCCTGCAGACTGAAACCTGATTTTGTATGTCTGGTGCCGGAGCGTCGTCAGGAGGTTACCACTGAAGGCGGCCTTGATGTAGCATCACAGATTGAACGTATGACCGGTGTGGTAAAAAAACTCAGCGATGCCGGGATTATGGTATCTCTTTTCATAGATCCTGATCAGAAACAGATAGATGCAGCTGTCAGTGTGAAGGCGCCGTATGTTGAACTGCACACCGGCCGTTATGCTGATGCAGCTACCGAAGCAGAACAGAATTCTGAACTCAAGCGTCTGCAGGATATGGCAAAATATGCTGCCGGTCAGGGACTGAAGGTAAACGGAGGTCACGGTCTGAATTACCATAATGTTCAGAATGTTGCGGCCATTCCAGAAATGAATGAATTGAACATCGGTCACTCAATAATTGCAAGAGCGGTATACACAGGTCTGTCGGAAGCGGTTGCTGAAATGAAGAGACTCTGCGTGGAGGCAAGAAACAACGCATAACGCTGTGCTGTTTTTTATTGGATTGTTTTGACTGAAATATAACCGGAGCTTAGAACTCCGGTTTTTTGTTTTGATACCCGCTGCCGTGACAGAATTGTCAGATTACCCATTCGTGTCAGCGGTGCGCTACTCCGTTTGCAACTTACAGGTTAAAGCTCTGATCTTAGCGTATATTCGGTGTTTTCCGGTAGGATATTTCTGCTGTTCTTACCAGTTGTTCATACGGTGCGAACGGGGAAAGACCGCACAGAACCCGGCGAACCATGTCCAGTGCAGCAAAGGCAATCATTTTTTTGCGCTGCTTCGGCTGCTGGCTGGTTGACTTGAGGGTCTGTACAAATCCGGTTATTCCGTTCCAGTAGGCAATGGAGTATCCGTCCTGAGTCTCCGGTCCTACCGCAATGGTGCGGCAGGTTTCCTTTTTCAGATATTCAAGCAGTTCGTCCGCATTTCCCGGAAGAGGAAAGTATTTTGCGGTGATGTGCGGCATTGCAGTGGCAAACTGCTCGATCAGCATACCGGAGGTTCCGTTATCAAACAGCTGCAGAGGAACGGCACCGGTCAGTTTTGAAATCTGGGACGGAATGTCGAGTTCATTCTTGGCAACAAGATAAGGATTTATAAATGAAAGCAGAAGTTTTTCCGCATCGTTTATGTCGTCTTCACTGGCATTGTTGCTGATCAGTTTTATTTCGATGGTAGGGAAATTAACCCTGTAGCCGAGTACGATATTTTTCGGCCAGATCTGCCGATCCAGAATTTCACTTAATTTTGATTCACTTACTGAAAAGACAAAATACCGTTTCACACTGGTTGATTCGCTGTTGGTCAGCTGTTTGAGTTCAGGAAGAATTTTCTGTTCCACCATCAGTTTGAATTCCGAAGGTACCCCGGGGGTAAAGTAGCAGACTGCATTGTTGATTTTAAGTTCGAATCCGCAGGCGGTTCCGATTGGATTGTCAATGATTTCAGAGCCCTTGGGCAGCATTGCCTGTTTGATGTTGGTTTCACTCATCTGTCGGCCCTGGATGGCATAGTACTGGGTGATTTTATTCAGCCAGGCCTCGTATCGTTCCAGTTCAACCCCGGCTGCTCTGGCTGCTGCCAGAGTGGTGTTGTCATCGGAGGTTGGACCGAGTCCGCCGTTGACAATAATTACATCTGCAATTTTGGATCTCTCGGAAATAAGTCTGTAGATATCCTCAAGTTTATCTCCGACCGTACTTCTGCGTTTAACCTGAATACCTAAATCGAGCAGCTGCTGACACAGCCATGCACTGTTGGTGTCAACAACAAAACCGGTAATGATTTCATCACCAGTGGCAATTGTTTCAATATTCATCTTCTCTGTCCATTAACATCTTGATACAAGAAAGATCAGCACCATATGATTTGATTATCGACTAATTAAGTACCCGCGTCAACACTAAATCCGTTTCAAATTCGGCTGATTACTGAACAACCTTGTTTTTTTGAGTTGCGATATTATAATTACAAGATAAAGTTGCTGATTATGCTACGCAGGTAACATTAATTTTTTAAATCAGCGTTTTTCGGATAACATTCAGAGTAACTATGATATCTGATCAGTTTTCAATATGATTGATCGTTTTATTGTTCAAGATATCTGAAAACAACATAAAAATTTACCAAAGGAGAGTTATATGCCTATTAAAATTCCAGATTCGCTGCCGGCCAATGAAATTCTTAAAGCAGAGAATATATTTGTAATGACGGAATCTCGAGCTGTTCATCAGGACATCAGACCTTTACACGTACTTATTCTGAATCTGATGCCGAAGAAAATTGAAACTGAAACCCAGCTTTTAAGAAAACTGTCCAATACTCCCCTGCAGATTGAGGTTGATCTTCTGCGTATTGACGATCATGTATCTAAAAACACCCCGAAGGCGCACATTGATACCTTCTATCAGGATTTTGAACATGTAAAGGACAAGTATTACGACGGTTTCATTATTACCGGAGCTCCTCTAGGGAAAGTTCCGTTTGAACAGGTTTCATACTGGGATACCCTGGTTAAGATAATCAACTGGAGCCGGGATCATGTTACCTCCACCATGTTCCTGTGCTGGGCGGTTCAGGCTGCTCTCAATGTCTTCTATGATATTCCTAAGATGACTCTGCCGGAAAAACTCTCCGGAGTATATCTGCACAACACCAGTAAAATTCATGAACCGCTGATCCGCGGATTTGATGATATTTTCTGGGCTCCTCACTCAAGATATGCCGCCTTTGACATTGATGTCATCAAGGAGCGTACTGATCTTACAATTCTTGCTTCATCTCCTGAAGTGGGCGTGTACCTTGCGGTAAGTCCTGATTCCAAACAGGTTTATGTGACCGGACATTCCGAGTATGATGCTGAAACTCTTAACAATGAATATATAAGAGACGTCAAGGCGGGACTGAATCCTAAAATACCGGTAAACTATTTTACCAATGACGATCCGAATACCACACCTCATTCAACCTGGCAGAGTCACGGCTTCCTGCTGTTCAGTAACTGGCTTAACTATTACGTATACCAGAATACTCCTTACAATCAGGTTTTGAACAAGTAGGCGCGAGAAAAATCAGAACATGGATACCAATATAAAAAACAAGATCACAGAGGCTTTACAGGAGCGGATCCTGATTATCGACGGTGCAACCGGCACCATGATTCAATCGTTCAATCTCCAGGAGAAGGATTTCAGAGGGGATACCTTTAAAAGCTGTCTGAAAAATTTAAAAGGTTGTAACGATCTGCTCTGTATTACCCGTCCTGATGTTGTTAAAAGTATTCATGAACAGTATCTGAGTGCCGGAGCCGACATTATTGAAACCAACAGTTTTAATGCCACCAGTATTGCTCTGGCTGATTACAATGTTGAAAAATGGAGCTATGAGATAAACCGTCAGGCGGCGAGTCTGGCAAAGGAGACTGCCGTCAGATTTACCAGTCAGACTCCGGAAAAACCGCGTTTTGTTGCCGGTGTAATCGGACCTACCAACCGCACCTGCTCCATCTCACCTGATGTAAACGATCCCGGGGCCCGTAATATAACCTTCGATCAGCTGGTTGAGGCCTACAAGGAATCAGTGAACGGTCTGATGGACGGCGGTGCCGATCTGCTCATGATCGAGACCATTTTTGATACCCTTAATGCCAAAGCTGCAGTCTATGCCATAAAGACGGTGTTTGAAGAGCGGAATACCGAACTTCCGATCATGATTTCCGGAACTATCACCGATGCCTCCGGCAGAACTCTGTCAGGTCAGACGCTTGAAGCCTTCTATAATTCACTTCGTCATGCCAGACCTCTGTCATTCGGTCTTAACTGCGCACTGGGACCGAAGGAACTGGTACAGCATGTATTGCAGCTCTTGCGGCGACATGGAATCGGTCACCGTCAAAATGCTCATGCCCTTCGGGGCGATAAGAACAAATGCGGGGAGTGCATTCAGTTCCCATACATCAAAATAGCAACGTTGAACCGTATTCTTTTGGCCATCGCACATGATGGTATCTTGAGAATCGGCATCGAGCTTAACTGCGTAAAAACGCGTGTTCAAAAGCGAGGCCACCGTGGGATCGCTGTACACGTTCGCATCCATAATGCGGCACGGCACGCACCAGTCCGCATACAGATCCACAAAAACAAGCTTCGGAAACTTTTGAGCCTTTTCAAGCGCTTCGTTATAGTCCATCCAATGGACCGTAGACTTTCTAGC
>ONPL01000119.1 GCA_900319705.1 uncultured Pseudomonadota bacterium | reverse complement strand
TCCGTATATTAAAAGGAACGATATACAAGCAGTTATTTCATACGGCATATGTTTCTGTAAAAAAGAATGTGCCGTTGTGGGAAAAAAACTGAAATAAAAATTTCAGATGTGATGATTGGACTAGGATACCGTCCAGATATTGGGGTATTTTGGTTATTTTGGTTATTCTGCACAGTCTATTTCTAAACAAATTCATTATCATGTATAGAACTGGCGGTTCTGAAAAATGAGGCATTAGCCTGGCAGCAGGTCTCTTCCTGGTCTGATACACATCATGTTAACACCAGAACCGCATGCTACGAATTATTCTCAATTTCACCTCAAAATGTAAGATTCGTCAATTTATTTAAATTTCTGTGCCCGTAAGGTCGGCGTTTTCGTTCAGAAGTACTTGCGACAGGTCATACTGACAGATCATGATTTTATCAAGGATTTGACCTATGCACGATTGTACCGGTTCCGACAGCAGCTGCATGAGTATCTATTCTCTGGGTGATGCTGGATTCATGAAGGATATACTGAACGGGGTTGCCATGATCCACGGTTCAGGCTCATTCTATCAGGCTGCCGCCAGCGCGCTGCTGTTCGGTTTTCTGATTATGATTTTTAAAAGTCTTCTGAACGGTGCGCTGAGGATCTCCTTCGGCGAAATATTTATCTGCTGGCTACTCTATATGATTATGTTTGTTCCGAAAACTACGGTGGTGGTGGAGGATCTGTACTCGGACCGGGTATATACCGTTGACAATGTACCTGTTGGAATTGCATTTCCGGGGCATGCCATCTCCACCGTGGGTTTCGGATTTGCGCAGCTGCTGGAGCAGGGCTTCGGTACGGTGCATGCGGAGCACGGGATTACCCGGGAGCCGTTTCTGGAATCCATGTATGTGATTAACCGTCTGAAGGATTATGATCTTCTGTCACGTCTGTGGGCGGAACTTGACGTTAAAATAGGACCGTCAAGCGACAGCAGATCCTCATGGCAGAACTATCTGAGCGACTGCATCATGACCAAGTACCGTTTTTTCAAAAATTCCTCTGCCGGCCGTGATGCCAGACTGCCTTTCAGCGAGGTGGTGAAAAGTTTTCCGTCAAAGGTTTACGGTACGGTGATCTACCGTGACAGTCCGCTTGAAATTACCTGCAGTGACGCACAGTCATCACTGCTTCGTGATCTGGCGCTGCTTACCTCCGATGATGCGGGTAGAATCCTTGCAGGCGGGAGCGCCGCGGCAGGTCCGGCCGGCCACCGGGAGAAAATGGAGCAGGCCCTGTCCCTTCTCGCCGCCTCCGCTGCTGATAAACTCAATATTGTGCGGGCGGCTCTGCTGATGCCTCTTTATGACCGTGCGGCTGAGGGTTATTTTCAGAATGCGGATGACGTGCTGACCGCCGCCACGGTGGAACAGTCTGTCAGTCAGCGCAACACCCAGTGGGCGCTGGAACAGAGTCTGTTCATGACTACCGTCAAGCCCTTTGTCTCATTTTTTGAAGCTTTTGTTTATGCCATAACCCCATTTGCCGCAGTGCTTATATGTATCGGCAGTTTCGGGATCCGCCTGGCGGTACGGTATCTGCAGATCCTGGTATGGCTTCAGCTGTGGTGGCCGATCCTTTCCATCATTAATCTTTATATCACCGCCGGCGCTTCCGGTGAACTTTCATCGGCGCTTGACGGTACTCCTGCCGATTCGTTCTACGCCTTAAACTGCGCCTGGAAAATCGCGGAAAGCTGGATGGCTACGGCAGGTATGCTTGCATCGGCGACCCCGCTGATTGCCTTTTTCCTGGTGTCAGGCTCCGCCTACAGCTTTACCACCCTTACCGGAAGAATGCAGGGTTCCGATCATATTGCGGAAAGTGCGGTTTCTCCGGATGTATTAAGTCAGGGGGCAATGCTGTCAAACAGTGCCGGAACCATCCGCAACAGTGCTTCGGGAAGACTGGAGCAGGGAAGGGAGGCACAGCTTGCCACCATTAATCTGTCCCGTGAACTTAGTGAAAGCGCCGCCTCCTCCTTAAGCCGGATGCAGTCGGTTCAAAGTTCCCTTAATTCCACGGTGCAGAGCGCCTGGGGACATGCCCTCGGCTCATCGAGCTCATCCTCGGCCTCACAGAGCTACTCGTCCATACTGGCCGGAAGTAGTACTACTGCGGCGGGCAGGATCGGGGCTATGGCGGATCAGATTGCCGACAGTTTCAATCTGTCACGGGATCAGCGTAACATGGTCGCCTCCCAGATAGCCCAAAACTATCTTGCTGCAAGTACCAACAGTATCGCGGTGGCGGCCCAGGCGGCGGTGGGCTCCGCTCTCGGGGTCAAACTTGATTTCACCCACAGCAACAGCTGGACAGATTCCGAATCCAGAGGAACCGGCTCGACCTCGGGATTTTCCGCCGGCATGTCTGCAGGAAGCGGCAGTTCCAGAACCTTCGGTATGAATGTCAGTGCCTCCGAACAGAAGAGTCTGCAGGACAGCATTACCAGACAGACCGCCGCCATGTCCTCCACCGGGCTGTCGGATGTGTTCAGCCGCAACGATCAGGAATCCATAGCCAGACAGTACCAGAGCCTGCTGGGCAGTCAGAAATCCTACAGCGAGTCGTCTGCTCTTAGTGAACGCTTCGGCAGCGGATTCTCGCTCAATGAGAAGGAGGCGGCTGATGCAGTGATAACGGCCGGCAGCGGCGCTGCTGTACTTGCCGGCTATCAGCAGATGAGTTCCGCCGAGAAGAATGCGGCGAAAAAGGAGGAGGGGCGACTGCTTGCGCTGGGAATGGATCGTCAGCACGCCCGAACCGCCGCAGTAATTGCCGCCGCAGCATCTTCAGGGGAGCACAGTGCAGGGGCGGCTGCAGTGCTCAACGCCCTTGGCGGAAGTCTGAACAGTTCTGTGGTTTCCTCAGATCCACGTTCCGCCTCCTCAATCCCGTCACCGTCTTCAGCCGGCAGCGGAGGAACTCTGGCATCAGCGGTTGCTGCAGGAAGCGCTGCGGCGGGTGTCCGGGTTGGTGCCGCCACCGGCGCACTGGCGGCGGATTTCTCAGCACGCTCCGGTTCCGTCGCGGGATCCTACAGCACCGCTTCATCACAGATTGACTCAGGTATGTCGGCCGCTGCGGTACGCATGGCTTCTGAAAATATTCACGATCCTTCGGAAAGTGCCTATGATCTAGCGAATATTACCGGCGGTTCAGAACTTGATTTCAGGCTTAAGAGCAGTGCGGTCAGCGCCTTCAGTGAGATTGGAGGCGGAGGGTTCATGTATCTCAATCCGAACTATCCGCAGAACGAGACGGAATTTCACAGCGTGCTGTCCAGTGCCGTCAATGCCAATCCGAACCTTGACAGCGGCATGAAAAAAATGCTGACCGAGGGTTCAACCGGTTCAGCCTCGGTTCTCAGCGGAGGAAAACCGCTGCATACCTTTGCCGACGGCAAAGCCATGACGATCAAGGAAAAGAACTATTTTGACAGCAGAGGGATCCCGTACGACTCGGATCATGCAGATCGTCTGCATCAGGCACTGCAGTCCTTCTACCGTTCCGCCTATAAAAATCACAATGCGGTGTCTGCGGCGAAGGATATCAGGATCCTGGAACATCTGTAGCTGCTGTTTAAGCTCCGGATCCTGCTTTATTTCTTGATATTTGTTGATTTGTGGAGTTGTGATGAACCGATATGTAATTTTTCTGCTGGTGTTTTTAACCTACTGCGCTACAGTAGTTTTGGTGATCCCCCGCAGTGTGGTGGAGAATACGGTGGAGCAGGGAATGAAGGCAAGAGCGCAGCTGTACCGTCCAGCAACGGCTGCGCGGCTGATGGAGTGTACCGATGAGATGCACCGCCGGCTGATCACCGGATCCGGATTTACTGATCTTGTACACACCGTGTTTATTCCGGACCGGGAGGGACGGGAAAAATCCGGAGTGCTTGCGGATCTGGGCGGCGGCATGTTCTCCTGGCTTGAATACCGTTTTTCACTGTTGAGTCTGTTCTGTTATGAGGTGCTGGCTCGCTGGAATGAGATTATGCTGTGGTATCCACAGCTTCTGTGCGTCGCATTTATGAGTGCCGCCGGCGGCTGGTGGCGCAGAAAAATTAAACAGACCAACTTTGAAATCTCCTCGGCTGCCAGGGAGAAATATGCTCTTACCGGCATGCTGGCGGTGCTGGTTCTGATGGCGGTTTGGCTGACTGTGCCGCTGCATCTGGGGATCGGTGTTCTGACCGTACTGTGGACGGTTGGATGCGTGCTGGCAGGGATTGTCACAGCCAATCTGCAGAAACGGATCTGAAAACTGACTGTACGAAATGTCGGTGAACGATCAGTCGGTTAATATTCGTTCACCGGACTGAAAAATACGGCCGAAATCACAGTTCAGACACAAAATGCTCTTGCAAGTACCCGCCGGTTCTGATGTATAATAGCGGCGTTGAAAAAAATCAGTTCAGCTGATATTTCGCGGGAGTAGTTCAGTGGTAGAACGCAACCTTCCCAAGGTTGATGTCGCGGGTTCGATCCCCGTTTCCCGCTCCATCCTTTTATTTTCTCACCAGCCGGTTCATTATCTCTAGCTTAAATTTTTCATCAGTACTTCCAAGGCTTGCGTTTTGTACTGACGGTTTGAGCCGGATTCAGTTATAGGGTTTATGAATTTTTTTGGTGCGTCCGGTGCGCAACTGTCATATTTTTTATATTTGATCCGGTTTGGTGGTATAATGCCGGTAATCTGTTCAGGTGTCATCCGGTGTTCGGTTGTTCCTCCTGTTTAAAATTTTATAATTGCTCGTCAAACATTACCTTGCTGAAACTTGAAGTATGTTTAGAATTCGAAAATTAATTAATGACGGTATATCGCTGAAATCTCTCTATTTCTGGGTTGTGTTCATTGCGGTGCTGTTTACGGTACTGGTGGCTTATTCAACAGTCAATCTTTCTAAGTCCTTCAGAGTACTGTCCAGTTCCGTTGAGGAACACAAGTTTCTTGAAACATCTGCCATCAAGATGATCGATGGATCCGACTATCTTACCGAAAGGGTGCAGCGTTATGCTGTTACCGGTGAGGCTGATTACGTAAGTGACTATCTTACCGAGGCTCTACAGACCCAGAGACGCGAGCAGGCTATCAGAGATCTGACCAGGGATCCGCGCTGCAGCACGGCGCTTGAACTGCTGAATCTGGCAATGGCCGCATCACAGCATCTGATGGAACGGGAATATTATGCGATGAAACTCGTTGCCTCTGCCAAAAATCAGGAAAATATTCTCAATACCCTTTCCGGTATCACCCTTCAGCCTGAACATCAGAAACTTTCTGCAGATGAAAAGATCAGACTGGCGCAGACCTATGTATTTGATAACGGTTACTACCGGGAAAAGGATTTCATCCGTAAATACATGAACGACAGCCTTATCGAAATAGACCGTTTGATCCATGAGACTGAACGCATGAGTACGGATGCTCACCTGACGGAGATTTTTAAAATCAGGCTGATAATTTCACTGATGATAGTCGGGATCCTGATTGTAATCATTCTGGCATCGCTGCTCGGTATAAGGCCGCTGCTTAAGGCCACGGATAAAATCCGCAGTGACTGTCCGCTCCCGGTGAAGGGATTCAGAGAATTAAGATACATGGCCAGAGCCTACAACCATATGTACCGTAAGTTCCGCAATCATCTTGAACATCTGAACTACAAGGCGTCCCACGACGAGCTTACCGGGGTATACAACCGTACCGGTTATGAGCTTCTGGTTTCGGCCCTCGACTTTAACAAAACTTACATTCTGCTGGTGGATGTTGATAATTTCAAGAATGTAAACGATACCTACGGACATGATACCGGGGATAAAATCCTGATTAAAATTGTACAGACCCTTAAGGATAATTTCAGAAGTAACGACTATATCTGCAGGATTGGAGGTGACGAGTTTGTGGTTTTCATGGTTCATTCTGAACCGGAAATGAAGGAACTGCTGTCCGCCAAGATCGAACAGATTAATAAAACTCTTGCTGATACCTCAGACGGTCTGCCGCCGATTTCAATCAGTGTGGGGGTGGCCTTCGGAACCTGCATCGGGGTTGAAGAGAATATCATCGAAAAGGCGGACGAGGCGCTGTACCGCATCAAACGTAACGGCAAGAACGGCATTGCATTCTTTGAAGCATAGCGCAGTCTGAACCGGGGATGCCAACAGCTCCCGGCAGTAACTTCCGACAGTCAGTTTTGTGTATTCTGTATTTGCTCAATCTATGGTGTTAAATTTCTGAACCCGGAGCTGGCGGCAATAGTTGGGATTTTATAATCGTTATCAAAAAGTAAGATGTTCGCAGTTGACGACTAAGTAGCTTATGGGATAATGACAGTGACAGAGCCTTTCTGCGCTTCAGTCACTTTGTGAACAGCGGACTGGAGAAAGTTCTTTTTCAGCTGTGATGAATAATCGTATTCAGAGGTAGAACATAATGTTGAAGTCTATAGGGAACGGAGC
>ONPL01000061.1 GCA_900319705.1 uncultured Pseudomonadota bacterium | reverse complement strand
CTTTACACCGACTCTCCAGAATGTGGATGATTTTGTTAAAACCATGGAGGGTGTGACTGAAACCAAGGTTGACTCGGTGGTGTTCGATGAAGATCTGTTCTCCGGTGTCAATGATGCTATCAACAATACCGCATGGCGTGACAATGCTGCCAGAATCATGATCCTGGTGGGTGATGCTCCCGGTCATCAGGCCGGTCATGAATGGAATGTTTCTGGTCAGACCGAAGAAACTCTGAGAGCCCGCGCCAACGATGCCAATATTACTGTATTCTCGCTCCATCTGAATCCGCCTAAGGCCAAGAAATACAACAAGGTGGCTGCAAAACAGTTCAAGGAACTGTCCAGCAATCCTGGTGTGGACGAGAAACTGTACTGGGCGATCGGATCCAATGATCTTGATACCTTTGCCAAGGCATCCGATGAAATTTCAGGATCCATCGTTAAGTATCTTTCCAATATCGTGAAGAACTTCAAGGACTCTGATGCACCGGTAGCTCCGGAAATTACCGCAGCTGCAGCGGAAACACCGGCACCTGCCCCTTCGGCAAATCCTGGTGAAGACGCCATTGCCAAGAGCCTTCACGCTGCTGCAGTAACATGGCTCGGTAATGAGGTGAGTGTTGCTCCTCCTCGTGATATTGAAGCCTGGGTGGTGGACAAGGATCTTTCTGAAAGTACCAGACAGTCACTCGAGGTAAGACTGCTTCTGACCAAGGCTCAGCTGGATTCAGTATCAACTCTGCTCAAGGAGGTGATAAAGGCTGGTGAAACCAACGTGGTAAGCGGAGAAGACTTCTTTACCTCTCTGCAGGCAGCATCTGCAGTGGTGGCACGTGATCCTGACAAAATCGAGAATGCAACTGATATTGCAGGACTCGGTCTTGTTCCTGATTTCCTGTCCAATCTGCCTTACAAGAGCCGTCTGATGGAAATGAACAGTGAAGTATGGGAAAGCTGGGGTCCTGACGAGCAGAATGACTTCCTGAACAATCTGGAGTCAAAGATTAAGGCTTATGCTTCCATCCATGATGATACTTCAATGTGGATCCCGCTGAATCCGGGTGATGACACCGATGATTATGTTGCACCGATCTTACTGGATCTGATGCCATGATCTGTCTGAGTATCAGGGAGCTGTGTATCTCCAGACATAAAAACGGAGCCTCGTTCACGCTTGAGGTTCCGGAACTGGAGGTTAAACGGGGTGAAATCCTGGCTATCGTCGGCCAGAGCGGATGCGGAAAATCCACTCTGACTGATACGCTCGGACTGATCCTCGAACCGACCTCGGCCGGCTCCTTTATGCTGGAGGGAAAATGCGGAAGAGTAGATCTGCTCCAGGTTTCCCCTTCGGTCAAGGCTCAGATCAGAGGTTCTGAAATAGGATATGTCCTCCAGTCCGGAGGACTTTTCCCGTTTCTTGATGTTCTGGATAATATTATGCTGCCGGGCAGACTGCTCGGGATCAGTGAATCCGTACTGAAGGAACGGGCAGTTGAACTTGCATCCTCCATCGGGATCGCAGATCAGCTACATAAAAAGCCGCAGCATCTGTCAGGCGGACAGCGGCAGCGTGTTGCCATAGCAAGAGCCGTGGTTCACAATCCGCCGATAGTTCTTGCCGACGAACCTACCGCCGCGGTCGATCAGGTTTCCGCCAATGATATCTGTGTGCTGCTGCGTAAAATAGTACAGGAGAACAACGCTTCTCTGGTTATCGTAAGTCATGATCGGGAATTAATGAAAAAATATGCTGATTATGAGGTAACCTTCAAACTGAACAAGGACGAACGGGGTATAGTTTCAACGCTGCTTAAACCTGAACGTACCGGTAGATGAGGACATGTAATGGCAAAATCCTCGCATATATTTTATCTTTCCTTCAGAGATGTGCTGCATGAATGGCGCATGAGTCTCTGTGTAATGTTTGCGGTGGCGGCGATTTCAACCCCGCTGCTGCTGTTCTTCGGACTCAAATCCGGTGTCATGAATACCCTGATCAACCGTATGCTGGGAAATCCAGCCACCATGGAGCTGATGTCGGTCAATGAAAAGAAACTTGATGCCGCCTGGTTTGACAGCCACAGAAATGATGAAAAGGTATCATTCGTGATCCCGAGAACCAGAAGACTTTCGGCTTCAGCCGAATTCAGAACCGCCGGAGGTTCCAAAGCGGTTCTCGATCTGATCCCTACAGGAGAGGGAGATCCGCTGATTACCCACTACAAGGTGAATGTTCCCCGTTATGAGGAATGCGTACTGTCCGCCGAAGCGGCCAAACGTCTTTCAGCTGCGGTGGGAACCGAGCTTGATCTGCTGGTATCAAGAGATCGTGCCAAGGTCAAGGCTTCAAGAAAAATTAAAGTTTCCGGTATTCTGCCTGACAGCGCCGGAAATATACCGGTTGCCTATATAACTCTCAATGCCCTGGAGCAGATCGAGAATTTCAAGGACGGCATTGCCGTTCCGGAGCTGGGCTGGTCAGGTATTGATTCAAAGGTATATCCGGTAACGCCAAAGGCTCTGATTGTAACACCGCTGGAGCTTGATCCGGTACGGGAGGCGATGCTGACCCAGAACTCCGGTTTTTCATCATCTAAACTCTACGATAAGGAATACCAGTCAAAACATCCTGAATATCTTAAAAAAATCAACCTGCTGCTGGAACCTGGTCTGAATGTCTATGAACTGTCGACAGTGAGAACTCCGGCACAGCAGGGGGATCTGAAAACACTGCGCGATCGCGTTCGCGGTATGAAGAACACGGTTGTTATTCCATACAATCCGAATCTGACACTCTATATCGGGGATTTGTCATTTGACATCCGTCCGATGAGCGCATTCGGTGCGCCGCTGCCTCTAAATCCGCAGCTGGCCGCCGGCAGGACGGCACCGCAGCCAGAGACCGCTCCGGCTGAAAGTCAGGAAATAAAAACGGAACAAAAAGAGAATCTTACATCAGACGGTGACGGATCGCTGTCTGACAATGGCGAAACTTCGCAGAAAAAAGAAGCGGCATCCGCTGATAACATTGAAAAGTTACAGTCTGGCACGGCACCTGAATCAACCGGCGAAGCTGCGGCAGAGAACGGTGACAGCGCTGCCGCTGTTGAGAAGGTTGAGCAAAAAGGTGCAGCCGAAGATCCTGCCGTCAACGGTGCAACTGTAGAAGATGAGGGAACAGTCAATGATGAAACAGCTTCTTCGGGGAGATCCTGGGCTGAAACCTTTGCCTCCACAAATTCAGATGGAAATGCAGCACCTTTCGGATTTGGACGTCATACAGGGGGAGAGGTTCTGGTTCTGCAGGCGGATCTCAGCGTCACCGGAAATCCGAATATGAACGGTAGATCCGGGAACGGTCTTATTTCCGGAGCGGAATCTTTCTCCTCTGCTGCTGCAGATGAGGAGGAGAAACAGCATTATTCAAACCTTCTTCGTGATTTTAAGATCGACGGAACTTATGACGGCACAGACAGTACTGTGACAGCCACTGTTCCAGATCCGGATCATGCCGTCAGCTGGGATAACGGATCATCCGCAGTAAAAAATCCTACCGACTGGAATGCTTCTGCATCGGTGCAGCAGACGGTGCACTCTCTCAGAACGGAACATGACCGTCTGACCGGATATATTGAAAGACTGAGAAATCTTTCAACCTCGGCCATGAAGGAGACACTGGACACCATTGCCGAAAAATCACGGGAGCTTGAAGAGCGTCTTCTCGTACTTGAACAGTCTGATGAGCAGGAACTGCTTGAACTGGCGGGAAATTTCCGTGACAGTCTCACCTCTCTTTCCAATACTCAAAACAGGATCCGCAGCAGTGTAGACAGTCTCGCCGCAACGGCGGATCGACTTGGAAACTCATCAGCCGCCGGCGCTGATACTCTTGCCAGGATAGAATCAGGGATCAGCAGTTCCGGTACCGGAGGAAGGAATGCTGCCGAACGGCTGAAGGAAATGGTAAATGATTATTCCGCCCAGATCCGGAACATCGGTGCTTCCGCAGCAGGTGCAGGACAGACTGTAGCTGAAATCAGGCGTGAGGCGGACTCAATGCTGCGTGATGCTGAATCATTGAAAAATTATGCGGAGCGGATATACGAGAGGTACGAAAGCGTTACAGCTGTTGTTGATCGCATATCAGACGGTTCCTCTGAACTTCTCTCTGCGGTAAAACGGCTGGCCGGTCTTGACGATTCCTTTGCAACCGGACTTGATTATGTTTCATCGGGACTTGGAAGCATCAGCACCGGCAGTGAACACCTGATGGCCGAACTTCAGCATACAGCGTCAGGATCGCTTATAATGAATGATCGCGGGCTCAGAACTGCAGGCAGAGCTTTGCTGAATATCTCTGTTCTGCAGCAGACCGGTACGGCTGCCGCTGCAGGTGAACCGGAGTCGGAATCCCTAAAACAGCTGCTGGCGGTTGACCGCGGCGAATTTTCCGACCGTTCCTCCCACCGGGTGTTTTATGTAGATCCGGAGATTTACCGCAGGATCGGAAAAGATCACCAGAAAGTGACAGTTGTCTACAGCGGTACCAGGGATGATCAGACTGTGGAGAGAAGTGTCGAGTTCGAAGCCGAGATCAGAGCGCTTCCGGTCAGGGCGGACGGCACTGCATTTACCTCAGTTGCATTGATCGGCCAGCTTGGTCTGCTGCAGGAGCGTGATATTTCCGACGGAGTGGCTTCAGACGGTAAAAATGCCTTTATGATGAAAAAACGAGGCTATACCGGTTTCAGAATGTATGCCTCGTCACTGGACAATGTGGTGAAACTGCAGGATCAACTGACCGCGGAAGGGATTAAGACGGTCAGCAGATCAGATCGTATTTCGGAAATTCTTTCCCTCGATCATTATCTGAGTCTGCTGTTTCTGCTGATAGCCGCCGCATCGCTTACCGGTGCCGTGTGCTGTCTGGTGGCCAATGTTTATGCAGGAGTAGAGCGTAAACGCAGGGAGCTTGCCATACTCAGACTGCTGGGTGTGCACGGTTCACAGCTGTGTATCTTCCCGATCTTCTCCTCCCTGCTGCTGACCCTTGGAGGGGTGCTGGTAAGTCTGGTGATTTTTTATATACTTGCCTATGTGGTGAACGCATGCTTTGTCTACCAGCTAAGCGGCGGGGAAAAATTCTGCGAACTGCAGATTGAACATGTGATTAACGTGGTTATTATTTCTCTCTCGATTGCCTCTTTTGCCGGCCTGGTTGCCTCCAGAAGAGTAATGAGGATCGATCCTTCAGATTCATTGAGAGACGAGTAGGAGCATTGATGAAAAAATATTTTTCTGTCAGCAGAGCCTGTGCGGTTTTTATGTCGGCACTATCCCTGTCCGCAGCAGCGGCAGCGGAACAGGGCGGTGATGAACTGGTTCTCAAAGGTCCTGGAGATACCCGGTTTGAATTTGTTAAAGTAAAAGTCAACGGCGGCAGCGGACCCTATGCCGGACAGTCATTCACCATGGGTGATCCGACCGGAACATTCCGTACGCCTCCGACAGCTATTGTAATAAGCGGAGGTTTCAGCGACAGCGAAAACCGCTATTTCTACATGAGCAAGTATGAAATCACCGAAGCCCAGTACAGTGCTGTAACCGGAAGGGAGAGTTCAAAGGATCCGCAGCTTCCGGTTACCGGGGTTTCCTGGTATGAAGTGCAGCAGTTTACCGATCAACTCAACCGCTATGTCTATGAACATGAGCTGGCATCCATGCCGAAGGCCGGAACCTATCCGGGATTTGTCAGACTTCCGACCGAGGAGGAGTGGGAGTTTGCGGCCCGCGGCGGTACTGCGGTAAAGGCAACGGTTTTTGATGCCGACACCCCTTATGACGAGGAGGAGGAACTGGCCGCCTATGAGTGGTTTTCCGGACCGTCCTCATCCCATAACAAAATTCAGAAGGTGGGTAAATTAAAGCCGAATCCGCTGGGACTTTATGACATGCTGGGTAACGTTCAGGAAATGACTTCAAGTCTCTACCGGGTGGAATACTACCAGGGTCGCAGCGGAGGTTTTGCAGCCCGCGGCGGTCATTATCTTACCGAGGAGGAGGACATGGTTTCCTCCCGCAGAACCGAGGAGCCTTTCTATCTTGGAACAGCGGAAAAGGGGATGAAACCGAACAGCAAGCCGACTCTCGGCTTCAGACTGGTGATCAGCGCCCCGGTGATGACCGACAACAAGGCAATTGCCGAACTTGAAAAAAACTGGGACAGCTACCGCCGCGGTATCGGTTCAAAAACTCCGGCGGCCCTGTCGGTGGCTGATACGGCAACCAAAGAGAATGTATCCGCCAATGAGGCTCTTAACCGTCTTGACCGGATCGGCAAGGTTCTTGAGGAGGCCGGGCTGAAGGATTCGCTCAAAAAGGAACTTGAAGGAACCAGATCCGCGCTGCTTGATATGGTAAAAGTGAGAAGAAAGGCGGATGAGGATTCCGCCAGTGTATGGGTTAAAATCGCCTGTGAACGCGGAATGTATCTTTCCCACAACCTGAAGGCCTATGAGATTGTAAAGGATGCACCGACGGAAAAATTAAGAAAGAGAGCCGAGGAGTTTGCCTACAATCTTGAATCCGGATTTGAAAACTACGGTGAAATAATGACCGAACTGGTAAAACTGCCTGATGATGCGGTACTGAGCGGATTCGAACGCTTCAGTAAAGATCTTGAGCAGGATATTCAGAAGGCCTCCTCCGGTGATAAATCCAACCGTGAGCAGATTGTCAAAGATCTGACCGAGCAGTCGCTCAGAGTTGAAATAACCAAAAAACATTACAAACACTACAGAGAGCATAAACGTCTTGACGTACCTCTGTGGAGAACTGATTATCTGAATTAAAAAGGAGTATTGACGATGATTAATTTTCAGGCACATCCACGTCTGGCTGTTTTACCGGCCGCATGTCTTGCTGTTACGCTGACCTTTGCCGGAACCGGCTGTTCGAATATTCATGATGATTCAACCAGAACAAAAACCGAGGGAACCCTGGTGGGCGGCGGTATCGGTGCTGCACTCGGTGCACTGTTCGGCGGTCTTATCGGCGGTAACGGCAAGGGGGCTCTGATCGGCGCCGGGATTGGTGCTGGGATCGGATCGCTTGCAGGTTTCTTTGTAGGAAAACATGTTGCTGACAAGAAAGCTGAATATGCAAGCCGTGAGGACTGGCTTGATGACTGTATCGCCCATACCCCAGGTTGAAAAATCAGATATGCAGAAGGGCCGTGAGGCGGTGCTTGCCATGAAGGAGGATACCGACAAGAATATCAAGCAGCTTCAGGAGGAGGTTAAGAAGGATAAAACCGTTCTTGCCGACGCCAAGGCCAACGGCAACAAGAAAGAGGCCGCCGAGCTTGATAAGGAAATCAAGGAACTTAACGCCCAGATTTCCCAGATGAAAAAATACAATCAGAAACTGGCAAGCATTTCTGCAAGACTTGCAGTATAGGAGAATTCTATGAAAGCTTTATCTGTAACACTGCTGCTGTCATCCTTTCTTTTTACGGCATGCAGCAATATGACCGATGATCCGCGCCAGGGCGGTCTGTTCAGCTACAGTCCTTCAAAATATGAGAAGAGACTGCAGCAGCGTGAGGCTGAACTTGCAGCGGCAGAGGCTGAACAGTCGGTGGAAAACTCAAGAAGGAGCTCTCTGGAAAGTCAGAAAGCGCAGAAACAGAAAGAGGTCAGCCAGCTGCGCAGCCAGCTTAAGAAGGAACAGTCCAGAGTCGACCGTTCGCTTAAAAACGTCAAGAACAAGAATGATCCTGAATACCTGGCTCTGAAAAAGAAAAATGAACAGATCAAGAAAGAGGCTGCAAAAGCTGAGAAACTTGAAATAGAAGCCAAGAAGAGGGAGATCCAGAGATTACGCCAGGAACTGAAAGAACTAGAATATGAAGCAGATGCACTCAGCCGCCTGTAGTTTACAGAGCTGGAAAATTAATTTTTCAGGTATATGGAAAAAAGCCGCGGTCTGTGCGGCGCTGCCGGCTCTGATGTCCGGCCCCGCCGCCGCAGTGGGTGATTCCGCTGAAATATACTCTATTCTCGTCAACCAGTCCCTGATGTTCTCAGCCGAGAATCTGGCAGGGATCAGTGCGGCGGATATCGGCCGTATGACCGGAAGTGAATTCAGCGAACTGCTCACCGAACGGGATCTGTATGCCCGCTACTATGACAGCGGGGAACTGAAGAAAATCACCGCACTGTCCTCGGATGCACCTGCCGGGATCGGTATGGATATTTTTGAGGATCAGTACGGCAATGTAAGATGTGCACCCTATCCGGGCTCACCTGCGGAGGCTTCCGGAATTTTCTATCCCGATATCCTTGTCAGTGTTGACGGTAAACCGGCGGCGGGCAGATCGCTGCAGGAACTGGCGGCGATGATCCGCGGCGCAATAGATACCGATGTGGACATAGAGATCAAAAGAGATGATTCCACCGATTCATTCTCCATTCCGCGCAGCGTCCGCAAATATCCGGATGTCGCCAGGACCGGAAAGCTCCCGGCGGTGATCAAAATTTTCAGATTCGGCAATGATACCGCCCGCCAGCTTGAACAGGAAATCAGAAAAATCGAGGAGGACTACAAAGCCCAGGGATACCCTCCGGAGAAAAGGTTCTTCATCGATCTGCGGGGAAATACCGGCGGGGATCTTGAACAGGCTGCGCTCAGTGCATCATTTTTCCTTCCTGCCGGCTCTACGGTGTACAGCTACTATGATCGCGACAGCGAGTCTGTATATAAAACCCAGCAGGCAGGACGTTACGGCGGCAGACCGTTCATCATCATGCAGGACGGCTATACCGCAAGTTCCGCAGAAATGTTCATAAATGCACTTAAAACCGGCATGAAGAACGTTTCAACCTACGGTGAACAGACCTACGGCAAGGCACGGGTGCAGAAAAATTTCAAACTGAAGAGCGGTGCAGTACTGAAACTTACTGTCGGTGAACTGCAGTATCAGGACTATACCGGAACCTGGGAATCTTCGGGAATAGCCCCCGACGTAGTTTCCAGAAAGGATAAAGAGGACGGCAGTTAGTATCGCGGGAGACAGGGCCAATGAGACTTAAAATTTTAAGCTGTATGCTGGGAGCTTTATGGCTGGCACAGTCAGCCGGCGCACAGATCAATATGACGGATACGGCGGTAGGAACGGATCGTGCCGCTGCTGAAAGCAAACTCAAGGCCCAGGCTCTGCGCAATTATCTGAAAACTGCTGTTTCTGCAGAGGATCTTAAAAAGTATGCCTCCGATATCCGACGTGAAATTTATGCCGACTACGAAACTTTTGTTACCGTGTCCGGAGCTGAAGTATCAGAACAGGGTTCAACCGTCATGGTTACCGCTGTTGTTTCAGTGGATGATCAGGCAGTTCTGGCAAAAATTTCCGGAAGTGAAAAACTCAGAGGTATCAGTCTGATGCTGCATGCGGCAGATGACGGGCAGAAACAGCTTGAAAACAGAGAACCGTCCGTTTCTGTAAAAGAGCAACCGCAGCAGAAAGAAATCACCGAAGCTGAACCGGATGCTCCGGCTGAGCCGTCCGGCCTGTCAGATCCGCCCGGGAATTCCGGAGATAAACAACCGTCGGCACCGGCCGCCGCAGTTTCGGAAGCCGGCGGGTTTATTGAACTGGTTGATTCACTGAAGTTTTCACCGGATGCCAGGGAACAGGTGGTTGCCGCACTTGAGGCAGGAACAGATCCTAATTCCCGTTTATTAGGCTCCGACGGTGAACCCTACGGTGATACCGCATTTACTGTTCTGCTTAATGCGGTGGGCTCATCAGATCCCCAGCTGGTCAAAATTTTTCTTGAACACGGGGCGGATCTGCTCTGGAAGAACGAAGCCGGTGAATCGCGGGTGATGAAGCAGATCTTCTTTGACAGGGAACTGCTCGGGCAGATGATCGGCAGTATTCCATCACTGCGTGGAGTGAAGTTTTCCGGATGCACTCCTGCCGGCTATATGCTGCGCAGAATGAAAAAGACCGACTTCGACTATGAAATTTTTTCCAAAGTTATCGATCTCGGCAACGATCTCAATGAGAAGGAGTGCGATGAAAATAAGTTCGGCAGACTGATTATGTATGCGATAGACGGTGATCGGGAGGAACTTAATCCTCCTGAATATCTGAAGAAGCTGCTGGATGCCGGAGCGGACTGGTCGGTTACCGACAGCCGCGGAAAAAACGCTGTCATAAAGGCGGTGGAATACAATTCCCTTGATCATCTGAAACTGCTCAGGGAAAAAGGCGCCGATCTCAATGTTGCGACCCCGGACGGTTATACCGTACTGTTCAAGGCAGTCAGCAACCGGAAGATCAGTGATGAACTGGTTGAATATCTGGTAAAGAACGGTGCTGATGTCAACGCAGTTTCCGAAAAGCACGACAATGTCACCCCGCTGATTACCGCAGTGCGTGAGCGCCGCCCGCAGGCGGTCTCGATCCTGCTTGCCGCAGGTGCTCAGCCTGATGCGGTAAATTCCAAGGGCAGGACTGCTCTGACCTTTGCTGTAGGAAACCGGGACGAGAAGGAGAATCTTGAGATGGCGGAGGCTCTGCTCAAGGCCGGTGCTGATCCTAACCGGGAGGATCTGGAACATTATTCCGCGGTGAAATATGCTCTTGACGGCAGAAGACTATCGCTGATCAAACTGCTGGCGGATCATGGCGGAAATATTAAGGCGGCCCTGCAGCTCAAAGTGGGAAGAAGCGGTAAAGAGACGACTATTTATGAAAATATAATGAGCAGCAGTGATAAAAATCTCGGTCCGCTCAGGGAATATCTGAAATCGATTATGGACAATGGCAGTTAAGTGTCGGCAGACGCCTGACTGTGTGAAAAAGTTTAAAAGAGAGAGCAATTATGAAAAATAATAATAAATTAAAACTGAAACTTCTGAATGTTCTGACTATTTCAGGGCTGATGTTTCTATCTGGGATCTGTTCCGCCGGTACGGTCTATCAGGTGGAGGCTTCGGGAAAAAATGATGAGGCGGCCCTCGGCAATCTTAAAATGACCGCTCTGAGAAAAAGTCTGCAGACTATAATTCCGGCCGAGGAAATCAAGAAAAACGCCGGAGCACTGAGAACCGGTGTGTTTACCAGGGTGGATGATTTTACCAAACCGGGGGAGGATCTTGTCTACAGCAAGGAAAACAACAAAAGTAAGGTACAGGGCAGTGTGGATGTCAATGAGGAGGCACTGAGAAATGCGGTTGCCCAGATCCCTGCCCTCAAGGATCAGATTATTGCCGCTCCTGCTGTAGCTGATGTTCCTTCACCTGCAACACCTGAACCTGCTGATACACCGGTAACAGCCGATAACAATATTCCTTCTCCGGATACACCGGTAACAGCCGATAACAATGTTCCTTCTCCGGATACACCGGTAACAGCTGATACCACTGTTCCTTCAACACCTGCTGCAACCGAAATTCCTGCAATCACAGATACTCCTGAGCCGGTACCTGTTGATATTGCTGCTCCAACCAATCCTTGGATTTCCACCGGTGCGATGACGACACCTGACGCTGCAGCCGGTACACCTCAGTCTGCAGAACCGCAGACCGCAGCACCATCCTCCGGTACAGCTATGAGTGCCAATGACTTTATTCAGCTGATTTATGAAAACAAGAGTGAAGAGATTGTAGCTGCTTTGAAAAACGGAATGGATCCGAACTGCCGCCGGACCGATGAAAACGGAAAACCGACAGGTGACTATGCACTTAATGAATACATCAACAATAACGGTTTTTCTGATGAAAAAACACTTTTCGCATTTCTTGATGCTGGTGCCGATATTCTCAAGGCTGATGACGACGGTGAACATTCTCTGCTGAGAAATCTCTTTGTGAAGGTAGAACTTATTCCGCGGTTCCTTCCATATATCAAAGGCTCACTCAAGGATCTCAGGATCGGCAACAATTCCGTGGCCGGCTATATGTTCAACCGGGCTTCGGATAAAATCGCTGTTGCCGACTATAAAAAGATTTTTGAACTTGGCGGTGATCCGAACAGTATGGAGGGCGGTGACAGATTTTCCGAACCTCTGATCAATATGACTGTGGTAAAGGATAACGAACAGCTTTATCCGGTGGACTATATGAAACTGCTTATTGATTCAGGTGCCGATGTAAACAAACTGAACTACAAGAATGAAAATGTTGCGTTCACCGCCACCGAGGCCAATGCGCTGGAACATCTTGCGCTGCTTGTTTCCAAGGGTGTGAATCTCAATGCCGTCAACAGCAGTCAGAAGTCCCTGCTGCTGGAAAATGCCGGCAAGAAAAAGGTTAAGGCCGAGACAATTGATTTTCTGATCAAGAACGGTGCCGACGTCAACTATGTATCTGAAAAACATGAAAAGACTACCCCTCTGATGGTTGCGGTTCAGTCCGGTCGTGCCGATATTGCAGAACTGCTGCTCAAGGCCGGTGCCGATGCCAATGCCAAGGACGAATCCGGTACTGTGGTACTAGCCTATGCATTGGAGCAGGAGGACGAGGACAGTGACAACATTCTCAAGCTTGCCACGATACTGATAAATGCCGGGGCGGATCCGAACAGAGCATGTGCCGAAAATGTAACGCCGCTGCTGCTTGCCATTGTTGAGAACAATCTTGCAGTTACCAGGCTGATGGTTGAACACGGCGGAGATCTCAAGGCTGCACTGCAGTTCAAGGGCGATGAAGGCAAAACCCTTCAGGAGTATGTTGATTCAGATGCTGAAGAACTGACTCAGGAAATGAAAAACTATCTTAAAACAGCTTCCGGAAACTAGCCGGAGCGCTCAGACGGAATATGCCGTTCCGTCTATTTCTTAATTCAGCCGCGGAGGAGCACAATTTGAAAAAATTCAATTCTGTTTTATTCTTATTTCCTCTTTTCCTTAATTGCGCGGCTGATGCCGCCGAGGAAAAGGAATATACCTACGAGGATTTCAAATACAGTGTCTGCGTGGGCAGAGGCGACTATTCAGATCAGCTAAAGGAAAAAATTCTTGCCAAAATCAATTCCGGGATCAGACTTGATGATCAGTGTTTCAAGGAAAATATGTTTGCCACCATTGTCAGACGTACCCGTTCTCCTGAATTCATAAGTGCCCTGCTTAAAGCCGGGGCAAATCCGGATCTGGCCGGTGCCGACGGTGTTACCGCAAGAATGGTTGCGGTATCCTCCAAAGAGCTCAAACAGGTTGAACCGCTGCTTACCGGTAATATTGATTTCGGTGCCAGACTTCCAGGCGGGGATACCCTGCTTCTGAGTGCCTTTGACAATAAAGATCAGAGTATGGGGCAGAAAATTCTGCAGCAGAACATACCTGCAGATGTTGTCAACGCAAAGGGAATTGACGGTCTGACTCTGCTCGGAAGAATAGTCACCGGCCAGATCCGTTTTGATGAAAAAACGGTAAGAAGACTTGCCGAACTGGGTGCGGATTTCAATCAGCTTGCACCGGACGGACTTACACTGCTGCAGAAGGCCTTTTTTGACAAAAAAAGGACTGGACTGTCGGGAAATCAGGATTTGATCAAACTCATGCTGGAACTCGGTGCCGACGTCAACTTTAAAAACCGGTACGGAGAGACGGCTCTTCATGTCATGACTCATTACGGGATCAATGACAGAATATTCGATATGGTTATTGACAGAAAACCGGACCTGGAACAGACCGATGCTGAAGGTAATACTGTGCTGCTTGCTCTGTATGTCAATATGCCTGGTTCGGGCGAGGACAACCGCGACCGGATCCTCGGTAAACTCATAGCTGCCGGAGCCAATGTCAATGCTGTCAACCGTGACGGGGTATCGGTGCTGGCCGCTTCACTTATTGCCGGTGCGGCAGTGAGGGGAAGACACCGTGCCGCAGCCGATCTGATCGCTGCCGGAGCATCCGCATCCACCGGATTTCCGAACGGTCACTCCATACTCTATTATGCTGCAATTTCAAAAAACGATTCGGATGCAGAAAAGGCTGTTCTGGCATCCGGTGCTGATGTCAATGCACGGGATCCGCAGACAGGCATGACACCGCTGCTGCTGGCGATCCTGTCGGAGAACCGCAGTTTTGCGGAAAAACTCATTGATGCCGGGGCGGATGTAAATCTTACCGACAAGGATGGCAGGACTGCGCTTATGGCTGCAGTATTCCACTGCCACAGTACCAGTCTGATCAGAAAACTGCTGCGGGCCGGAGCGGATCGCAATGTTGCCGATGCACAGGGCAGAAAGGCGTCGGATTATCTCGAAGATGCATTCTGCGCCATTGATCCGAGACGTGCAGGCGAACTTGATACAATAAGGAAAACACTTGAGGAGAACAGCAAATGAGTAAACTGAAACCGTATATTCGCAGATGTCTGTGTTCAATGATCCTTGCTGCATTCTCGTCATGTGCCGTAGCACAGGTTGTTTCCGTCGAGGCGAAGGGTAAGGATGAAAAGGTTGCCAGAACCAATGCCTGTGTTGCTGCCGCCAGACAGATGATGATCCAGATGACCGAGGACAGTTTTGTCAAAAGTCATACCAAGCAGATCCGCAGTGAAATTATTTCCAAAGCCGATTCATTTGTTACGTCTGTTAAGATTACTGAACAGAAGCAGAACGGTAAAACACTGGTTATCCGGGCGGATGTTGATGTTGACCGGACTGTGCTTGCCGGCGCACTGAGCGCCATGGGGGCCACCATCGTAAAATCCTATGCTGATGTTCTTGAGGAACGAAGGAAGAATGAAACCGAAGGACTTAAAACCATCTTCGGGCATGATGTGGCTCTTCAGACTGCAGCTGTACCGCTCAAGCCGGTTAACGGGATCAGACCGGTTACCGATGAGACGGTTCCGGGAGCGGAATTGAGCAACGACGGCAGAAAGGTCTACGAGCCGGGAGAGCTATTCAGTGTGTTCTACACCGTTCCCCGATATCATGAGGCCACCCGCAGAAACAACCGCACCTATTATACGGTGGTTTCATCAGATGTACCCGTTGATTATGAGGAATCCCGCAGCAACAGTATCACCAATAATGAAATCAGAATGGATCGGTGGGACGGAGTATTCCGCATAATGGCGCCATCCCGTAACGGTGCCTATGAGATCAGAATGTATTCTTCATCCAAGGACAGTAATGAACTGCTTGCCAGAATGGGTTTTTCAGTAAAGGCAACCAGACTTCCTGAAATATCACTGGTCCGCGACACTTTCATGCCGGGTGAACTGGTTTCGGTAACCGTCAATGATCTTGATTCCTGGGAAAACGGATTTCTTGCTCTTGTTCCAGCCTCCGGCAGTGATAAGGCCTATCGCAGTGCAGGTGTTATCAAGTCATCCAACAGTCTGCGTGAACTGGATCTTCCGGTGGTAAATTTTGATGCCCCGGCTGAACCGGGTGAGTATTCCATCCTGTTCTATGATCGCTGCAGTGACTGCAACGGCAGTGAAAACAACGACAAAACCCAGCCGGCGCTGGTGAAGGTTAATTTCAAAGTTGAAAAGCCGGCTCCGCAAATCAGCACTACCTTTCTGCAGCTTCCGGCAGAGATTACCTCCGGCGGCAGAATGGGCTATATTGTAGGCTGCGGTGAGGACTGGGCTGAAAATGCCTTTGATGTCAGAGTATACCGCAAAGGTCTCGAAAAAGAGATTTACAGTGACTGGGGTAAGTGCGGAGACGGACATTTTGTAACTAAAAATACCCGTGAACTTTATGAAACCGGCGATTATGAAATGGTTCTGCTTCAGGGTAAGGATGAGGCTCAGAAGAAAATATCCCGTGAGTTCAGGGTTGTTGCCCCCGCTGCCGACAGCAGACGGACCGCGTCGATTGAAATTGAATCAAACGAGGCTGAGCAGAACAGCAGTTTCATGATTTCCGGTTCAACTCTGGTGAACTGGCCTGATGACTCATTTATCGCCCTGGTGCCGAAAAATCATCCTAAAGATGTTAAATCGGTACTGGAGTACATCGGAGATAAAAAACTGAACGTCGGTCACCGCAGAAATTTCAGAATGGGATTTTCGGTTACTGAAAATTCAGGTGACTATGAACTGAGGCTTTACAATACCGCACGGGAGGACGGCTCGATCCAGGCTGCCGCTGCGCTTCATATAATGACAGACGACGAGATGAAGCGCCACTCCGAGCAGATCAGGAAGAATATTGAAAACTATTTCAATGAGCCTGATCGGGATGAACTTAAGTTCCAGGAGAACCTGATCCGAAATTTCCATATTCCTAAGCCTCCGAAACAGGGTGGCCTGACTGCCAGACCGGTGGTAAAAATATATGAGGGTGAAAGGGAACCTGAACTTGAAATGACCAGGGTTGCAATGAGTGCCACCGACTGCGACAAGTATATAGACGAAGAGATCCGTGATATGTCCAGAATTGATATTACACTCGGTCGTGAAGGCAATTTTGAAGGTGAACTTAAAAATTTCGGCAAGACGCTGCTTCTCAAATTTCCTTTTGCCGATGATTCAAAAATGAAAAAACTCCAGGAGGTTGTGGATGAGGTATCTGATGTATACGGCAATACGGTAGCCGGTCTGGATCAGCTTTCCGAAGCTGATTACACGGGAGCTCTCAAAACCGGACTGCTGATGATGCTCAAGGGTGCAATGAATCACTGCAGTGACGAGCAGTGCCTGCAGAAACTCATTACCGCAAATTCCTCTTCTTTGAAGGATCGCATGGCGCGAATGTCAGACAAGGCATTTGAAAATACCTATAAAACGCTTGATCAGGCTCTCGGCAAGGGGGCAAAAGGTAAACAGTTCCTCAAGGAACTGTCAGACTACCGCAAGGCAATCGCAGCTGATGCCAAGAAGATGAGCGACAACAAGGATAATCTATCCAATACCTTGGACGTTATCGAGGACGTTTCAACTCTGACCGGTACCATTGCCGGAGGCAATTATACGGATAAGGAGGCTTATGCCAATGCCGCCCTTTCGATCATAGCCCTTAAGTTTCCGATCTCCGTGGCTTCGGTTAAACTTTCCTATCAGGCCTATCTTTCCTCCCGTGATTTTGCCAGGGATGTTTCCGTGATCAGAATGTACGGTAAATGGAAGAAAGTCGGGGGTGACTCCAGGGGCTCACTCGGATATGAGGATTTTGCCAGGATCTGGAAGGAGGACTGGAAACTTCACAAGGACAGTGTTATGCAGCAGGCCAAAAAGGCTATGATCGCCACCATGGGGAATGAACTTACCAAAAGGGCATTCACCAAGGCGAACCGCAACCGGGCCAGAAAGTATATGGATATTCTGCAGAAAGACGGCTATGAGGCGGCTCAGGAATATATAATCAATTCGGATCTCATTTCCGAAGATGAGGTGTATGATTTTCTGGAGGCGCAGTTTACCGAGTGGGAAAAGGCTGAAAATATGAATTCAGAGTTTGCCAGGGATGCAAAATCTGTCAAAGAGCAGTTCAAGCGGATGCGCAATTCTTCAGGAAGTGACTGCAGAACCAATTTCTATGCCTGGTATCAGGGACAGGTTGATGAACGCAATAAGAAACTCGGCTGGGGTACCAGAATGGATAACTATCTGTGGGGAAATGTATCTTCCCTGTGGAACAAGGGATGTCCGCGGGAGGTTGATGCGTTTATGGCCTACTACAAAACCATCAAGGAAATT
This sequence comes from uncultured Pseudomonadota bacterium, assembly GCA_900319705.1. GTDB lineage: Bacteria > Pseudomonadota > Gammaproteobacteria > Enterobacterales > Succinivibrionaceae > UBA2804. The sequence goes on along the minus strand of ONPL01000061.1, from coordinate 905 downwards.
GAAAGAGAGCTGAAAAGCTGGAACCGCGGTGGTGGCAAATGTAGCAACAAATATGTCCGCGATGATGCTGAGCAGATGCTGTGCAAACTGGTGGTTGACGAGGAGGATTATCTCAAGGATGTTGCCAACCGTGCCTGTGAATGCGGATGGAAGGCTCTATACTATGACAATGAGATCAAGATTGGCAGTGAACTTGAACAGTACCGCCGGGAGGCTGAAGTGATTAATGTGATGACAGCGATCGGCAATGACAGCGTTCTGCACTGTCTTTGTGAATACGGCAGAGTTTCCCACGGCGGAGCAAGTTCCTCTGTAGGGATCTCGTTCAGTCCCGGTGCAACCGGAATGGCTCCAGGCGGTGTTTGCGGAAAAAATCAGCGCGGCGGGTGTTTTGCCAGCGGATGGAGCTGCTGGCACTATACCATGCCTACCGACAGCAGGGGGCTTGAACAGTGCAAGTACAGAGAGGCTTTGAAAAATGCCAAGGATCGTGAAGCTGTCGAATCGGCTGTTGAAGAAGCAAGAAGATGCAACGCTAATTATGATTACATACTGCTGAAAGCGAAGGAGGCAAAAGAGGAAAAACGCCGCAGGGAAAATGAAATCAACAGCAGAATTTAAAACAGAACTGCCGGTGTAGAGCAGTGAGGAGAATGGTAAACCGCCGGTGAATGCATCAGGCGGTTTATTTTTGGATTTTTTCTGAGGTTGAGGCTAGCACAAAAAGATTTTCTTAAATGTCAAATCTCTCAGAAAAGAATTGAATTGTTTTTGATCAGCTGTGTTGGCACAGTTCAATAAAGTTCCGGAATATATCCAGTCCGTTTTCTGTCAGTATAGCTTCGGGGTGGAACTGTACACCGTAGATTTCTTTATTCCTGATCTTAAGAGCCATCGGGATTTGA
>ONPL01000123.1 GCA_900319705.1 uncultured Pseudomonadota bacterium | reverse complement strand
CATTTTTTTTGCGGGAGTGGCGAAATTGGTAGACGCGCCAGATTTAGGTTCTGGTGTTTCGGCGTGAGAGTTCGAGTCTCTCCCCCCGCACCATCTTTTCTGATATTATCCTATTGTTAGTTCGTAGAATAATTAATCATTCGTTTTCTGTTCTGCTGGTTTGGTCAGATCCGTTCAGAATTTGGTTTATTCTGTTTTTTTCTTACCGCTTCCCTTGCGGTCGATTACTGAATAAGGTTTGACTCCTGGCATTGCTGCAATTTCCACTGCTAATGAAGTTTCTAAGCCGGCATTTTAAATTTTCGTTATCATCTTCAGTCTTTTCACATGTTGGTCAGACATTTTGGCACTTCTTTGTAAACCGGGTATTATGCAGGATTTTAAAAACAAACTTTAAGTCTAAATCAATGCAATGAAAGATTAACACAACAACCGGCAGCAGCTGTGAAAACCAAAGGCTGTAATAAAAACCCCGAAATCACCGTTAAACCGGAATTTCGGGGAAATGGCTGAACATCGCCAGGCATTTGCAGGAGTCACCGAATTACGGCTCCTGCGGAACATTCATCAGGACATAATCTCAGCACCGTTAAGGCCGTTCATTTTCTCCTGCTCATCAGTTATACGATCAAACATTTCCTTGGTAGACTGGATCTGTTCCCGAGCGGCAAAGAATACATCAACCACCTCAGGATCAAAATGCGTTCCGGAACCTTCCCGAATAATTGAAAATGCTTTTTCTATAGGCATCTGAGGCTTGTATATACGTTTGGACACCAGTGCATCAAACACATCGGCAACAGCCATGACGCGCGCAGAAAATGGAATATCCTCACCGGCAAGACCGTACGGATAACCTGTTCCGTTCCACTTTTCATGATGATAGGCTGCAATGGATTTTGCTTCTTTAAGAAATGAAGAATCCGGCACCTGTTTGATTACCTTCTCGATCATCTCACCACCAGCGGCTGCATGGGATTTCATTATGGCGAATTCCTCATCAGTCAGCTTACCCGGTTTATTTAAGATCTGATCCGGTATTCTGATTTTACCGATATCATGTAACGGTGCTGAATTAACTACATTGGTTATGTATTTATCGGTTATGAAATCTTTATGCAGTCCCATCTGCTTCATTTTTTCAAGAATAATCCTTACATATTCAGCAGTCTTGTGAATATGCATTCCGGTGTTCTCATCCCTGCTTTCAACCATATCGGCAAGAACAACAATCATGGAATGCTGCATTTTAGATATACGATCCTTCTGAGCCTGAATTTCAGATGTATACTGTCTGCTGCTGTCCATCATCTCCAGGAAAATATCATAAAGGTGCTCTATTTCATCACCGGTATGGATATCAAGTTCCTTTATTCTTTCAACATTCTTATCAATTTCAGATTTATTACTGAACGCAAATTCACTGGTTCTCAATGCCATGGAATTGATCGGGAATATCAGAGAATAATCAACAAACGCGATAATCAGGAACAGACTCAGAACCAGGAATCCCAGGAACAGGAACACCAGCTGGATCAGAAAACCGACTTCATTTTTGAGGATGTGCGACATGCGGATATCAGTCCCGACATAGGCGACGGTCTGACCTCTGAACTTGATCGGCTCATATACTGTAAGCAGCCAGCCGAACCTGTCATTGGAAATGATCGGTTCGATCTGCTCACCTCTTTTAAGTCTGTCAACGTAAGGCATGAAATCTTCATCAAACGGAATAATATCACCGGGAGCATCAGGCTGGGTTCCCGGCTGTTCAATATCAAATATAACCTTGCATCCATTATCAAGGATCTTATATACATAGAGATACTCTATATGAGGAGTGGTGCTTCTGATGAGAAGCATATCTCTCTTGATCTGACGGTAGTCCTGATCTTCAAAATTCTTCTCTGCATACTCATCTAACCTTGAAGCATCAAGCAGTTTTGAAGTTTCATAGGCAACCTTCTGTGCAGTATGGCTGTACTCCGAAACCATATAGTTATGGTACAGCACTGCACTGATCAAGGTGGAAACAGCTGAAACCAGAATCATGGCTCCCACTATAATCATGATCATTTTGGTACGGATGGAAACAGTTCTGCATTCCAAATTTTTTGTTTTAAGAGCTTCATCCCTGGACAGCGGTTTCTGCTGCCAGAAAGCAATCCTCAGGGCACTTCTCCACCGCTTCGGCATAAGATTGAATATGAGCAGAACCAGGCACAGCACTGCACCTTTATCGAAGAACTCGATACAAAGTCCGCTCATAAAATTGCCCTTAAGTTCCCCCTCGAGAACCCAGGAGATCATTCTGTCAAATATCGTGGCGACAAGCGGGAAAATGAAAAACAGCGGCCATAATGTTCTGAACCGGTACAGGAACCCCTTGTTATAGAAGTACGTTGAAATCAGCGCAATCCACACGCTTATCACCGAATAATAGATAAATGAAAAATCTACGAGAACGGCATTTATTAAATTGGTAAGAAATCCGATCAGAATTCCGGGAAGGTAACCGCCGATCACCGCCACGAAAATTGTTCCGATTGTATCCAGCCAGATCGGTGCTCCGAGTTTCTGGGCGATATATGCAGGGACAATATTGAGAAGCAAGCCGATAATACACAGCATTGCGGCATTTTTCAGTAAAATTTTTAATTCTTTTTTATAAAATTCCGATAAACCTGACATACTTACCAACTTCTGTTCCGGATTACGAGAAAGGAATATAAAATTCTATAAGGAACATTTCCAAACAACACTATCTTTATTTGATCTGTCCGTAATATTTTTCCCTGCGTCAGTAATCTCAATTATGCGCCCCGTCACCGGGACAATCCCGTACCAATTACTGTTATCTGACGGCTGCAAGTTCGCACAGACCGTCAGCTTAACAAATTCCTGTTTCTATACCGGAAGAACCTCCGAAAGTTCAACCGGCACAGCACCCTTCTACTCGATTATACTACCTTTGTTCTGTACAGACGAAAACATAACTTCATAAATGAGGAGCTCAGCCACAGTTTTTTTCTATCACGCCGCTTGAAATTTCGGTATAATCTACAGCATTGTTCGAAAAAGTGAATTCTAAAAATGGAAAGAAAGATTTTACTGACTGATTGTCACGATGAAACCGGCATTATCGCCAACGTAACCAGCATCTGTAGCAAGTACAGACTCAATATCGTCAAAAATACCGAATTCGTAGCCCACGAGCAGGAACGTTTTTTCATGCGTACTGTTCTTGAAGGTGATTTCAATTCAAACTTTCTCAGTGATGTAAGAGCCGCACTGCCGGATGGTGCAAGCGCCAGACTGGTTTCAACCGCCAAAAAGAGACTGGTGGTAATGGTCACCAAGGAAAGCCACTGTCTGGGCGATCTTCTGCTTAAACACTATGCTCAGGCACTCAATCTGGAAATCGTTGCAGTAATCGGCAATTATGATGTTCTGAGGGAACTGACAGAAAAATTCAATATTCCGTACCATCACGTAAGTCACGAGGGGCTGACCCGTGAAGAGCACTGCAGAAGGATCATGGCGGTGATAAATGAATATAATCCTGATTTCATTGTGCTGGCAAAATATATGAGAATTCTTACTCCGGAATTCATCGAGGCATATCCTCAGAAAATCATCAACATCCATCATTCATTCCTTCCTGCCTTTATCGGAGCCAAGCCTTATGAACAGGCATTCAACCGCGGTGTAAAAATTATCGGCGCAACAGCTCACTTTGTCACCGAGCATCTGGATGAAGGTCCGATTATTGAACAGGATGTAATCAAGGTTGATCATAATTTTTCAGCCGAGGATATGGCTCTTGCCGGAAGAGATATTGAAAGACTGGTGCTTGATCATGCACTGAGTTATGTTCTGGACAACAAAGTATTCATTTACGGTAATAAAACCGTGGTTTTCAAAAACTAGCGCAGGCTGCTTTCCACAGGCACCGTCCCCTATCGGGACAGTGCCTGAATTTCAACTGTGATCAAAGATCTGTTTATGATCTTTTATTCATATAAATAAACAAAAAATGTGATCTGTTATAAAGAGTTACCGGTTCGATTCTTCTATAATAAAAGCATGGTAATTGATACCTTTGATTTGAATTTTTTAAGTTTCATTTTCATAAATATCTCCTTATGTTTGTGGGTTCCCTTGTGGAACCTTTTTTTATGACTGAAAATTTCGTCAGCAGGAGATCCGTATGTATTACAGCCTTCCCAGGTAGGAACCGAGCCAGCCGGTAAAATTATCAATACCGAATTCTCTTTTAATCAGATAATCCAGCGAGAACCATTTAATCCGCTCTGAATTGTGATCTTTCTGCTGCTCTGACCAGTTCATGTTAAGTTCAGGATCGGCAAAAAATTCCACCACCGCGCACTTCTCCTGTTCATTCTTCCTGCTGTCAAGATATCTGGAACATTTTTCATACAGAAGATCAAACATTTCATCGTCAAGATCTGCGGCCCAGTCGATAAAAATACAGGACATTCTGCCTCTGTCAGTAGAAAAGCTGAGATCGAAATAACCGACAGCATCTTCACAGCGCTTAAACGGCAGCAGTTGCATTATCTGCTTGAGCAGAGTGTATCTCAGGTGCTGAAATTCAACGCTGATCTCAGCATTGTTGCTGAAAGAAAAATACTTTTCAATTTCCCAGTCCGCACACCGGCACTCGCTATCATTCCTAAACTCCTGCTGTAACTGTTCCAGGTCTCTGCGGAATTTCAGCGAAATATCATGCAGGCGGTTCATATCAATAAGTTCTTCAATTGCTTTCATAAAATGGATCCATAAATAAAAATTTTGTTATCAGACTGATTAGCTGCAGTGCAGAAATTCTATCTCCGCTCAGCCTGCTCCAGCGCCTTTGCCACTGCCTCGGTAAACTGATCATAACTGTGAGTTGCTCCGGTAACGGCATCTACCTTTCCGGGATCCTGGGTAGCCAGCAGCTGTTCCACGTACTTCGGATGATTCTTTATAGCATCCTGGGCAAGCTGGTAATGCTGTTGTGCCTTCTGTCGCTGTTTTTCCGCTTCACTTTTCTGCTCCTCTGTCATTTGCGTTTCAGAGGCTTTATCAGGAACCGGACGACGGCCGTAGTTTTCATCTTTAATTTTGCCATCTGCGGTATATGCCATAAAACTGACACCGGTAATTTTATGATTTTTGACAGTAAGTTCAACTACTGAATAATCACCGTGATGGGAATTATTCTCCCCGGAACGGCCGCTGAATGTTCCATCTTTTGCGTTGGCAGGATCAAATTTCCTTTCTGCCTGCTCAAGAGCCTTCCCTACCGCCTCCTTAAACTGATCGTAGGTTACTGAAGCGCCGGTGACGCCGTCAACCATGGCTAGATTCTGAACCTCCAGCATCTGTTTAACATAATGCTCGGCGGCAGCCAGTGCGTGCTGAGCCTTCCTGTAACGTTCCTGATCGGTAATAACCCCGTCCTTTTTCCCGTACTCCGCATCTTTAAGTTTTCCATCCGGGGTATAGGAATGATATTCAATCGCTGTTATTCTGCGGTTTTTGATCGTGACTCTTGCCGTACCGTAGCCGATTGTACTGTCCCTTGAACTTTCGGTCTCGTAAACACCCGGAATAAAATGTTTTGAATCATATTCCCTTTCACATCCCTGAACCGAAAAAGCTGCAGCCAGTAACACCAGAGAAGCAGATAAATACTTTTTCATAAAACCCTCCCGACAGACTTGAGCAAATCGCATTCTGCAGATCAGAACTGACAGTTCTTGCGTGTTATAACAGTACAATTCAGATCTTACGAATGCAGGACTCAGATTGGTTCACCGTTATGGCCTCAGCCATCCCGTTAATTCAATAATATCGTATCAGAGAACTGTATAGCAACAGCTTCTTCACCCAGAAACAGCATAAGGCATATTCCTGACAAAAAAACAGAATTACTCAAAGCAGATGAACAGAAGTATTGCAGAGATGAGACAGAACCGTCGACTGACGGAATATGAATACACTTTTACCCAAAAAAGCCTGCCGTACGGCAGGCAACTAAGCTAAAAGCTTAAGAGTCAACAAAGAAACCTTTATTCAGGGCGAACTGACAACACTCCAAAAATAAGCAGGGCAGTCGAGTTACCGGCCGCCCCTTCCGTTTCTAACATATCCCGTTGCAGGCTATTGCAGCAGATTCATTGCAATCTGAGTCTTCTGGTTTGCCTGTGTCAGAATTGTGGTTGATGCCTGCTGGATTATTGACTGCTGAGTCATGTTTGCTGTTTCAACTGCATAATCCACATCTCTGATTCGTGATCTTGCATCACTCACGTTCTCTATTACGTTTTCCTGGTTACAGATGGTTGATTCCATTCGGTTCTGTACTGCACCGAGTTCAGCCCGATAGGAATCTACCTGTCTGATAATCTCACTCATAAAAGCAATGGTCTTCTGAGAATCATCTGCTGATGTCACCGTCATATTTGACAATGTAGTATTAGGGTCAATGGTAGCAGCAGTATTTCCGCTACTGTTTAGAATATTTACCGAAGCTGTAACTGTCACCAGCTTTGACAGTGATTTCATGGTCAGAGATATAGTCTGGTAGGCGTTTGAACCGACCTGGAATACGGTATCACTAACATCCGGACCTAAAATTTTCAGATTTCCGCCATAGGAGGTATCTGTACCTACTCTTCTGACTTCCTTGATCAGCTGCTGAACCTCTT
>ONPL01000073.1 GCA_900319705.1 uncultured Pseudomonadota bacterium | reverse complement strand
TGATATAAACAATAAAATTACTTGACAAAAAGACAACCCCTGCTATAATGTTTAGCGCGAATGGAAAAAACCATTGCGCCGACATAGCTCAGTTGGCAGAGCGGCCGCCTTGTAAGCGGCAGGTCATCGGTTCGAGCCCGATTGTCGGCTCAGTTGCAGGTTTGTTAGTGTCCTTGAAGAGATTCAAAGATGCTAACGAACTAACAACAGTTCAAAAAATGGTGAGTTACCCAAGTGGCCAACGGGGTCTGACTGTAAATCAGATAGCAGAAGCTTTCGGAGGTTCGAATCCTTCACTCACCACTGATTTCATGAGAGAAGCTGGCTGAAGCCGGCTCTCTTAATGAAAATCAGCGTTAGGCAATAAGTTCTTCAAGCCCTAATAGCTCAGTTGGTAGAGCGCACCCTTGGTAAGGGTGAGGTCGCCAGTTCAATTCTGGCTAACAGCACCATTCCTTTTCTACTTTCCCCTCCTACCTTTAAAATTTGTTAATTAAGTTAATTTTTTAATTTTAAATTATTAAATTCTCGTTAAAGTTATTTTATAATTGCTAAGTTTTGTTTTAATTTGGAAATGTACACCATGCAGATTAGCGATGTCCAGCTTGTATCAAAAAAACGCGGTTACCAGGGTTTTTTTGCATTGGATGAGTATGAGATAAAGCATAAATTGTTTAATGGGGAAATGTCCCGAACATTCAAGCGCGAAGTTTTCGAAAGGGGAAATGCCTCTGCTGTCTTACTTTATGATCCATCATTGGATAAAATTGTATTGATTGAGCAGTTCCGTATCGGTGCTTATGCAGCAAATAGAAACCCATGGATGTTAGAATTGGTCGCGGGAATTGATGAATCTGGTGAAACTCCGGAAAATGTAGTCAGACGTGAAGCTATGGAAGAAGCAGGTTTGGAACTTAAAACTGTTAAATTCGCATTGAACTATTTAGTTAGTCCAGGTGGTACTTCAGAGGTTATTAATTTGTTTATTGCTACGGTTGACAGTACCATGGCAAAAGGTATCCACGGGCTTGCTGATGAAAATGAAGATATCAAAGTACATACATTTGATTTTAAAGAGGCAATGCAAATGATAGAAAGCGGTAAAATCTGTAATGCAGCTACTATTTTGGCATTGTATTACTTGGCGGTACACAAAGTAGAATTTTGTGAGTAAGCAATAGGGTATTTAAAACATGATGGAAACAGCCAATGTGCATCCTAATAGCCTGGATGTTATTAAGATTGTTCAATTGACAGATTTGCATCTTTTCGATGATCCCAACGGTTCTCTGCTGGGAGTTAGGACTGCTGACAGTTTTCAGGCTATTCTTGATCGTGTTACTGCACCTGGCTATGAGGCAGATATCTATCTAGTTACCGGTGATATATCTCAGGATTATTCTGAAGGATCCTATAGACGTTTTGCCACCATGGCTCACCAGATGAAGAAGCCAATGTTTTGGTTGCCGGGAAATCATGATGATGGTCCATTGATGTACCGGATTTTTCCATCCTTGCATCTTTCTGTTGCTAGACAGATTTTTTGTGCAAACTGGCAGATTATTATGCTTAACACGCAGGTATATGACAATCCATGCGGATATCTAACTAATGAGCAGCTGACTTTTCTGTTCCGTTGCCTTGAGGCACACCGTGATTTGAATACTTTGATTTGTATGCATCATAATGCTTTTAAAGTTCACTGTGCCTGGCTGGATCAGCATGATTTGAAGAACAGTGAGGAATTTGTATCACTGTTGCAGACGTATTCCAATGTCAAGTGCGTGCTCTGCGGGCATGTTCATCAGGAAAATGATTTTTTCAATGGTTCTGTACGGTTTATTTCCTCCCCTTCTACAAGTATTCAATTCAAACCAAATAGTGATAATTTCGGTTTAGATACCTGTTCTCCAGGATGGAGAAATATCCAACTATTCAAAGATGGCCACATTGAAACACAGGTTTTCCGTTTACCTGTGGGTTTGTACACGCCTGATTGGGTTGCAACCGGATATTAGCGCTGTCCCATACTGATATTCTGAATGACCAAGAATTTCGTTGATTGTTAACAAGGATTGTTTCGATGAAGCAGATTTTATATTTGCATGGTTTTTTGTCTTGTGGTGCAGCTGTAAAGGCATCAACTCTTTCTTCCTATGTTAAGGAGCATTGTCCAGGTTTTGAGGTTGTTGCTCCGAATATCATTGATGATCTTGATCAGTCTTTTTCTTGTATCGAGAATTTTATCAGTAACCAAGCTCCGAATCTTGTAGCTGTGGTTGGCAGTTCCCTCGGAGGCTACTGGTCTTATCGTGTTGCCGAGAAGTTTATGATCCCTGCTGTCCTCTTAAATCCTGTGGTGGACATTTCAGCTTTGCTAGATAAATTTAAGGGAACCCATGTTAATATTTATACCAAACACGAATTTGAGGTTGATCCGGATGCATTAGGAGATGCTCTGGAAGTGTTACAACCTTTATCTATGCAGAGAAAAGATAATTATATGGTGCTTCTGGGAACTGAAGATGAAGTCCTGGATTATCGTGTTGCCAAAAAATTTTACGATGGATGTCATGTAAAAATCCTCGAAGGGGAGGATCACCGGATTAAAAATTTCAGTGGTTGCTGCCCGGATATTATGGATTTTATTGTAAATAAAGCAAATAACATTTAGGAATTATTTAACGTGTCATTGCAGAAAGAATATAACGCAGAGAATATTGTTGTTTTAAAGGGACTCGATCCGGTAAAGCGCAGACCGGGTATGTATACGGATACAGCAAAACCAAATCACCTTGCTCAGGAGGTTGTTGATAACTCTGTGGATGAGGCATTAGGTGGGTATGCAACTGAAATCAAAGTTGTTTTATACGAAGATCAGTCAATTGAAGTAATAGATAATGGTCGAGGTATGCCGGTTGATATTCATCCTACCGAGAAGGTACCTGGAGTTGAACTTATTTTTTGCAGGCTTCATGCGGGCGGAAAATTTAACAATGACAATTATGAGTATTCAGGCGGTCTTCACGGTGTAGGGGTGTCAGTTGTCAATGCACTGTCCACTCGGGTTGAAGCCAAGATTCGCCGAGATTCACAAGTGTACTATATCTCTTTTAAGGACGGGAATACTGATGAGCCATTGAGAGTTATTGATAAGTGCGGGAAAAGTAATACCGGAACATCCGTAAGATTCTGGCCTGATCCGCAGTATTTTGATTCTGCTAATTTTGATGTAAGTTCTTTAAAGCATATTCTCAGATCGAAAGCAATACTTTGTCCTAACCTGATAATAAGTTTTGAAAATAAAAATAACGGTGAAAAACTGTCTTGGTGTTACAGAAGTGGTCTTCATGATTATCTTGGAGAGGCAGTAAAAGGTAAAGTTTCAATCCCTGCACAGCCTTTTATAGGCAGTAACAAAGTTGAAGGTGCATCAGTCGAGTGGGCTGTGTGCTGGTTGCCGAACAATCCTGTTGAAGTTACTGAATCATATGTAAATTTGATCCCAACGGCTCTTGGCGGGACTCATGTTAACGGCTTCAGACAGGGACTGCTGGATGCGTTGCGTGATTTTTGTGAAATATATAATCTGCTTCCAAAGAACATGAAACTTCTTCCTGATGATGTCTGGTACGGATGCTCCTATATCTTGTCTGTCAAAATTAAAGATCCGCAGTTTTCCGGGCAGACAAAAGAAAAACTTTCCAATAGAGAGTGTGCAGGTATTGTTAATACTCTGGTTAAAGACTCTTTTACACTATGGCTTAACGACAATGTGGAACAGGCTAAACAGCTGGCTCAGTTCTGCATAGCAACGGCCCAGAAGAGAATTGATTCGGCCACAAAAACAGAGAGAAAAAAGTATGTGTCCGGGCCAATCCTTCCGGATAAACTCAGAGACTGTTCTACTACAGATGCTTCACGTTCAGAGCTTTTTCTGGTTGAGGGTGATTCTGCGGGAGGATCTGCTGTTCAAGCTAGAAATATAGATTTTCAGGCTATCCTTCCACTCCGCGGTAAAATTCTTAATACCTGGGATGAAACATCTGATCGTATTATGCAGTCTGAAGTAATCAGAGATATTACTGTTGCGATCGGACTTGATGCCAAGGACAAGGATTTAAGTTCTCTTCGTTACGATAAAATTTGCATTCTAGCTGATGCCGACTCGGATGGGCTTCATATCGCCACTCTGCTGTGTGCGCTGTTTGTTAGACATTTCCCAAATTTAGTAAGAGCGGGTCATGTGTATGTTGCGATGCCTCCATTGTATCGTATTGATTATGACAAGCAGATACGGTACGCAGTCGATGAGGTTGAACGTGATGCTATTATCAAGGAAGTAAGTGCCAAGTATACGGCTAAACGTAAGAACAAGGAACTTCCTCCGGATTTTTTCCATGTTACCCGATTTAAAGGTCTTGGTGAAATGAATCCGAAACAACTGAAGGAAACAGCTTTGGATCCTAATACAAGAAGACTAGTCAAGCTGGTTTTCCCTGAAAAAGAGGAAGAAGTCAATGTACTGATGGATATGCTGCTTAACGGGAAGAGGGCGGCTGATCGCAGATCCTGGCTTGAAGAGAAAGGCGATCTTGCAGATTTTGATTGAGACTCATGTTATTGAAAAGGATCGTCGGAGTACTCGTTATTACAGCTGTTGCTATGTTGTTTATAGTGATTGCTGCTGTAATGTACGGTCATAAATGCTACCATGAGCTGATGGCAGAGTTTTTGGCATCAAACAGTTGTTTTTCATATGTGAAAACATCCGCATCCATGTTTCATGAGGATGGATATCTCAGCTATACTGTTGGTATGGATGAAGACGAGAAAAAAGAAAAGGAATTCATTTTTAAAGTATCCTCTATATTTATGCTAGGGCGGATATATACAACCGCAACCTATCTTAACGGTCCTTATGATCCTGTGTTTCAGGAAATTTTTAGCATTCGTAATAATGAAGGGTTTAAGATCAATATCGACTATTTCAATCATAGGTTGAAAGGTGGATTGAAGATCAATGAACTGTCAGTGGATGAAACCAGGCTTTTTCTTGAGCTTGAGGATTTGACTGTTGAACTCCGGCATAGAAATGATAAATTTGAATTTTTTACAAAACTGAAATCTGCGGTACTTAATTTCCCCGGAACCGAAATCAAAATAAGAAATATTGCCACTGATTCATTTCATCTGAAATTCGCCCGTGCCGATATTAGACATTATTATGATTCCCACACAAGAGTTGATATTAAACTCAGTGATGCCAAAATTACCAGGCAGGATCCTCTTTACTGGTATTTCCATAGTGATTCCATGATGCTCTCTCTTTATGATGCGGCTGAAAATAAAGGTCTTGTTGATCGGGTTGAGTTCAATGGAACCAATGCAGATTTGAAAATCGATCTGTTGCAACTGTTTACCGGTTATGATTTTTTCTATTATTCGCCGGAATCACTTCTTTCGTACCTAGCCGGTTTCCCTGTAAAAATCTACATTAACGGAGGCCAAGATCAGAATAATCAGACTTTCGATATTGTGTATGACAGTTTGACTAAGAACCGAATGCAGCAAAAAAACGAAAGTATGTTAAGATTGTTCCTGGGGTTCAGATTGTTTAATATTTTAAATCTGTATACAGTGCCGGAACTGGTTGATGCGGATCCTGACAATGTTACTTTGAAATTACGAGATTTTAAATTATACGGTACTGAAAAAAGGTAGTAATCAGGAATGTGCTACGATATTTTTAGGAGAACGAAATGAAAAAAAGAGCATGTTTACTTGCTGGATTTTTAAGTTTTATGTTTTTTGCTGCAGGAAGTGCAACTGCGGAAATTGATTACATCGGAACGGACAGCAACAATAACAATATTCGTGATGATGTGGATTCATATCTGAGTTCTGTACAGACTTCATCAATGAAGCGGAATATTCTTATCCAGCAGGCCGGTGTTCTGCAGGATATTATGAAATTGGATCTTGAAAACAAGGATTCCGTGGAGCGTGTAGGAAGAGAATACATGAAAACAATGTCCTGTCTGGCTAGCGTCTATACGGTCAATGGTGAAGATCCTGCATTTATGAGATTCAGCCGCGAAGTAACGGAAAAAACATTCAATGATAAGGAAAAGGATGCTAAGTTCCACAAATTTCTGGCAAAAATTGAAAGAATGAATATGAACGGATGGGGAACTCTGGGTACTCAGAATTGCGGCAAATAACGCAATGTTCAAAAAAAGGTTTTAAATCTTTGCTGTGTAAAGTATATAATTGAGAAGTTTGTTTATTTTAGTGTTAAAAAGGAAAATGAATATGAGTGATTCTCCTAAGTCATCAAAACCACTGGTTTTGGGTGTTGTTGGTGCTGTGGTTTTAGCAGCAATTGCAGGGGGCTACTATGTTGGTGTGAATACCTACAAGAGCAAAATGCAGACCCAGGTAACCAAAATTGTTAACGATGCCAATACTGCAAGTAAAACCTATCTAAATGGTGATTTTGTTCTTAAATCAGAAAAGGATGAGTCTGCCGATTCTTTTTCTCATGATCGTTATGTTTTCAAAGTGTTCAATGATGGTGATGACAAGGAATTTTTGTCAATCATTCATGATAATAGCTATGGTTTAACATCTGTAGACACCGATATTAAGTTTAAATTCAATACTGCGTCAGCTGATGATCCTGAGGTAAAGGAATTACTTACCAAGCTTGAACAGTCCCTGTCCGGTGTTAGTACATTTTCTGCATTGGGTAAAAAGTATTCGACTGAAATTTCTTTGACCTCAAATAAGTTTGAAAAAGATGGAAACAGTATTGAATGGGGTAAAGGAAAGTTCGGTGTTAAGGATCTTCCTATTGAATCTTCAGGATTGGCAACTTTTGCCGGCGCTTTAGATTCGTTGAATTTAAAAGTTGCAGATCCATCTAGTCCTATGAATATGTCTTTAAATGGTTTGAATTTCGAAGCTGACTCAGATGACGCTGTTATTAAATTTGACAAGTTATCTTTTGATTTGGGAAAAGATAATGCTTCTATTGATAAATGGAAGACTGAAGTAAAAGCTAAGAATGATTTTTCTCAAAAGAAATCATCCGTTGATTTCCAGCAGTCATGGGATAAACTGTTTGTTGCAAATACATTCACTTCTTTATGGATCAATCAATTTGGAGATCTGAAAATTGAAAAGTTCAACAGCGATCTGCAGTTTAATGATATGAATGTTGCGACTGTACTGGATAAATGTAAACTTGAAAATAATGCTGAAGGTTGGGCAAAAATATCATCTTGTATGCAGGATTTAAAGGGCGATGATGCTGCTGCAGTTGTGATGTCTATATTCAGCAACGCTAACGGCTTATGGAAAATCGGCACCAAGGTTAACGATTCAGCTGTTAAGTTAGACTTAAATTTCAAAGTTAATGGTGAGGTTAAGGAAGTATTCAGTCTGATGAAACAGGTAAGCCTGAAGGTTAACCTGAATCTCGATAAGAATCTGTTTGACAATGTAAAACCTCTTGCTCAATTCAAAGAACTTTCACAGGCCTATCTGGTTCCGAAGGGTGATCAGCTTGAAGCTGTTTTAGAATGTTCAGAAGCAAAATGTAATCTCAACGGAAACAAACTTTTCTAATGTGAGTTGAGTTTTTTTCAAATATAATAAGCCCTGCAAATTGTAATGCTCCCCGTAAGTGAACAAACTTGCGGGGCTTTTTTTTGTATCCTGGTGAACACTAAATGTAGTTTGAATATGGGATTTTGGAGACTGAGAATGTGTACTGTTAGCGATGACTTTCCTGGATCCACTTCGCGGCAAACTGCATAATAACTTCTTTGTTTTTTGCACCACCGGTGAAACCGCTAGGATGAACGAATGTCAGACCGTCAATTCCAACGGTATGTTCCAGTTGCAGATCTCTAAGCCCTCGCCATTGTTCTGGAGCTGGACAACGGTTGCTGAATCTGTTGGCAGGATCCTGAGGCATTGACTGAATTCTCCATCCTGATTCTGTTGAATTCGGATAGACAACAACTTCAACGTCGTTGAACAGTTCCCAATGATTGGTAACAACTTCAAGAAAACTTATTTTTTTAGGAAGTGTAAGAATTTTGTTTTGGCAATTTTCTTTTAATGCTTGCAGAACTATCTGCTCCGCCTCTATATAACGAAAGCTTACAGTCACGTAGCCGTGAAGAACGGTAGCAAGAAAACTTGAGGCAAGGCGGAAATTTTCAGGATCGATATAACCAATACTTTGATTAAACATATAAACTGCCTTTGACAGTGTCGGCTGTTCGTCATCACCCAGAGGTATTCCGTTATCGTTGGCATCGATATATCGAATAAGTTTATAGTCGACATCATGGAATATTTTATCGATTTGTTCATCACTGATGGAAGGGTAAGCCTTTTTTATGTAGTCGGGACCGAACCGTTTCCAAATCAGGCCTGCCGATGCATATTTGATCTGATCATCTTCCGTTCTGAATTCGTGAAAATCCCGCTGATGATGGTCAAAATGCTTTTCACCGTCATAAATACCACCGACGTCAACGATAAAATCACAAGCAGCCAGTTCCTTTTCATCTCTGGTTCTGATTAGTTCATTGTCTGGAAATACATAATTCAGTATTGCGTAGGACATACAGTCATCTGCATGGTAGTTACCGTTATGAACTGCTATTTTTACCTTTTGTGTCAACTTAAAATCCTCAATAACATTTTTATTGTACGGGTTTTGTTTAGCTAAAACAATGTAAAAATAAAACGGTTTGCCGTTTTCGTGATAGTTAAACAAAAAATTTATAGGAAAATCCGATACTGACCTGGGAGTGAGCAAAATTGAAGGTAACGTAAGTTTTTCGTTACAGTATGATCGGGACTTTTAACGGCTGTACAATAAGATGCAGACAACCCGACAGTGGGTTTTTCAATCTTTAGAAGTTTAAGTTTTGTCGGGAATCTTATATCTGTTATGTGGTAGAATATAGCAAGTGTTTTTGACTTTGAATAAGCTAGGAGTTTGCATGCAGGATTTGTATGAAGGAGATTTGACAGAAAAGATGCTCGTCAAACAGTTGACCAGCGTTGAAACGTCACTCATTTCAAATTCCGTGAAGGAGTTTCATAAGCCGAGCTTAGCTGAACATCATATTACTCTCGGAGGATATTCCGAAAAATGGTATCGTCAGCTGCACAAGGCTACATGGATAGTGTGTGGAATGAAACTGTCCACCCTTGATGAGTGTATATCCAAGATATCCGCTTCAACCAACAAGCGTAGCAGAGATGAATACATTGATACCGTGGAATCCTATGGAGAGGGGAACTGGACCTACGAGTTTATGCATAAGGCTACTGAATTGCATAATTCTGTGGGTGCTCTGATTGAAGCAGGAAAAAAAGAGGAGGCTCTCAAGCTGATGCAGGAGGCCGGAGTGGCATATTCTGTGGCCAGCTATCCTAATCTCAACGGTGACAAGAAGGCTTTGCAGGCTCAGGTTAACAATGTAAAAAACTATAGAGATTATCTTAATCTTGGGAATATCGGCTTCAAGGAGCTTGAAGTTCCAGTTGATTTGAAAGGTATTAAACATAACATTAAAGCGTGGCTCCTGCACCCGAAAAAGGATGAACCTGTGCCGCTGATTGTATTTGCAGGATCGCTTGAAAATCTGTTTTCTGATTATGACAAACTGTACCAGTTTCTAGTCAGAAAGCTGGGTTGTGCCGTTGTTTGTATGGATAATCCACGTACCGGACAGAACAGTTCGGTGCCTCTTGATCATGACAGTTCTGTTCTGCATCGCAATGTGCTTGATTATCTGGTAGCCAATGAACCAATCATCGATAAAAACAGGATCGGTGCCGTAGGACTTCGCTTCGGCGGTAATATTGTGACCAGACTGTCTTTCATGCGGTGTAATCTATTAAAGTTCAGTGTGTTGATCGGAGCTGCGGTTAACAAGGTTTTTGTGGATAATAATAATCTCGATCTGCTGTCGCAGATGCAGAGAGCGATTATCTGCAATAAAATTGACAAGGATGCAGCAGAGTGGAATTCCTGTCTGCCGATTCTGTCTCAGTTCTCTTTGAAAAAACAGGGACTTCTCGGAACAATTACCAAAACCCCGATTAAGGTTCTGTACTCCGAACGGGATTTTTTCTGTGATGAAGAGGATGCCAAACTGCTGGTTCGTTCAAGTGCAGGCGGTGAACTGGTGAAATTGAAACCCGGCAATTTAACTTCAATGATTGATACTATTATTAAAGAATTGCAGGAAAGTGTTGAAAAGTATTTTAAAGTAGTAAACGATCCATAATAACCTTTAAGGCAATTATGGCTTTTGCTTAGTCTAAGTGATTTCGCTGAAAAGTGAATGAACTACGTTATGAGAGAATGAATTTATGTAAATAAATTCAAATAGTTACCTTCGGATGTTCATCTAGTCTGAAGCTCTAAGGTG
>ONPL01000058.1 GCA_900319705.1 uncultured Pseudomonadota bacterium | reverse complement strand
ATCCTGTTGACCCTCTTATCCTGATATTTTTTATCATCGTAAAAGCTCTTTGTTTGGATATGTATTTAATATATGACTGATTATAGCATTACATAATCACAATTCAAATATTATTAATAATACGCATTTATATTATTCAAATATGTCAATTTAAAATTCAAACAACAAGTAATATTTTGGAATTTAAAGTCCGTTTGATAAATAGATTATTGGTAACAAGGTTATAATCAATACGTAATTACAACAGAGCCAACAAATTATAAAATGGCTCGCAGCAGATGCTGATACAGCATAACAGGGGTTCACATTCATTACCGGTTTAACAACTTCTGCAATAGTTTGTGAACAAAATGCTAATATGTGCTATTATTTTTGATACGGCGATAAGCCGGTACAACTTACTTTCCGTAGCGAGGAGCAGCAGATAATGAACCACAGAGGTAAATTCAGAAAACAGTTCCTTTCTCTACTACTTTCCGTAACTGTTTATATTCTCAGTTATTCATCCTCATATTCCCTTGATGACGAAACCACCAGGGATCTGCAGGAATTCATCCAGAGCTATGTAGAAGATCTGATAACAGCTGAAAATCCAGGCAGTAAAGTTGAGATTACGGCCCCTAATCTGGAAAAACGAATCAACATGACCTCATGCGATGGTTTTCTTTTCGCAGAACTCATAAAAAAAGATCTGAACCGAAGAAACAACAGCATTCACCTCATGTGTGAAGATCCGGACAGGCCGTGGAACAGTATAGTTCCAATCAGAATCAAATATTTAAAGCCGGTGGTTGCCTCTGTCGAAAGCATAGGCAAAGGACAGCAGCTTAGTGATGCAAACATATCGGTAGTCTATGTAGAAAGCAGCAGGTTGACCGGAAATTACTTTACCAGTACAGAATTACTTTTGGGAGCAAAATCAAAAAGAGAGTTGTCTCCAAATTCAATTATAAAAAACGAGCAGATCTGCCTTGTATGCAAGGATGATCTTGTTGATCTTGAAGCCGGCACCAGTGAAGTCACTATCAAGGTTCAGGGTAAAGCTCTTGAGGACGGTGCACTGAATCAGGAAATCAGAGTAACCAACCTGATTTCAAATAAAACCGTAAGAGCAAAAGTTGTCGGCGTCGGTCATGTAAAAATTGAAGTTAAGTGAGGCTCTTTTTTAAAAATATAGCTAAAGATTTTCAGACTTTTCCCGATAAATAGATATAGGAAAAATTTTATAAGGTCAACAAAGGTGAACAGTATGGCTGTAAACAATATCTGTAATTCAGGAATTGCCAGCAACAGTAATGCTTCCAAGGCGCAGTTTGAAGTTGCCAGGGCCAGGATCAATGAAGAAGCTTTAAAGACGAACGTTGAAGGTCGCAATGCACTGACGAAGGCCAGAGCAGATTCAGTTACTCTGACTGAACAGGCTCAGTCATTCAGTGAAATACAGAAGAAAATCAAGAACTCACCGGACATTAATCAGTCCAAAGTTGAAAGTATCAAGAAGGCAGTATTGGACGGAACATACGAGATTGATTCTGTGACTATTGCCAACAAGATGGTAGACTTTGAACGGGAACTCGATTTCATTTATAATTAACCGGAAGTTTCCGGATTGGCAGACAGTACAAAAGGATCATTAGATGCCTACACTTGAAGAGTTACTGAATATTCAGAATCAGCAGTTGGACGAAATAAACTCCTTACTGAACGAGGAGTTTATGATTTTAAAGAATAAGAAAGCTCTTGCCCTTCCGGAAATTGAAACTAAGAAAACAGCTGTTATCGATAAAATACAAAAACTTGACAGGACCATAGCGGCCCACCCGGACTGCAATCTTCTTAAAACCAAATATAAAGATCAGAAAGATCAAATTCTCAAAAAGCTGAAAAACTGTCACCGTCAGAATGCCGTCAACGGCAAACTGATCCAGCTCTGCATGGCGTCAAACCGACGGCTCGGTTCAACTCTCAGCAAACTCAAAGATCACAACAGTGTGACCTATGACGATAAGGGGACCACCCACTCAATATCGTCCGGCGGAATTGAGATCAGTTGCTAATCTCAATCGGCATTTTCCATCATGTTAAATCTAACGCTGAACTTTTAAAATAAAAATACTGCCGGACATACATAGCAGTACTCTTATTGATGTGTTGCTCAGATTATGACAGTATCCTTACAGCATTCCTCTGATTTCATAAAGACGATACAGAAGTTTTGTATCAAGCATCATTTCAGTTGCATAAACGTTCTTGCTTAAAGGATAAGTGCGAACAACCTTGGCGCCTCTGACCAGACCGCTCACCGATGCTTCAAGATGACTGTCAGTCTGAACTATATCACGCAGGGTCGTACTTGAATCAATCTGCAGACCATACAGCTGTTCTGACAGTTCACGGTAGGCATCAAGTTTTGAAGCACGCATGGCCTGTAAGACTTTCTGATCATGTGTCTTGCCCGGTTGTATGCTTACAATGGAATATCCGGTTGCTGTTATTACCGTTAAACTGTCCTTCAAATAGGTAATACCGTCAGCACTTGGAGTGTTTATTGATGAACATCCTGTCAGTGTAAGCAAAGCAAATGTAGCAATCGCCAAAACTCTTTTAATAAGATTCATCTTAATATCTCCTCTCTTATTTGATTCTGCTCTGTTCTGTTTTAACTGCCAGCGCAGGATCCTCTCTGACAATCAGACCTCCGCGGACCGTGGACTGCTGGGGATTTTTAATAACTACCACCGGTTGAGCCCTGGCCGGAAGCAGTTTATCAGAAACAAACGCAATGGCCGTTGACTCCACCAAATGAGTCTTTAGGCTGACTATGCGGGCGTTAACCACGTAACCACCGTTTGATTTGGCAAGAGTCCCTATAAGAAACCGTGAAACAGGAACTGATTTGGCCAGTTCCTCAGCCTTGCGGGACAGAGCAATATCTCCGTCCTTTGTAACTTCCACATA
This sequence comes from uncultured Pseudomonadota bacterium, assembly GCA_900319705.1. Taxonomy (GTDB): domain Bacteria; phylum Pseudomonadota; class Gammaproteobacteria; order Enterobacterales; family Succinivibrionaceae; genus UBA2804. The sequence continues at coordinate 8,971 of ONPL01000058.1, read as the reverse complement.
GCCGGTAAGGTGATACTCAAGCACGTTTTCACCACGTCGGTGCAATTCATGAATCAAGTCTTCTGATAATACACGTCCGAGTTCATTCGGTCTGTTGTATGAATGAACATCAACAAGTGTTGTAATACCTAAAATATCCGTATCCACCGCACTTTCAACCTTGTACTTAATCAACTGATCTGCAAGTTCACTGGCAATACGGTTAAGTTGTAATCCGGCATCATTATGATCTTCATAAGTCTTTATAATACCCTCCGGCTTGGTTTTAAGATTCAGAGGTTCCACATATGCATTTCTGTTGGAGCTGCAGGCAGCCAGCAGACACACCCCCGCTGCTGTGACAACAGTTTTGATAAACAAACTCTTCATAACAAATTTCCTCATTCTGGCAGTAATCTGCTTTAGTGGATGACTTACATTCTATAGCGGAAGATGCAATTTATTTGCCAACTGATCATTTTTTTTATTTTTTAGTAATGATTAAAAGCTATGGCACTTAACTTGCTTTAAGTTATCATACTTATTATAAAAGAATGCAAAAGGATCTCGAAATGAAAAAAATCTTGTTATCTTTTATTATAGCAATGATCTGGATTGGCAGCGTCTGTGCAGAAATGGTTACAGTTACAGGACATGCTCCGATAATCAATAACAATGTTGCAGAAGCAAGAAACAAAGCTGTAAAGGATGCGCTGCATCAGGCTCTGATGCAAACCGGAGCCAGTGTATCCTACGAACAGGAAGTATCAAACGGCGCACTTACCAGAGACAACTTTAAAATAAAGTCGTCCAGCAGAATAAAATCCTACAACATTATCAGTCAGGAGCAGAAACCGGATTACATTACAGTTACTGTAAAGGCTGATATCATATCTGGATCCGGTACCTGCAGTTCCGCCCATTCCAAATCTATTACCCCGGTTAAATTTTTTTATGATGACGGACAGTTGGGAGAAAGCCAGCGCGGTCTGTACAAAATCAACAATGAAATAACCAACCAGTTCTACAGCCGCATGCTGCAGAATGATAAGATATTTGATACCAAACGCTGGATTGACAGTAATTTCAAACTGGATCTCAGATCAATAAATGGCAATGAGCTAAATCGCAACAGCCGCCAGCAGTTGATCCACCTGGCCAAACGTCTTGACACCCAGTACATCATGATCGGTTCCATCCGCGACATTTCTTTTGTTGGTGATGACAATGTATTTACCAGTATTTTTGGAGATCCAGACAGAAATATTTCCTTCTCTGTTTTTCTAATTAACGGTTACTCAGGAGATGTAATTTTTGCAAAAAACTACCAGGGGATCGCAAAATGGGACGTAAAGGAAGGAACCGATGTAAAAAGCAGCAGTTTCTGGAAATCATCTTACGGCAAAACCATAAATCAGATGATTACTAACGCCACAGCAGACATAACCAGAGAAATACAATGTCAAAAAGTTAACGCACGAATCATACGCATAGATCGTAACGAATATTACATTAATGCCGGTGAAAACAACAAGATCAAGGTAGGTGACCATTTTTCTGTTGCCCTCAACAATAACTTCAACGATGTGAACGGTCAGCACCGTATTGCCTCTACCAGACTAAAAAATGATTTCGTGGTATCCAGGGTTTTCGACAATACCGCGATACTTAAAAGCGCCAAGGGGGTTGCAGATACAAACATTCAGATAGGAGACCTGGCAACATCACACAACTAAAGAAACCGACTATTTCCGAAGAGTAATCTGCTCTGCCGGATTTATGAATAACGGGAAACAGAAAAAAATAACGGCGGATCTCCTAAGATATCCGCCGTTTAATATTTATAGTCCGAACTTCGTTCTTTAACTGAACAAAGACGAAACAGGAAGCAATTAAACCGGAATTACATCCTGATCAATAACTTCTTTCTGAACAATCTCCTTCCAGTTAACAGGTTCCAGAACCTCCACATGATCTCTGAACTGCTGCAGGAACCAGTGCATTTCGGCAACACCGCAGGCATCAAATTCCACAGTAATTCTGCCCTGATCATCCTTGGAAACCTTCTGTCTGTCAGACGGAGTTACAAATAAATAGTTATCAAGCTTCAAAGAGGTCTGAGCATCAAATCTCCACTTGATATGATGAACTAGTCCGCGGAAAATACCGAAACAGTAGTAGGATATATTGTCAACGGTCTCGTTCTCTCCCAGTGAATAGTAAATTTCCTTTTTGATGGCTTTTTTGGTACTTCTTGTCACCATTTTGCCGGTTGTCTCATTAAGTTCACGGTGATATACACGCTTGTACTCATCTTTAAGAAATTCAGCACATGAAACAACATTGCTGATTTTGAAAAATCTGTACACATCCTGCTTTGCTGCATTGTCACGTCCATCCCCTCGGATCACACTCAAGTCCGTTTCCTCGAGATGTACCTGATTGGAATCATGAGCGATGGAATCAATCATTGCTCGTTCTACCTCCTTGGCAACAAGGTACTGTGACTGGCCGTAAAGGAACCCGATTGGAGCAACCAGATAAAGTTTGCCGGAAGCCTCCTGAGCGCTTTTATAAAATATCTCACAAACTCTGCGTTTCTTTATTGCCTGAGAAATCTGCTCTATTTTATTGGCATCAACAGAAAAATGAGGACCTCTGAATTTGATAAGTTCAGATCCTCTTACAGACTCCTCAGTGTCAGACTGATAGTTGCGCTGTTTCTTCTTTGATTCCACACTGGCTTCCAATCTAGTGTATATACCTTTGAGCGCAGATCTGACCTTATCAACATTGGGAGCATCAACTTTGGAAAGCAGTTCCAAAGCTTCACCTACATAATATGCATCATCACCGCTGAAATCAAAAGTAAATTTAGAAGACATAAAGTCAACTTTAAAATACTTATTTCTTTTGGTACGTTTCACCATCAGATAATTCGGGAACAATCGAGTTACTGTAGAAATCCACCTTTGGGCAGTTCTTTTATTGATGTTGAATTCTTCGCATATCTGTTCATAACACATGCCTTCATTGCCAACAGAACACAGTTTGTTTAAAAAATCAATATTTAATGTGTTCTTGCTATCTTCTCCTGATGGCGTCTTCATATTGTATACTCCATAACAAAACAGTGTAAAAAATTATGTATATCAAACAGTGTAAAAATTTATCGTTTATAATATTATTTTAACTTACAACGAATTTAAAATATATTGTAGATAGTTTTTGTGCAAAATTCAAACACATTTCATTTATAATCAAATATTATAGTGAATTCTAGCACACAAACACGTTTTCCCCGTGCAAGCCGTCCTTTTATAATGCAAAAGGCCGATTTTTGTTCATAAAACGGGGAATCAAATCATATTTAATTGTAAAAAAAATTACTAAAATCAATCATTTATGCATATTATGTTTGTTTTTAATCTAAAAGTAAACAACTAAACAGTTTATTATTACGTTTTATGCCGATATAACATAAAAGGCTCTTAAAAAAAGAACAAATTAGACATAAAAAGAGCCGCACCAAACAATGCAGCCCTAATAAATTAATCATTCAGAAAAACAAATTATGCGAGAAACGGATCCTTTAAGATAACGGTCTCATCGCGATCCGGACCGGTAGAAATAATATCCACAGGGATCCCGGTAACTTCCTCTATCTTCTTGATATATTTCAATGCATTCTCAGGAAGCTGATCAAGTGATTTGATACCAAAAGTATTGCACTTCCAGCCAGGGAGTGTTTCATATACCGGCTCAATTCCTACATAATCGTCTGCAGCCATCGGGGAGGTTTTGATTAGCTCGCCGTTTTTACGATAGCCTACACAGATTTTAATTTCATCGAGTTCGTCAAGAACATCAAGCTTGGTAAGACAAAGACCTGATAAAGAGTTTATTGTTACAGATCTTCTCATTGCCACAGCATCATACCAACCGCAACGACGACGTCTGCCGGTTACTGAACCGAACTCATGGCCTTTATCGCAGAGATATTCGCCAACAGAATCATTCAATTCGGTAGGGAACGGGCCGCCGCCTACACGGGTAGTATAAGCTTTTGCTATTCCGAGTATGTATCCTATATTTCTAGGCCCGAATCCTGAACCTGTAGCAACACCTCCTGAAGTGGTGTTGGATGATGTTACATACGGATAAGTTCCGTGGTCGATATCAAGGAAGGTTCCCTGAGCACCTTCAAACATCACATACTCATTGTTTGTTCTGGCATTGGACAGCAGTTCTGTAACATCAGTAATCATGTTAACAATAATTGGCGCATATTCCCTGGCTTTCGCTAGAACATCGTCATATGAAACCTCATCGGTATGATAGAAATTCTTCAGAACAAAATTATGATATTCCATAATGGTCTTGAGTTTTTCAGCAAACACATCAAGGTTTCTAAGATCACCTACACGCAGACCGCGACGTGAAATTTTATCCTCATACGCAGGTCCGATCCCTTTTCCGGTTGTACCGATTGCTTTCTTACCTAAAGCTTTCTCACGGGCATGATCAAGTGCAACATGATATGGAAGAATAAGTGGACAAGCCTCAGAAATTTTTAATCTCGGTTTAACAGATACACCGCAGTCTTCTAATTCCTTTATCTCTCCCAATAAAGCTTCAGGTGACAGAACAACTCCGTTGCCGATCACACAGGTTGTGGTCGGATGTAGTATTCCTGACGGAATTAAACGTAAAACAGTTTTGTTTCCATTTACAACTAAAGTATGACCTGCATTGTGACCGCCCTGGTAACGAACTACATACTTGGCGCGTTCAGCCAGTAAATCAACAATCTTTCCTTTTCCTTCATCGCCCCACTGGGTACCTAAAACTACAACATTCTGTGTCATTTCTATCTACTTTACCAATAAAAACAATATTGTGCCGAAACACAAATCAATAAACAATGCGTTAATTCTAGCATAAAACCGATATAAAAAATAGCCACGATTATGTGGCTATTTTTTATCTATACACGCAACTGTCGTACTATCTTATCTGATCAAAGTTATCAAAGAATTCACTCTCAGGCTTAACAACAATTACATTTTTTGTACCGTTGGTCATGCTTGCCTTATAAGCATTCATGCTACGTAAAAATGTAAACAGATTCTGATCCAGCTTATAGGCATCTGCGTAGATTTTAACAGCCTGGGCATCACCGCTACCCTTTGTTTCCTTTGCATTCTTTTCTGCAGTCGCAATCATAACAGAAACCTCGCGATCCACTTCGGCACGGATAAATTCGGACTGCTTCACACCCTGCGCACGATGTTCCTTCGCCACAGCATTACGTTCGGCTCTCATACGCTGATAAATGGAATTAGAAACCTCAACCGGCAGATTGATCTGCTTAATACGGACATCAATGACCTTGATCCCGAGTTCAGCTGAACTGGCGGAGCTGAGAAGAGCATTCTGCATAACTTCAGAACGTTCACCGGAAACAATTTCTTTTATAGTACGGCTACCGATTTCAGACCGAAGACCGTTGTTAATCTTATTCTTGAGCAGGTCTGACGCCATCATATAATCGCCACCGTTGGTGGTAAGGAAAAACTTGGCAGGATCGTCAATTTTCCACTTTACATAGGAATCAATGATCAAATCCTTCTTCTCGGATGTTACAAATCTGTCAGCCTGGGAATCAAGAGTCTGAATTCTTACATCAAGTTTTTTAACAGTTTCAATGATCGGGATCTTGAAATGAACACCCGGGGTGTAAATTTTAGGAGGTTGCTTGTCACCATCAGACGAAGATCCGTCTCTCACAACTTTACCAAACTGGAAAACAATCCCCACTTCACCTTCACGCACAGTAAACAGGGAAGAGAAAACCAGAGCCAGCACAGCTACTGCTGCAATAACAATCTTTTGAAACAGCATTTTATCTCCCCCTTACTTCTTGTTGGCCGTTGCAGATTCGTTGTTTATCATTTTATCAATCGGCAGATAAATCATTGAATTACCGCCGTTTGGTACATCAAGAATAACCTTGTTATTCTTGGAGTAAATTTCCTCCATTGTTTCAAGATAAATACGTTTCTTGGTCAAGGTAGGGGCATTGTTGTATTCCGGAAGAATTGCCTTGAATCTTGCAACCTCACCTTCTGCTGCCAGAACAACCTTCTGTCTGTATGCTTCGGCCTCCTCATTCAGTCTCTGAACACGACCGACAGCCTTAGGTCTTACCTCACGGGCATAGGCCTCAGCCTCGCGGATATATCTCTGTTCATCCTCCTGTGCAGCAATGGCATCATCAAACGCGTCCTTAACCTGATCCGGGGCACGTGCCGGAAGCATATTCACATCCACAATGGTAAGTCCCATATCGTAAGGATTTATAATGTTCTGCAACTCCTCCCAGGTATCCTGCTTAACCTTCTGACGACCCTTTGTCAGTACATCATCCATTGTTGTGTGACCTACTACAAAACGCAGAGCACTGTCGCTTGCCTGCTTCAAACTTTCCTGAGGATTAGTAACAGAAAACAGATACTTCTTGGCATCGGAAATTCTAAACTGAACGTTCATTTCAACCTTAACCACATTTTCATCCTGAGTCAGCATGAGCCCGGTAGAGGTAAAAGACTGAACAGCAGTAATGTTAACATTGTAAACCTTATCTATAAATGTCGGTTTCCAGTTAAGACCAGGTTCAACAATCCGGACGAATTTTCCAAAACGCAGTACCACACCGCGATCGGATTCCTTGACCGTGTAAAATCCGCTTATAAACCAGACTGCAAATACAGCCAGCAGTATAAGAAAGAACGAGGTTTTAGCCCCGTTGAAATATTTACCTAAATTAAATCCATTCATACCAAAATTCACATTATTCGACTGACGATCACGACCGGAGTCGGCATCGCCGGGACGTTTCCACGGCATTTTTTTATCCTATATAACTTCTCAAAGATTTGTACTTTTTACTCAAACGGTTGAATTCAACCTCTGATATTTCAATTTCCAGAAGATCATTGCCATCGCCATCAAATTTTTCTGAAACGATCGCCTTTCTCTCATACAGGGCAGATCTTAACTCCCATGAATCCGACGGCAAAACCAACGATAATTTTACTATATTTTTCTGCAACAATTCATTAATAATTTCGCACAGCAGATCACTGCCTTCGCCAGTCTTTGCAGACATCCAGACAGCCTTTGGAACCCCGTTCTCATCTCTTACCACATGAGGGCTTACGCAATCCATCAGATCTATTTTGTTAAAAACAAGCAACTGTTTGACATTGCCTGCACCTATTTCATTGAGAACCAGATTTACCTGTTCGATATTATCCTGCATGCGCTCATCATGACAGTCAACCACATGAAGAAGAATAGTTGCCTCTCTTGTTTCCTGCAAAGTTGCCTTGAATGCCGCAACCAAATCATGAGGAAGATGACGGATAAATCCTACTGTATCAGCAAATATAACCCTGCCGATATTTTCAAGCTCCAGAGTGCGCAGTGTAGGATCAAGTGTTGCGAACAGCTGGTCTGCAGCATAAACATCTGATTTTGTCAGATAATTGAAGAGTGACGATTTACCGGCATTGGTATAACCGACGAGAGAAAGCACCGGCACTTCATTTTTGCGGCGTGCTTTTCTGCTCTGTTCACGCTGGGATTCAACCTTGGAAAGAACTCTTTCGATTTCATCTATGCGCTCATTCAGCATACGTCTGTCAAGCTCGAGTTGCTTTTCACCTGGACCACCTCTCAGACCGAATCCGCCCTTCTGTCGTTCAAGATGGGTCCATCCCCGTACCAGTCGCGTAGCCTGATACTTAAGGCGGGCAAGTTCCACCTGCAGCTTACCCTCGTATGTTCTAGCTCGCTGGGCAAAAATATGGAGGATCAGAGATGTTCTTTCAAGCACCGTGCACTTGATTTCCTTACTGATATTTCTTTCCTGTGCAGGAGTCAGGGGATTATTAAAAATTACCAAATCAGCCTTGTTCTGTTCAACCAGAACCGCCAGTTCCTCTATTTTTCCTGAACCGATAAAAAAGCGCGGCGACGGCATGGCCCTTCGGCAGTGAAGGACATCAACCACATCAAGATCTGCAGAAACAGCAAGAAGCCTCAGTTCAGATAAATCTTCAACTGAGGCCAATTCAGATGTTATTTCGGTTTGAACCAGGATCGCCTTGGATTTCTGTTCTTTAGAAACTTCCAAACCGATATTCCTTAACGAAAATCATGTAATACGATAATTATTTGTTTGACGAAGCGTCGGCCGAACCGGTCTTATCGTCATCGTTTACTTTCAGGGTAAGTACCGGTTTCGACGGAACTATAGTGGAAATTGCATGCTTGTATACCAACTGCTGGCACACATTATTCTTAAGAAGAACAACAAACTGATCAAAAGACTCTATGAGTCCCTGAAGCTTAATGCCGTTAACCAAATAAATGGATACAGGAATCTTTTCTTTCCGGATTTCATTTAAAAACGGATCTTGTATTAACTGACCTTTATTATTCATCTATGCTCATCCTCTTTTCTGTTTTTTTATTATTCTTATTATGATTGTTTTAGAGCCCTATGATTCACGACGCTGTCCTTTTTCATAACTCCTACCAATTGTCCCACAAATAGAATAAAAAAAACACTCGCGATCTCACATGTTAACAAATTATTGAAACCACTCCTCTGCTATCATAAGAAGCAAAGACATCAAATACATACAAAATCAGCAAAATTTAGCCGATACATCAACCATTTAGACTCATACCAGTATTTATTTCAGATCAATTCATGATACCCAAGACATGGAAGATACTGCTAACCTCTTAAAATGTTACGCTATGTTGTAAAGGTGTATTGATATTATATATAAATACATAAAAATTTAAAAAAATATCGCATTATTATATATAATAGTGTTATAACAAATATGAAAGATAAAAACAAAGAAATACACGCACGTAAAATTCAAGTAAAAAGAGGAAGTCAAGTTGAAAAAGA
>ONPL01000046.1 GCA_900319705.1 uncultured Pseudomonadota bacterium | reverse complement strand
TCGCTCTTTATGCGCAGCGGCAGAGGTGAATATCCGTAGCTTCGGGCACATTTAATATCGATGATATATTCGACTGCGTCGAGGTTTTTTAAATTCTGCAGAGCCATGCTCTGTGACTTTTTGAAGTCGCAGTTGCTCAGAAGGGCGGTTGCCTCCACAATGGCTATTTCATTGATGCCGTCTGCAATTCGTTTGGTGATGTTGGAGGCATCGTCCTGCACCACGTTAGGGAAATTTTTCTGTTCCAGCCAGAAACCTACAAAGGCGTGATCCGAGGTGAGTATCAGCAGAGGATTTATACCTACAGCCTCCAGTGCACCCGCGTACAGCAGCGACAGATCAAGGCAGTTTCCCTGTTTCTGACTGAGTACCTGATCGCACAGTCTGATTCGCTGACCTATCAGCGAATAACCGCTTTTGCTTACGACATAGAGCATGTTTCGTTTGCGCAGGGCTTCATATATAGCAGCTCCCATCTGGAGAACCCGGTTCGGATCTTCTGAAAGATAACCGTCAAACTGATTATCAAGCCCCCAGTCCTTTAGTATGTCTGCACCGTCTGATATGACGCTGCCGTATACCGGGTGGTTCGGCATTATGTATGACGCCAGCAGTTCCGGGTACTGGGTGGTGCCGAGCCATTCATCATAGGCACGCACATCTATATTCTCGCTTTTCTGCTGGATTACAGTTTCTGCGGCATCGATCAGTTCTATGTCGATTCTGCCGGTTACTTTCTCGTTTATATTTACCAGATATTCAGGATTAAGATGCACATTAGCATCGTTGACAGTAACTCTTTCCAGGGCCGGAACGATGTCAAGATGAATAAAGGAAGGTTCTGCAAAAGCAGGTGATGCGTGGATTTTCAGGGTAAGATCTCTGAGATCAACCGTTGATTTATTGAACACTGTTATCGATTTGATCAGGGGGATCCTGTTCTGCTGCACGGCAAAGTTGATATGCGGTGAAACAGACAGTTCAATGGCAAGATCCCGATTGATTTCCACTGCATTCTGACCGGTGCCGGCGGTGACTGTTTCAGAACTTCCTGGAATATTTTCTTTTGAATCCATCGAAAAATACCTTTTATATAGCTGATTGTTATAAATACAATAGGATCCAAGTCCATGTAAGAGAGCATGAACCGGGATCCGACGTTTAATCTATTACTGATGTTATGGAAAACTACAGCGTGTTGATTGATTTTATCATTTTTGCGGCATGTTCTCTTGCTCGCTCTTTCATTCTGTCCTTTTCGTCCTCTCCGGTAACACCGGGAATGTACAGTATTCCACCGAGATGGAAGGTTCCCGTATGTTCCAGTCTGCACATATCCGCACACTGGTACAGAGGCGCAAACAGCGTGTCCAGGGTTTTATTCTGGGCTCCGTCAGGCTGGTAGGCATCCACAGGAGAACCGGTGGTGGCGGATATGATCAGTTTTTTTCCTCCGAGTTTTGCGTTTGAACCGTAGGCAAAACCGTGAGTCAGAACCTCCTCCTGCCATTTTTTCATTATGGAAGGCAAACCGTACCAGTATACCGGAAACTGCCAGATGATCAGATCGGCGTTCAGCATTGCCTTCTGTTCCTCTGCAGTGTTGATCCTGTAGTCGGGATAAAGTGCTCCGAGATTTCTGATTTCCAGGTCCGGAACCTTTTTTAATTCCTCAATAATGGTGGCGTTTGCGATCGATGTTTCCAGGTGCGGATGTCCCGATATAACTAAAGTTTTCATGAGCAATATCCTTTCCTTCTTATAAAAAATAGACAGACATACGATCACAATTCTATTGTTTTCTAGATTTTAATAGTGAGATTGAACTCTCATAGTTGCAGTTTCCCTGATCTTCCGGTGAGAACATTCGTACAGCGAAAAGTTGCGGCGGAGCAGGAGAACAGAGACTGCTAGGCTATAGTTGCAGCACATTACAGTACGGATACAAATAACAAAGTATAAGGCATGAAGTGAGATCGGGGAATTTTTATAGAAGATTAATAAAAAATGGTCGGTGATGTAGGATTCGAACCTACGACACCCTGGTCCCAAACCAGGTGCACTACCGGGCTGTGCTAATCACCGACTGAGGAAGAATGGTCGGTGATGTAGGATTCGAACCTACGACACCCTGGTCCCAAACCAGGTGCACTACCGGGCTGTGCTAATCACCGAACCGATTAACTTTCGATGTTGCTTATTATAATTACAAAAATTGTTTCGTCAAGGATTTTTGTTGTGATATTTCTATTTTGAGTTTGTCTGCGCGATATTTGTACTGAAAGGACTGCAAAAGGGTTTTCGCCGCTGCCGGAAACACTCTGCGGGTTCATGTATTGTAATTATCAATTCCGTTTCGCTGTGGTAGAATACGTTCAGTTTTAAAAAGGATAATGAAATGTCAGATAATCAGCAAAAAAACGGGCTGGAAAATATCATGCTCGGTGAAGAGGATCGCGATGCGAAAAAACGTTTTTCATATATCATACTTGGTATTGTAGGTGTGATAGTGGCGGCAGTGCTTGCAATTACTATCTGGAAAAGTATAGATCAGCCGGTAACTCCGGAAAAAATGGCACTGAACCGGGAGGATTTCGCTACATCGTATGATGCAAGTCTGGCCAAGGAGAAGAGCGTCAAGTTCCGTAAATCGGCATTTGAAGGCAATACCTTTGTAATCGGTGTTGAGATCAACCGTGCGGCATTTACCCATGCCGATGTGGTCGGTCCGAAATGGCTGATAGAAAAAGGTCAGGAGAAAAATGCCAGAGCCATGTGCGCAGAGGCGGGAAAAATCATTAAAAACCGCTATATAGGTGCCCAGGCGGTGGAATACCGGTATTATTATGACAACACCATGCAGTATGCCATACGTCTGACAGAGGAAAACTGCAGCGAGGTAAAGTAAAGTTCTTCTCTCTGTTGTTTAATTTACAGGTCGCCTTAACAGCGACCGTTTTTTTACCAAAGTTTTGAACATCAAACACAATTTTTTGCACTGAATGTAGTTAGTTTCAGTCTTATCTAATAGAATATACTGAGGGTGCAGTTTTCGGTAAGGGTGTCTTTATGGTTCAACATTTGGTACGCGAACAGGATCAGGATTTATGGCTGTTCATTAATCAGTTCAAACGCAAGTTCATGCAGCTGGTGGTGGTCGATCTGCTGGAGGAAACCTGCTATGAACTGACAGACAGAGCGGAAGCGGTTGAGATGAAATCGTATTCCGAGTGGCTTCACCTGTTCATTGAGACCGAGGTTGAACCGGAACAGCAGTCCCAGCTTAACACTCTGCTCAAGCCTGATAATCTTGTTAAAGCAGTCAACAGCAGCAAATATCTGATTAAACTCATGTACCACAACCGGCTTGATATCAACAGGAATCTGTACCGCCGGCTGTGGATTGTTCTTCTTGACAATGACGGGTACGGGATCCCGAAACGGGTTCTGATTGCCCAGGAACAGATGTTCACCAAGTCTTTGGTGAAAGATCCAAACCGTTTTAACAGCGAAATGTTCGGTGCTGCAAAATTTCTCTATGAGTTTGATTCCAACAAACTCAACCGCCGCTTCCAGTATCTTGATGTTAACAATCATGCTCTTCAAATATTCGGTTATACCTCTGATGAATTCTATGAGGAGGTGGTGGCCGACGGAGGTTCCATCATCTGTCCTGCCGATTATCCAAACCTTCAGGATGATTTGAACCGGCTTAATGTGGTCGGGGACAAACAGACGTTCTGCTATGATATTATCAACCGCGGCGGATATCTGGTAAAGATCAAGGGTGAGATGGAACTGTGTGCGGATGAACGGGAGCAGAAATTTGTGCAGGCTCTGTTCTATGACAACAGTGATAATGAGGAAATCAAAGTTACGGTAAAACAGCTTACATCCGAAATCGATAATATAGCCCGTACTATACCGGGAGCTATTCACCGCAGTCTGATTACCGGCAAGAATTCCATCCATTATGTAAGTCCTTATTTCAAGGTTTTAACGGGATATGATATAAATGATATCAGGATCAGATTCGGGGAAAATATCAAGGGTATGATTGCTGATCAGGAAAGCTCTAGCAAGTTTGATTCCGCCTTCAGCAGAGCTCTGACATCGAACTGTCCGGTTGATGTTGATTTCAGAATCAAGACTGCCGGAGGTGATATTATAAATGTCAGGGACTGGCTCTATATTACCCACGATCAGAATGACAAGCTGTGGCTTTACGGTTATATGCAGGATATAACCAATGAAAAGAAACTTCAGAAGAAGGCTGACAGCACCGTTGATGTTGCTTTGAATACCAACAGTCTGTGCAGTTTCATCCATAATGTAAACAATGCATTGTCAGAAAACCAGCCTGCAGCCAAGAAGAGAGAGACAATCTGCAGGGAATTGCACAATCTGACCGGAGGCACCGTCCATATCTATCATGTAAACAACAGTAATCTGACTGCAAAGATTGAATGCAGCACCGGGGACAATCCGGCGAAAAAATCCAACATGGTTGATGCAAGGGTGCTGGAGGAGTTTTTTGATCACTCGGTAAGTTCAATAACCAATTGTCGTTTATTTTCAAATGTTGTTATACTCAAAAAAATGCTTATAGACAGTACTTTTCAAAAGCTTGTAAGCAGAAGTGTGGAGAGTCTTATTGTAATGCCGTTTCAAATCAACCATGAGGGACAGATCAGCCGTATGGCGATTCTTGAAAATCCTGCAAAGTGGCTGTTTCAGGAACAGTTTGCCAAAACCATAAATTCATTTCTTTCCATGAATTATCCTAAATAGAAAGTTTGAATTTTAATTAATAATATTTAGTAAATAATATTTATCACTAAATAAAGTAAAGTTATTACGGTTTTTTTTATTATTAAAGAAGTGTTTTGTGATATAATTGCGACGAACTTGAGGTATTTGACAAAGTTTATGGCTGATAATTCAATTAAAGATCAGATTTTGAGGCTGGTGGTGGTCTGCTTCCTCGGGCTTCTGATAGGTTATGCAATGATGAAGTTTGTTCACTGGCGCATAGAAACCAGCCCTGACAGTGCCTGCGGTTTGCTGAAGGAATCATTTAAAAACAATGATTCGTTTGTGTTCAAGTCCTGCAAACTCCGGGAGGATGAAGGGAAGAGCGGTGTCGTGCTGTCTCTGCGTGTCAAGGACGAAATGGAGCAGTATTTCGATCAGCATATGGAAAACATAACCAATGAGAATATCACCGACAGCCAGATTGATTTCTATTGTGCGGAATTCTTCGATCTGACCCGTGCTGACAGTCTGAACCTGATTATTACAGGTAAAAGCGGTGAGTTGCAACAGGTGGATGTAACCAGAGATATATGTCTCTAATCTTATCTTAAATATCAGTTCTATGCCGTGCGGTTCCTCCGTGTCGGTTTAATGGAAAGTAACAGTGAAAAGATTTAAATATACAATTGCTGCCGCGGTTGTGGTGGCGGTTCTGTTCGGAGTTAAATACTGGAATGACAGAACCATCAGTACGCAAGATCGGCAGAGTGAACAGTCCCTTGCGGTAACCAGCGAGGTTGAAATCTGCGGAACCCTGGAAAAAGCCTTCCGGGAAAGTTCCTATACAGCGTGGAATTATAAAAACTGCTCGGTTAAGAACGGAACCGTGCTGGATTTGGATTTGATAGATTCATCACTTACGGGTGCCGAAACTGTTAGAACATTTGATGATCGCAGCATTGATCCCCGTCAGGCTGACAGTTTCTGCGAATTGTTCTACAAGTCCTATCCTGTTCTGACCAGTGTAAAGTTCAAACTTCTTGATCAGAAAGGCGAAAAAGCTGTATTTGTATATGAAACCACCGCAAAAATTTGCAACAGGGCAATGGCCGAACAGGTTCTTAAGCCTGAAACTTCTCCGGTTTCATCAGGCAATGCTGAACAGGGAAAGTCGGTAAAGAGCGGTAACGTGATTCAGACCGAACTTGACATTGATGCTGTTGCAGTGGAGACGGTTGAAACAACTGCAGCTGATTTGCAGCATAAGGCAGAAGAGTTGAGAACCAAGGTCGACAGCGGAACTAAAAACTGATTTCCAGAACCGGCAGGTGCTGCAATGCAGATCTTGTTGAACTTTTTTCAATAATTCCGGTACGGACATGACCGGTAACCGCGGCGCAGTTCGAAGTGATGTGTGCGACCTGGTCTTTTCATCACAGGTGTGTGTGCAGCTGAAGTTAATCAGAGCCTTGTGTCACAACCAGATAAAGTAACATAAAAATAATAATAATAATAAAAAGTAACAAAAATATACAGATAATAACCTGAAATCCTGAACTTTAATTAAAACAGAGGTTCTTGTTTGATTGAGGGAAAATAGGCAGAACGGACAGAAGACAATCTGTGGCGGAGACGGTGGGATTCGAACCCACGTGACCTTGCGGTCAAAATGATTTCGAGTCATTCTCGTTACGACCACTTCGATACGTCTCCGTGAAACCTATGCTATTTTAGTTAGATAAACAGTACCCGTCCAGTACTTTTTATTGATTTTGTTACCTTGTATATATTTACAAAACATAGGAGTTTAAAATGACAATTAGGATCGCTATCTCCGGATATGGTAATCTCAGCAGAGGTGTTGAAAGCGCAATTTCCCATAACCCGGATTTGGAACTTGTGGCTGTGTTTACCAGACGAAATCCAGAATCAATTACTCTCAGAACACCGAATGTTCCTGTAGTAAGCATTGATCAGATTGAACAGTGGAAGGATCGTGTTGATGTTCTGGTTTTAGGTGGCGGCAGCGCAACCGATCTTCCTGTTCAGACTCCGGAACTGGCACAATGGTTCAACGTAGTTGACAGTTTTGATACTCATGCAAATATTTCAAAACATTTTGACAATGTGGATGCAGCTGCAAAGAAAGCCGGCAAAGTTGCCCTGATTTCTGCAGGCTGGGATCCCGGTATGTTCTCTCTGAACCGCGTATACTCCGATGCAATTCTTCCTGATGGAAGGGATTATACTTTCTGGGGTAAGGGTGTAAGCCAGGGACATTCAGATGCAATCCGCCGCATCAAGGGTGTAAAGGATGCCAGACAGTATACAATCCCTGTACCTAGCGCTCTTGAAGCAGTAAGATCCGGGACAAATCCTGAACTCACCACCAGACAGAAACACACCAGAGAGTGTTTTGTAGTACTGGAGGACGGTGCTGATGCCGCATATGTTGAAAATCAGATCAAGACCATGCCTAATTATTTTTCTGATTACGATACAACCGTTCATTTTATCAGTGAAGATGAATTAAAGAAGAATCACAGCGGTCTTCCTCACGGCGGTTTTGTAATCCGTACCGGTACCACAGGTATGGACAGTGAATTCAAAAATGTAATCGAATACAGCCTGAAACTGGATTCAAATCCTGCATTTACCGGTAGTGTTCTTGCTGCATGTGCACGTGCTGTATACCGTCTTTCAAATGAAGGCAAGTCAGGCTGTGTTACCATCCTCGATTTACCGCCAGCATATCTGAGTGCCAAGTCTGGGGCAGAACTGAGAGCTCATCTGCTGTAATTATACATTTTGAATTATGATGGCTTCCGGCTGTCATTCTCATAAACCAAAAACGCAGAGGTCGATCCGGCTTCTGCGTTTTTGGTTTTCAAAAAAAGTGATATAATTCAGCTGAAATTTGATGTGATGTTTTTTGTCAGTTTTTATATGATGTATACAAATCAGAAAAATTATATTTTGATTGCAGCATGTAATATTATTGCTGTTCTGCTGCTTCTTAGCTGGTATCTGAATGTCTGTCTGGATTTTCCCGGCATTTGGAATACAGCAGATCGCAGTGTATTTGAATTTTTTAATCAGAGACTTTATCCTGTTTCCGGCTTTACCTGGCTGGTGGCGGTTACCAACGTACGCATATTTGATCTTGCCGCCATGCTTGCGATGGGGCTGGTATTTGCATGTTATTTTCTGAAGGAAACCCCGGAGGGAAGGCACCGGCTTTTCTGTGTTTTTCTGTTTATGGTACTGTTCGCGGTTGCGGTAAAACTGCTTTGCAATCTGATCCCGTTTGACCGTCGCAGCCCGACGAAGGAATTTGCCGGTATAAACCTGGTAAGCAAACTTGTTTCATTTCCGCTTAAAGTTAAGGATGGTTCCAATTCATGCTTCCCAGGAGATCACGGAGTAATGCTTTTAATTTTTTCTTTTGTGATGCTACGTTATCTCGGAGTTCGCGCTTTTACTGCTGCTATGGCGGTTTTTGCAGTGTTCAGTCTTCCCCGGATCATGAGTGGTGCACACTGGTTCTCTGATGTGGCGGTAGGATCCGTTTCAGTGACTCTGATTGCATGTTCCTGGGTTATGCTGACCACCTGTTCAGACAGAGTGGTTGCCTTTTTGGAGCAAAAGGTTCCGCATGACTGGAGGATTTTTTCCTTTGGACGGGGTAAATGAGTGTTAAAACTGCCCGAACTGGTATGTATTTACCGTATTTGCTTTTTTTCTTTGTTTGCGGAATGTGATATCCTATACCTGAGGTGTTTCTGAATTTTTACGGAGTGTGTATGTATCGATTCAAATCAAAACCGGCAGTAAATAATTCATTCTGGATCCTGGCGCTGTTTGCAACTCTTACAGCGGTTCCCCCAGTAGAAGCTAAGGAGGGGGAAATAGAGATCATTATTGAACAGCCGGGAGATGGAAACGAAATCAAACCTCAGCGTGAGAATTCCGAGACTGAAAACAAGGCAACAAACAAGGCAACAAATAAGGATAAATCATCATCTGACGACAGTGTTGATGCGGAGGCGCTGACAGCGTCTGAACTGCTTGAATCCAAAAAGAACAACCAGGTAAATTCCGAGGAACTCGAGAAAAAAGATCCGGAGCAGCTTCGCAATGCCTACTTTAAAAACTGTAATACCAGAGCCTCTCAGAATAATGAGAATGCTAAGGTGAAGCTGGTTAAATGTACTGCCAGAAAGAATGAAATTTTTCAGATTTACTATGAACTCGGTATAGAGCCTGATGTAAGTTATGAAAGAGGCAAGAATCTTCCTCTTTACCGCCATTATCCGAGAATGCGTACATCCATCTGTGATAATGTGGATGATTTGAATGATGCCGGGTTTGTTGCAGTCAGAGTCCTGTATCAGTATAAAGGCAAAATTATTCAGAGCAATTATCTGGATTTGAATGACTGTTATCTTTTGAAATAACCGTAACCGGTTTATGCATTGACAGTATTTAGCAAAAGGGGATCGTAACAACAGTACGATCCCCTTTTGCCTATTCTTTTTTCTGATAAATTCCGTAATCGGATCGACCTTGTTTGAAACCGGATCCGGACAAATTTTTTATTGTTATCATGTTCACAAAAACTGGTTAAAAAATATCAATTTATAGTGGTATTCTGCAAGTTGGTGATACCATAACTCGCGGTTGGAAAAACCGCATTTCTAATTTCATTTATATTTCATTTGTTGTTTAGTTGTAGAGAATTTTTTTTCATATGTTTTCTGAAAGATTTCTTAATAAACTCGTAAGAGTTCAGTACATGGTTGGTAATGCTGCGAACGAGGTTAAAGCCCATATTGTCGATGAAGATCAGAATTTTCTGTATCTTCAGGAGGACGGGCAGTGCATCCGTCTTGATTCGGTTGTTTCGATTCGTGAGGTAGTAGTAAAGGAACATGTGAATCCTCTGGGTTTTCTGAAAATTGAGAAGAAGGCGGAGACCAAGAGTGCAGAACCTGCTGTATCCGAGGAGGAGAAGCAGCGTGCCCAGGCAATTGCATCAGCTATTGCAGATTTTCATGAGAAGGTTATTCCGGAAGAGCCTATTGAGAGAGAACCTCACAGACATGCCCTGTTTACCCTGAGCGCTACAATTTCCAAGAATTTTAAGGCTATCCGCTGTGCTGAAAATATCCGCAAGGAGGAGGAACAGCGTAAGAAACAGCAGGAACTGGAGGCTAAACGTCTTGAGGAAATGCAGAAGAATGCACCTCATATTCCGGCAACTGTTCAGCTGTCCACCGTGAGCAACAGCAGCTTCCAGGTTATCCGTTCTCCGGAAAATATTGCCAGAGAGCAGGAACGTATCCGTGAAGAGGAACTGCGGGCCCAGGAGGCAATGCTGCAGGCTGAAGAACAGAACAAAGCGGCGCAGCCTAGACAGCCTAAGACAATTCAGCTCAAAACCTTCCAGTTGAGCGATTTTATGGTAGGACAGAGAAGAGAGACTGCCGAACAGCCTATGATTGCTCCGACTGTACAGGAAGTTATGGTTGCTAATGATTATCAGGAAAGAAATATAGTGGCTCCGGAAGAGCAGATTGTTCAGAGATTCAACAATGTTGCTATCGGACACAGTATAGCTGTTTAGTTTCTATACATAGTTTTGACTGCTCCAACCGGATTGATTGGAGCTTTTTCTTTTTTAGAAAATGAATTTTTTAATGAATCCGGCAGTTGGAACTGCGGTCATCCTTACATCCTGCTGTATTCGGCTGTGTTCTGTGTTCAATTGAAACATCAGTGTCTTAACTGTATGAATTTTGATCGGTAATCTGTAATTGTTCAGTATTGTTAGACAGCACAAGTTTTTAGAAATTCATTTTTGATATCATCCCACACTTGAGATAAGAAAAGTAACGCGGAGATCATTTATATGAATACATTGCGGTATTCATGGCTTGGATTGATTATAGTTGTAATTCTGGCCGTGCTGGGCCTGAAGGAATATCCAAACCTAGTTTCGTATGATTATTATTATAAGGATTTGACGGTAAAACTGCATTTGCAGGGGGCTTCCCTTGACGACAACGGTAAGCGTGACAATATTATCCAGGCTATGAAATCCGGATTGGAATCAAGTCTGGAAAAGTATACTCATGAGATTGTTGGGGATCCTAAGGTTAAGGTTAAACCGAAGGATGTAAAACTTACTTTTACGGTTAAAATGAAAAATTATTCCAACTGTTATTTCTATCTGCTTCATCATCGTAAGCTTGAACAGGTTCTGTTTAAAGAGCTTACTCCGGAATATATTCATGACTTTAAACGGGACTGGGGCCGTACCTATTTGACCCAGGAAGGCGCTTTCAATGCTCAGGAGTTAAAGGAAATCGGTTCATACAGCGCTGATTTGTCCTGTACTATTTAATAGATCCAGTCTCATTAGAAAGTCGGAGTGCATAATGTAACTTTGACTTTCTTTTTTTATTATTATGGTTTGTTGTGTGTTTTTTGAACGTTTTTGTTAAAAAGTTATGTGATGCTAATTATTTTATTCTTGAATAAAAAGTCTTTAAAATTATTAATTACATGTTGATCAGTGTTTATAGCAAAATAAATAAATATAATTCAAAACTTGAATTAAGATAAATAAGATAGTAATGTTACTAGGTTAGTTATAACTAACCTAGTTTTTTTGGATCTATATTTGATTAAATATGTTATAATGATCACAAAATTATAAAGAATTCTCTTTTTAAACACGTTCTTAAGGAAATGAAAATGAAAAAACAGATCTTAGTTTCAACAGTTGCTTCTGCACTGGCTTTATGCGCTGTATCGGCAAATGCTGCAACCGTTTACAGTGATGATACTTCAAGACTCGATATTATCGGTCGTATGAAAGTAAACCTGATGAACAACGATGCCAATCCAGACCGTCGTCTCGAAGGTATCTCCCGTCTTGGTGTTGATGGAAAGACCAAAGTTAATGAAAATGTAGCCGTTTACGGTCAGGTCCTCTATGAACTGCAGGCACAGGAACCACAGAACAAGGATGTTGATCGTATCGATATTTACTACGGTTATGTAGGTTTCGACTTCGGTGATTTCGGTAAACTTCAGTTCGGTCACAATGAAGATGCGTTCTACCAAGTTTCAACTGTAACTGATGTGTTCGTAGACTGGGGTACAAACGGAAACGCATACTGGGGTCTTACCGATAATGACTACGGTGGACGTAAGGACGGTATTGCAATGTACGAACTCAACTACAACGGTTTCCTGCTGGCTGCTTCCTACCAGTTCAAGGATGCTTCAAAGCATGTTAACTACGCTGTAGGTGCTACCGCAGGCTATGAGTTCCAGATTGGTGAACAGCCTCTCGGTTTCCGCGCAGGTTACAACCATTATGACGGTTTCAGACCTCACTATGATGGTGAAGGTCCTGAGCATGATAAGCACCAGTATATTGGCGGCGACAAGAATGAAACTGCACTTTCCCTGTATTACGGTGAAAGCGGTGCTCCTGGTTTATATGCCGCTTTTGTTTATAACTGGGATAAACTGGAAAATACCTATAAGGTACACGGCCTTGAAACAGCAGTAAGCTATACCACTCCTGGTACAGACTGGACCTTCACTGTTGCCTATGCATACTTGCATAACGCCGACCGTGAACTTTCCAAGCGCTCATATCTTGGCAGTGATGACAGAGTATTCAAGTCTGCCTGGACCGGTGAAATTCTGTATAACTTAACCTCTAACTTCCAGATTTACGGTGAAGCAGAGAGACTTAATACTTCTGTAACTTCTCCGGAAGCTCAGAATAAACTGTCACTTGGTTTGATTTACAATTTCTAATCGGCCGGTGATATAACCTGATTTTAGTTTAGGAGATCGTTTGATCTCCTTTTTTGTATCTGATAACGCTGAGATTAGAGCTAATTCAGCATGCTAATGCGGTGTACAGGGGTGACTGAACCATACGGGCTTTTTCTGTTAAAGGTTCAATTGCAGACAATCGTCTAATTTATAGGAGCTGTTGTAACAACAGAGCCAATTTGGTTTTATTGCCGCGCAGTTATCGGTGACAATTATAGAATAAAAATGAGGCTGAACCAGGAATTGTAATGTTAAAAAAACCGGTAATTCAGTGTGTTACTGTGAATTACCGGCTGTGATAATTTTACAATCGCCAGCTTATTTAAAAAACATCTGATAATATCCGATAGTCCAGATAGTCAGGATCATAACCGGAAGTACATATTTAAAGTAATAGAACAGAATTTTTGATTTTCCGATTTTGACACCGTTTCCCTTATTGATTTCTTCAGTACATTTATCCCAGCCCCATCCGTAGCGGGAGGTGCAGAAGATTACCATCAGGAGTGAACCGATTGGAAGCATATTGTTGGAAACGAAGAAGTCTGCCAGAGACAGAAGATCGCTGCCTTTTCCAAGTGGATGAATGAATGCGAGTATATTACTGCTTAGAACTATAGGGACAGACAGTACGGTCATCAGCACCAGATTAATCGCAGATGACTTCTGTCTTGACCAGTCGAACAGGTCACAGCAGTTGGCAATAATCGATTCTATAACCGCGATCATGGTCAGCAGGGCGGCAATAAACAGGAAAAAGAAGAACATACTGCCCCAGATGATTCCGTTATCCATCTGATTAAACATGTTGAGCAGTGTTATAAAAATCAGATAAGGACCCTGATCCGGGGTAATGCCGTAGTTGAAGCAGGCCGGGAATATAATCAGCCCTGCGGCGATTGCCACCACTGTGTCCAGACTGCAGATTATAGCTGCCTCTTTAAGAAGACTGTGGCCGCTTTTGGAGTACGCGGCAATGGCCAATACTGTACCGATCCCGATACTCAGTGTGAAAAAGGCCTGATTCATGGCATTGTATATTGCCGTTGGCAGTCCTACCTTCTCGAGATTTTCAAGATTAGGTGAGAGAAAGAATTCCAGCCCCACATTTGCTTTCTCCAGTGAAAAAGCTTTTGCGATTAGAACTATAAGCAGAACAAACAGTCCGGCCATTGCCGGTTTGGTAAATTTTTCGATTCCCCTCTGGATCCCCTTGTAGCAGATCAGACATGCTATGAACAGGGTTGCAAAGGTACACCAGAACTGATCAGAAGGACTGTTCATCAGTCCCTGGAATTTTTCGGAAATCTGTGACTGCTGCAGGTTTGTGAAATCCCCCTGTACAATATGTCCCACATAATATAGGATCCAACCGGTGATAACACTATAATACGACATCAGAACGTACAGACCGAAAAGTGTCACCAGCCCGAGCAGTTTCCAGTGTTTGTGGCCCGGAGCCAGTTTGGTGAACGCTTTGACCGGGGAACACTCAGCAGCCCTGCCGATGCTGAGTTCAACCATAAGAATAGGTACGCCCAGGGCGACAAGAAAAAATAGATAGAACAATACGAATATTGCACCGCCTGATTCCCCTGTAATATAAGGAAAGCGCCAAACGTTACCCAGTCCTATGGCGCATCCGGCAACCACCATCAGAAAACCGAATAATTGAAACCGCGTCTGTTGATAGCTATTCTTAATTTATGCCTCTTTCATTTTACCGCGTAATTATACCATATCGCGTGCTCACTGACATGTGTACCCTGAAGCTGATAGTTGAAACATGATTTCGATATCAGTGAGCAATACTTGAGGAATTGTTTGTTCGGATTAGGGCTTTACATTAAACTCGAAATGTCACTGGCTGGATGGTGGTGATTTTGAGCTTCAGAACGGTCAGCTGATTAAATGTGAAAGTGGTGAAACACCGGGTTCAAGTATGAACTTGACGGAAGGACAATCGTTATAACCGATTTGAAAACCGGCAGCCTGCATAAATTCAAGCTGCCGCAGAAAGAACGAAGCCTTGATCTGAATACGACGACCGGTTAAGGAACGGCCGAATGCCCGGTTTAATGCCGGGCTTCT
>ONPL01000182.1 GCA_900319705.1 uncultured Pseudomonadota bacterium | reverse complement strand
GGCTTTCACAGCAGCAGGAGCTTTCACCGGCCGGTGCAGCTCTGTTTTCTATAACACAACCTTCCGCACAAATTAACAGCGGGAATTGTTGGATAATATCATCCCAAAAAACAGCCAGAGTTAAAGGATCAATCGTGGAAAAAAAGAAAAGCACCCAGCCGGGCAGAAAAAAAAGTGAAACTAAAAGTAACTGTGACAAAATCAACAACCGACTGAACAGATTATTAGATGAGAGCGAGCCTGAGGAAAACACAGCTGCATCTGAACAGACGGAGGCGGGCAGTGATGACGGCAGCTGCGTGAACCGTACCCCGCTGGTGGTATACTGTAAAAAATGCAATGCGCCGGCCGGATTTGATATTGTCCATCAGACCTACCGCTGCAAATACTGCCATGAAATCACCGGAATTCAGGATGCAAAACAGGAAATTATCAAATGGAAGGCTCTGAACCGCAGCAACCGGCTCAAGGCAGCCAATACCGGAATAACCCAGCTTGTCTGTCCGAAATGCCATGCCAGGGTTCTGTTCGGTAACAACGATGCTTCCGAAGTGTGTGCATTCTGTAAGAGCAAACTGGTACGCAAGGAACTTTCCGATCCGTCACAGCTGCCGGATCTGATTATTCCGTTTTTTATCACCAAAGAGGAGGCAAAGCAGCGCCTCAAGAACTGGGCGGATGATCATAAGAGAACCCCTGAAGGTAAAGCCGTTCTTTCGAATATGAAAAATTTCCGCGGTTACTATCTGCCGTATCAGATTGTAAAGGGACCGGTTCAGGCCAAAGTCTGCCGTGACGGAACCGGACGCATGTACGAATGCGGCGGTTACCTTGAAGGCACGGCAGTAGGCACCTCCAGACAGCTCGACAACCTGGTGCTCAATGATATGGAACCTTTTGACTGGTCGCAGGCCAGACCCTTCGAGTACGGCTATATTGCCGGTCAGCCGGTAAAACTAAATGACAGTACCGAAAGCGAGATCATCAGCAGAGTACGCAGCGAGGTTTCCGAGGATTTTGAACCGGTGGTGAGAAAGGTGATGCAGACCAAAAATGTTGATGTTGCAGTGCAGAGCGAGACTCTTGATTCCATTTCAGCCCTCCTTCCGGTATATTTCATAAGTTCCGGCAAACTGACCGCGGTAATGAACGGACAGACCGGACGAATTGCGGTTTCAACCGGGCGCACCAGAAAATCCTATCCGTGGGTTAAGGAGCCTCTGTTCTATACAACTCTGATTACCGCGATCGCGGGTTATTTTTCCGGATGGAGTGCTGAAATGATGTTTTATACAGTTCTGGTGTTCGGAGCAATTATTTTCTGCGCCATGGGACAGGATAAAACAGCACTGATAGAAAGGATCAGCCTCAAGAGTGAAACATCAAAGGCAAGACGCGACGGCAGTGCCCTGGTTATTGATGAGAAGAATAACATTCTTAAGAATCCTTATGACAATACCCCGGTTTTCTATGAGTACAATCCTGAAGGCAAACGGGTTCCGGTGCATATCAGATTCTATACCATCGGGCGTGTGCTGTACTCTCTGTACAACACCTTTGTCATGGTGTTTCTGCCGGCACTGCTGGCGGCGCCGCTTCGCCTCTGTGCCATGGAGCCGGGTGAGACCTACTGGGAGAATTTCCATATCGAGTACGGCGCCGCATGGTATGTACTTACCGGCATGATTGCCGTGATCTACTATATAAAGGGTGTCAGAATAGATGCATATGAGAACCCGATTATCTATGAATTTCTGGAGAACGGGAAAAAGAAACTGATGGAGAAACCTGCCGCCCTCAGTATTTTCTATATGCTCGGCCTTAACCGGCCGGACGCCAACGGCAAGGTAATGACGAAAAAAGAACTGTTGGGACTGATTAGGCATTCAGGGCAGGAGGGCTGTATCTTTATCGGTGGAATTCTATTTATTCTCCTGGGCAGTACCCTTGCAATGGTGTTCTAGCCTATAGTTCAATATGAAAAAAATCTGTCGAACAGATCTGACTGTAAAGGTGAATGGAAATTTTACCGGGATCTGTTCTTCAGAGCAGCGTTCATGCCAGAAAATTGCAGACGCCGCAGGCTTCAAACCCCAAAACCACACTGACTTTCTGCTCTGCAATAAATTTGAAGAAGTCAGCCGCGTCGACTTTCTGTTATGCCGTCTGCGGCGTCCTGTTCAATGAAACATACCTGGAAGACTCGTGATGCCGGATCAACTGCCGTCTGTGCTTTTTTAGACGCTACGAAAGTGTTACACAGCAGAATCTCATCTTTGCCCAGTTTTATTATTGTTTTTGCTGATCGGGGAGGGTATGCTGCAGTGCCGGAGAGTATGCACGGGTGAACCCGCCAGATGCCCGGAAACAGCAAAATTTGAGACGTGTAAAGACAGAAGGAGAAAGAAACATCTGCAGTTCTGCCGAACCGTTTCTATGTCGTATTTAGGGACGGCTAATTTATGCCTTTGCCTTATCAAAAGCAGAATGTTGCCGTTGACGATTAATCAGGTTATGGGATAATGAAGTAGATAAAGCCTTTCATCGTTTCAATCACTTTGTGAACAGCGGATCGGAGAAAGAATTTTTTCTGCTGTGTTGAACAGTCGTATTCAGAGGGGAATATAATGTTGAAGTCTATAGGGATCGGAGCAGAATTATTTCACGAATTAATTGAAAGCAACTGTTATTACGTGGATAAAACTCCTTTTATCAGAACCGTGTTCAAGGAGAATAAAGCGGACGTAATGCTCTTCACCAGACCGGGATGTTTCGGTAAAACGCTTACCTTGTCCACCTTCTATGACTTTCTTTCTCTGAATATCGAAAATCCCGGT
>ONPL01000035.1 GCA_900319705.1 uncultured Pseudomonadota bacterium | reverse complement strand
TCTTAACTGCGTCGTCATCACCGGTTGTTGAAGTTGTGAATACAGGGGTAATCCACAGTGCGTTGGCACCTGATCCCTTAATAAAGTCGAGAGACTTCTCAATTCCCTTCAATGTTCCCTTGTGTTCAGACGGTCCCCAGCCTGTTCCCTTACCGGCCGCATCATCACCACCACCGTTTGGAGCAGCTTCAACCATTACCTGATAAAGAATGAGTCCACACTTATCCTTGTTTTCGCCCTTGAAGCAGGTAAAGTTGTTGATTGTCGCATCAAATTGGTCAGCATACTCAGACTTATCTTTCATACCGACTACAAGAGGCTGTGAACTGTTGTCACTATCTGAGCTGCTACTGCTACCACCGCCGCCACCGCATGCAGTCAACGCTGCTGCAGTTAATACAACCCAGACAGATTTCTTTAACTTAGGAGTTATCATAAAAATATCCTTGAACAATACTGTAATAATTGAGATCCAAAAAAAGAATAAAAGATGAGTATATCAGAATAACGCAAATCCCACAGTTAACATCCCCGGCACAAAACGAACTTCTTTTCTAATATTTATATTGAATTTCACTGTGAAAAAAGGCCAGCAGAGAAAGTCTCTCGCTGACCCTTTCATTATAATATCTAACCATGGAGCAAATATACACAAAGCTGAATACTTAAACCCTTAAGTAGATCAGCATCACATTTTTGAATCAAACAGAAAAAGCTAAAGTATTGTTATTCCTCGTAAATCGTTGTATCAACACCCCATCCGTCATAAGAAACATGAAACTTCTGCAACAGTTCAAATATTTTCTGTTGCTGTTCGCTGAGGGTTTCATCCGATATTCTGCATAACTTCAAGGCGTCAAAACAGAAAAATCTGACACCTTCCTCTTCGATCTCATCCGGATCGATGATCTCAAATCCAGTCTGGAACAGTTCCACCGCAAGTTTTTCCAAAAGGGTAAAATTGGAGGAGGAAAAATGATGTTCCACTGTATATTTACGGGATAAATCAACACAGTCCGCCTTAAGGGCAGACAAAATTTCCTGATTCATCTCTACTACATCCTGAGGTATTTCAATACTCATTACTTGTCTCTCAGCCAAAACTAGTTCTGATTTTTAATCAGTGTATCATCAATCTTAAGATCTTCGTTGAAGTTAACCCCGATCCCTACAGACAAAACTGCGGTTGCGATAGCATGAGCCTCTGCCAAAGAATGGAACTGGTAGGAACCACACTGATATTTATTAATTCCAGGAACTTCCTTGAGATCTTTAACCGCATTAATACTGTACATGGACGCCTTCCATGCGGCAACAATATCATCTTCCGTAGGATCTCCGACCACTGATACATAGAAACCGGTTCTGCAGCCCATCGGGGAAATGTCTATAACCTCTCCTTTGGACGGTTCCAGGTGCTGAGGAAAGAACGTGGCCAGCAGATGCTCCATAGTATGCAATCCCTTTTCAGGCATCATTGCCCTGTTAGGCTGGCAGAATCTCAGATCGAAAATTTTAATGGAATCCCCCTTCGGAGTAGTCATGATTTTCGACAGTCTCACTGCCGGAGCTTTCATTTTTGTATGATCTACAGAAAAGCTTTCAATAATAGGCATAATTATTTTCCTTACTTAAAGATTACATTTTTTCAACTGGCGCGAGTACTCCGCCGCCCGCTGCGATACTTTTTTAGCAGTTTTAAGCAACCACGATTTGGAAGCATGAGTTTTTTTCTTAAACCCGCCCCAGCCTTCATGATAGTTCAAATACTGATTATAAGCATCCCATTTTGAAATACCATTTATTTTATATGTTTGATTGACATACCACGCAATAAAATCTATGGAATCTCCAAAATCAGATCTTGAGGCAAACCACCGGTCGGCTTTAGCGACGTACTGTTCCCATACAGGATCCTGAGCCTGAGGATAGCCGTAGGCGCTGCTCCCCCTTCCGATCGGAATAAATAGGAAGTACCGCATAGGTGGTTTAACGTCTGATCTGAATGCAGATTCCTGGTACATTATCGACATGGTGACATGTACAGGAGCACCCCACCGTTCCTGAGCCGCTCGGGCATCATCATACCAGCCGGATTTCTCCTCAAAAATACTGCAGATATTACTAATATTGCCGGGCTGTGATGCAGAGCACCCGGTAAGGAGTACCAGCATTCCGCCTGCCCAAAACTTTACGAATCTCAAATTCCGCCCTTTTGTGAATAAGATCTATCTTCAAAACATTATATCAACAATTACAGATCTTTGACCGCTGAAATATCAGCTTGATTGATTTTTGTGATTCCGTGAGACACTTTCATGTTTAACAGGATAGTAAAAACAGATAACCTCCGGTTTTAAGGCCGGAGGATTGGAAAGTGATCAACCGAATTTATAAGTGTCATGTTCTTGACAATCTTGACAGTCTCGACAGATTCTTGGCTGCAAATTTTGGTCTTTCACTGAGGATCTGTTCAATCTGCTCCTCACTCATTCCGGTCTTGCTTAGTCCCAACACCTTGTAGGTTATATACTGACGAGCATCCAGCGCAATCATCAAGGCTTTAATAATAGATTCATCACTGCTTGCAGGAGTTCCGTAGGCATATGTCAAAATTCCGGCTTTGAGCAGATTCTTGACAGCAGGCTCAGTGACAGGAAGATTTATAACACTTCTACGCTGGAGCACAAACTCCCTCAATACAGCCTTTTCAGTAAAATCAAGACAGGATACCATGTTGTGCATATGTTCCAAATGCGAGCGGGAGGAAAGTTTCTCAAAAATATAGGTGCCCATGATAATCACTGCATGACTAAGGAAGTAGGAAATTCCGATAATCAGACTTGTAAACCAGATGACGTTATGTTTAACAACCCAGTTTGCCACCACTGTACCGAAAACATTGTTCGGCATCATAACAATCATGCCATTCAGGAGAATGAACCAAACCATGATCCAATTTAAAACCGCCAATTTTCCAAATCTGTTCAAACTTTTTTCCATTTACCGTCCGGTTAAACCGCCTCCATTCATACCTTTTCAAGTCACATTCACACATGCAACAAAAATGCCAATAAACCGCAACTTAAATTTTTTAACTTTTATCATATATTTACTTACAAATATTTAATAAATTAATTATTTTTCCTAATTTTTAAGTTATAATCAAAGTATCTTATCAATAAAAGTTAATGGAGAATAAGCCATGAAAAGAATTACTGCAATTATCAAACCCTTCAAACTTGACGATGTAAGAGAGGCTCTGAGTGATAAAGGGATCAGCGGCATGACCGTTACTGATGTAAAAGGTTTCGGCCGTCAGAAAGGTCACACCGAACTTTACCGCGGTGCAGAGTATGTTGTAGATTTTCTTCCAAAGACAAAGCTTGAAATTGTTGTAAATGACGAAGATGTCGATACCTGCATTGAAGCCATCACCAAAGGGGCACATACCGGTAAAATCGGCGATGGTAAAATTTTTGTAAGCGATGTGGAAAGAATAATCAGAATTCGTACCGGTGAAGAGGACAACGAAGCTATCTAAAAGCGGTATACCTTTTTACTACCAGCTTACCGGGGATTTAAGATCATTGGCAATCAGATCCACCATCTGCCTGATTGTAATGATCTTTCCTGTTTTTACACTGGACAGGCCCCGGGCAGTCAGATCATTCTCCAGCACATAAATATCACATTCTGCATTCAGCAGACCTTTTGTATTGACTGCATTCAGCACTCCATCTCCAACAAGGATCAGAAGATCATCCGGTGACAGTAAACTGACTACGTACTCAAGCTTGCTCACACTGTCGCAGCCATCTGAATAAATATTAATCATTAATACACCAATTTAATATCTGCGCCGTGCAGAAGATAAACAAGTTCAGCGCGGGACAGCAATTTTGTTCCTATTATTAGATCTTCTGTTTTGAGTCCAAGTTCCTTCAGATCCTCTTCCACAACATATACATTGTTAATATCATACATATTGAACAGTTTGAAGGTTTTGGAATAATTTCTCTGCAGGATCACAGCAGGCTGCTGTTCCAGAAGAAGCTGAGTGATACCGTCACGGGCAAATACAACTGACATCCCGTCAAAGAAGGATGACATGGCTAGAACCAAATCCTGCCCCTCTCTTCCTGATGATTTACCGTGAGGAGGTGATTGAAAAACAATTACTGCATGTTTCATTTGAACTGAACCACCTTATCCGACTGCATGCTGAGAGACGCAAAATCCGCCAGGGTACCTATCTGATAGCCGGGGGCCAGATTCTGCTGTGTTACTCCCCTTCTCTCCCCTGCGGCTGAACAGATAAGCAGTTTAAATCCGGCTCTGTCAGCTAGTCTTGACCACGAATTTACCAGATCAAACTCATCTGAAGCAGGATTGGTCAGACTGTTGGCGTTAAAAACACCTTCCATATAAAAGAACACTCCGTTGATGCTGTGCTCTTTAACGGTTTCCTCGGCAAACAGATAGGCAAGTGAAGAGGACTCACTTCCATAAGGAGCCCCCTCCACCACCAATGTGAAAATCTGGCTGTTAGCTTGCATCGGCAATCAGCTCAACTTCCACCAGAACATCTTTTGGAAGACGTGCAATTTCAACACAGGATCTTGCCGGTGCGGAACCGGTAAAGTATTCACCGTAAATTTTGTTAAATACAGCGAAATCATTGATATCCTTCAGGAAGCAGGTGGTTTTAACAACTGCATCTGTAGTCAGTCCGGCCTCTTTAAGAATTGCAACGAGATTGTCCATCACTCTTCTGGCCTGAACTTCAATTCCGCCTTCAACGATCTGCTGAGTAGCCGGATCAATTGCAATCTGACCGGAGGTAAACAAAAGTCCGTTGGTTTTTACAGCCTGCACATACGGACCGATTGCTGCAGGAGCATTTTTGGTTGCTATAACTTCTTTAGTCATATTTATTCCTCATAATTAAAAGACAAAGGTGCAGCACGCACCCGATAAGCATGTACCTAGGGTACTACTTTTTTGGCTTTTTTGAAACTGACAAATATCAGTTTCTTCAATCATGCCCGGTACAGTTTCCGGGTACCATTATTCAGCAGACACAAAAAAAGGCCACCGCTGTCGATGACCTTTCCTATTAACTTAAGCGATTAACTATCGATTAATCTGACTCAACCGGCTGAGCAACTTCTGAATCTGCAGTTTCCTCTGTTGAATTCAGTGCATCGGAAATTTGAGACTCAACTTCAGCTCTTGAGATTTCTCTGCTTTCTTCCATCTCACGTCTGCGTTTTGCTCTTTCCTCATGGTATGCATAACCGGTACCTGCAGGGATCAGACGACCTACGATTACGTTTTCCTTCAGACCGTGCAGTTCATCAACCTTACCGGCAACAGCAGCCTCGGTGAATACTCTGGTTGTTTCCTGGAAGGAAGCAGCAGAAATGAAGGATTCAGTATTCAGAGAAGCCTTGGTAATACCCATCAGCAGTCTTTCGTAGGTAGCAGGTGTCTTGCCCTGAGCAATCAAATCTCTGTTGATCAGCTTGATGCGTGCAAGTTCAACCTGATCTCCCTCGAGATAGTCAGAATCACCAGGATTGATAATTTCACACTTTCTCAACATCTGTCTGATAATGATTTCAATGTGCTTATCGTTGATCTTTACACCCTGCTGGCGGTAAACGTCCTGTACTTCATTTACAATGTACTTGGCAACTTCGCTTACACCTCTCAATCTGAGGATATCAGCAGCTGCTTCTGAACCGTCAACAATTACTTCACCCTTTTCAACAGTTTCACCTTCGTACACACTGATGTTTCTTAACTTAGGAATCATATCCTCATGTGTATTTCCGTTGCTGTCTTCAATGATCAGACGTTTCTTACCCTTGGTTTCCTTACCGAACTTAACAACACCGCTGATTTCAGCAAGTATTGCAGGCTCTTTAGGAGGACGAGCTTCGAACAGATCTGCTACACGCGGCAGACCACCGGTAATATCCTTGGTACCGGATACTGTCTTAGGGATCTTGGCAATGATATCACCGACATTAACCTCATCACCGTCTGACAATTCGATGATTGACTTTTCCTGAAGATAGAATGATGTAGGTACACCTGCAACTTCAATGTTCTTGCCTTCATCATCAACCAGGCGGATCATTGGACGCTTAGCTTCCTTACTGCTCTGGGCACCAAGTTCCTTGATCTGCCATGATACCAGACCGGTGAGTTCATCAGTCTTAGGATCAGCAGTTACGCCTTCAATAATGTCAACGAATTTAACGTGACCTTTTACTTCAGCGATAATCGGATGTGAGTGCGGATCCCAGTTGGCAAGAACGGAACCAACTTCCACGCGATCACCGTCTTTTACTTCAAGAACGGAACCGGACTGAAGTTTACGGTTTTCCTTGGTCAGACCGAAATCGTCAATAATGCTGATTTCAGCGGAACGTCCGGTAACAACGTACTTACCTTCAGAATTTACAACATATTTTGCCTTCAATCTTACTGTACCGGCATTCTTTGCCTGTGCAGAAGTATCTTCAACCGAGCGTGATGCTGTACCACCAACGTGGAATGTACGCATGGTCAGCTGTGTACCAGGTTCACCGATTGACTGTGCCGCCATAACGCCGACAGCTTCACCCTTGTTTACAAGATAACCGCGGGCCAGGTCACGACCGTAACATTTTGCACAGATCCCGAATGAAGTTTCACAAGTGATCGGAGAACGAACCTTGATGCTGTCAATAGAATTCTGTTCAATAACATCACACCATTTTTCGTCAAGCAGAGTTCCTGCCGGGATCACAACATCGTTGGTACCAGGTCTAACAACATCCACTGCTGTTACTCTTCCCAGAACTCGTTCACGCAGTTTTTCAACCACATCACCGCCGACAATATGCGGTGTTATTACGAGACCGTCCTGAGTTCCGCAGTCATCTTCCTTGATTACCACATCCTGGGCAACGTCAACAAGACGTCTGGTCAGATAACCGGAGTTAGCTGTCTTCAGCGCGGTATCAGCAAGACCCTTACGGGCACCGTGGGTTGAAATAAAGTACTGTAAAACGTCCAGACCTTCACGGAAGTTAGCGGTAATAGGTGTTTCAATAATGGTACCATCCGGCTTGGCCATCAGACCACGCATTGCAGCAACCTGGGAAATCTGTTTCTCAGAACCACGGGCACCGGAGTCGGCCATCATGTAGATATTATTGAATGAAGCCTGCTTTTCCTGTTCGCCGAGACTGTTGGTTGCAGTTTCAACCTTAAGGTTTTCCATCATCGCCTTGGTTACTTTCTTGTTCGCAGCACCCCAGATATCGAGTACCTTAGAATATTTTTCACCTTCGGTGATACTACCGGAGTTGAACTGTTCCTGAATTTCAGCAACCTTATCCTCTGCATCAGCAATGATCGAAGCCTTTTCCTCAGGGATGGTCATATCATCAACACATACAGAAGCACCGGACAGAGCAGCGTAGTTGAAACCGATGTACATCAGATGGTCGGCAAACACTACAGTATCCTTGATACCGAGCAGACGGTAGCATTCGTTAAGCATCTTGGCAATCAGTTTCTTGCTAAGAGCCACGTTGGTAACAAACTTGAACCAGCAGCGAGGATTCTTTTCAAGTTCAGCCTTGTCTGCATCTGTAAGCTCGTATGGCTTGTCGATCAGGCTGTACGGAAGACCCTTTGGAAGGATCAGTGACAGAATAGCACGACCTACTGTTGTTCTCTTCAGTTCAGTCTTAGCTTCGAATGTTCCGTCAGGTAATTTGGTGTATTCAGTAATCTTACATTTAATACGTGCACCGAGCTCAGCAAGTCCGGCACGATACAGGCTTTCCGCCTCCTTTGGAGATGAGAGCAGCATACCTTCACCCTTGGCACCTACTTTCATACGGGTCATGTAGTAGATACCGAGCACCATATCCTGAGAAGGTCCGATAATAGGATCACCGGATGCAGGTGACAGAATATTGTTGGTTGACATCATCAGCGCACGGGCTTCCAGCTGAGCCTCAATGGTCAGAGGAAGATGAACAGCCATCTGGTCACCATCGAAGTCGGCATTGAACGCGGAACATACCAGCGGATGCAGTCTGATTGCCTTACCTTCAATCAGGATCGGTTCAAAGGCCTGAATACCAAGTCTGTGCAGTGTAGGAGCACGGTTGAGAAGTACCGGATGTTCACGGATAACTTCTTCAAGAATATCCCATACCTGAGGTTCTTCACGTTCAACCATTTTCTTGGCTGCTTTAATAGTTGTTGCATAACCCTTGGTCTGCAGTTTACCGAGAATGAACGGTTTGAACAGTTCCAGAGCCATCTTCTTTGGAAGACCGCACTGGTGCAGACGCAGGAACGGACCTACTGTAATAACAGAACGACCGGAGTAGTCAACACGTTTACCCAGCAGGTTCTGACGGAAACGACCCTGCTTACCTTTAATCATATCAGCAAGTGACTTCAGTGCACGCTTGTTGGCACCGGTAATTGCACGACCGCGGCGACCGTTATCCAGCAGCGCATCAACAGCTTCCTGCAGCATTCTCTTTTCATTGCGGACAATGATATCAGGAGCGGCAAGATCAAGCAGACGGCGCAGACGGTTGTTACGGTTGATAACCCTGCGGTATAAATCATTCAAATCGGAAGTTGCAAAACGACCGCCATCCAGAGGAACAAGAGGTCTCAGATCCGGAGGAAGAACCGGCAGAACTGTAAGGATCATCCACTCAGGTTTGTTGCCTGACTTGAGGAAAGCCTCCATCAGTTTCAGACGTTTAGCATACTTTTTCTTGTTGTGTTCTGATGTAGTCTGATCAATGAGTTCCTTAACCACGTGGATTTCGTGTTCAAGATCGATCTCCTGGAGCATCTTCAGAATGGCTTCCGCACCCATCATCGCGGTAAAGTCACCTTCATACTTCTCCATCATTTCACGGTACTCCTCTTCAGTCAGAAGCTGACCTACACGAAGATCCTTCTTGTCATCAAGACCGGTATCAACAACTACATATGACTCGAAATAAAGAACTCGTTCAATTTCACTTAACTTCATATCAAGTAAATTACCGATACGAGAAGGCAGTGATTTCAGGAACCAGATATGAGCCACCGGTGAAGCAAGTTCGATGTGACCCATACGTTCACGTCTTACCTTAGCCTGGGTAACTTCAACACCGCATTTTTCACAGATAACACCGCGGTGCTTAAGTCTCTTGTATTTACCGCAGAGACATTCGAAATCTTTAACAGGTCCGAAAATCTTGGCACAGAACAGACCGTCTCTTTCAGGCTTATAGGTTCTGTAGTTGATAGTTTCCGGTTTTTTAACTTCACCATGAGACCATGAACGAATAAGTTCAGGGGAAGCCAGAGCAATCTTGATAGAATCAAATTCATCAATTTTTCCCTGGTTCTTTCTGAAACTTTTAACTAAATTTTTCTCTATCACTTTCATCTTCCTCAGAAGGTTGATAAACACCGGCCGCTAGCGGCAGCCGGCAAAATTAAACAAGCAACACTTAATTAAGTTCAATGTCGATACCTAAAGAACGGATTTCCTTAAGCAGAACATTGAATGATTCCGGTATGCCAGCTTGCATGGTCTGGTTACCTTCCACGATGTTCTTGTACATCAGGGTTCTACCGGTAACATCATCGGACTTAACGGTCAGGATTTCCTGAAGTGTATATGCAGCACCGTATGCTTCAAGTGCCCACACTTCCATTTCACCGAAACGCTGACCACCCATCTGAGCTTTACCGCCGAGAGGCTGCTGTGTTACCAGACTGTAAGAACCGGTAGAACGGGCATGCATCTTATCATCAACCAGATGGTTCAGTTTGAGCATGTACATAATACCTACAGTAACCTTTCTCTCAAAAGGAAGACCGGTACGACCATCATACAGAGTGATCTGACCTGATTCCGGCAGATCAGCCAGTTTCAGAATTTCCTTGATGGATTTTTCTTCAGCACCGTCAAATACCGGGGTGGCAACCGGTAAACCGTCTCTGAGATTGCCAACCAGTGTCTTCACTTCGTCATCGGTCATTTCAGCAATATTAACCTTCTGACGGCAGTTTCCTAAATCATAAACCTTCTGCAGGAATTCTCTCTGTTCCTGAAGTGAACGCTGGGCTCTAACCATGGCATCAATCTTCTCACCGATACCCTTAGCAGCCATACCGAGATGAACTTCAAGCACCTGTCCGATGTTCATACGTGAAGGCACACCAAGAGGGTTCAGAACCAGATCTACAGGACGTCCGGTTTCATCATACGGCATATCCTCGATTGGGCAAATCTTTGAAATAACACCCTTGTTACCGTGACGTCCGGCCATCTTATCACCAGGCTGAATTCTTCTCTTAACAGCAAGATAAACCTTAACAATCTTGAGGAATGCTGGCGGCATTTCATCACCCTGGGTAATCTTGAGACGTTTTGCTTCATACTGTTTTTCGTAATCAGCTTCAACATTCTGAATTTCCTGAGCAAGACTTTCGAGTTCACCCTGCTTCTGTTCATCAGAAAGATTCTGAACCAGCAGATCTCTGTTGGACATCTTATCAACATCAGCCTGCGGAATTCCGGATGATACAAGAAGCTTTCTTGCACGGTTGTAGATAGCAGATTCAAGAATGTCCTTCTTCTGACCGAGATCCTTCTTAACATGGTTAAGCTGGCTTTCCTCGATCTGTTTTGCTCTTTCGTCCTTTTCAACACCGTCTCTGGTGAATACCTGAACGTCAACAACTGTACCGTAAACTGAACCAGGAACTCTCAGAGATGAATCTTTAACTTCAGAAGCCTTTTCACCAAAAATTGCTCTGAGGAGTTTTTCTTCAGGACTGAGCAGGGATTCTCCCTTAGGAGTTACTTTACCAACCAGAATATCACCGCCGCGAACTTCAGCTCCGACATAAACAATACCTGAATTATCAAGTTTTGAAAGTGCTGATTCACTTACGTTCGGAATATCTGCGGTAATTTCCTCCACGCCCAGCTTGGTTTCACGGGCGATACAGGTTAATTCCTGAATGTGAATTGTAGTCAGACGATCATCCTGGGCAACTTTTTCGGACACTAGAATAGAGTCTTCGTAGTTGTAACCGTTCCAAGGCATGAACGCGATTCTCAGGTTCTGACCGAGAGCCAGTTCACCAAGGTCGGTTGACGGACCGTCTGCAAGCACGTCTCCGGCTTTAACCTTTTCGTTAACATCAACACAAGGCACCTGGTTGATACATGTGTTCTGGTTGGAACGCTTGTACTTGGTCAGGTTGTAAATATCAATACCTGCTTCACCGGATACCAGTTCGTCTTCATTAACCTTCACAACGATTCTGGAAGCATCAACAAAATCGACAACACCGCTTCTCTTGGCAACGATGGTTACACCGGAGTCAACGGCAACAGCACGCTCCATACCGGTACCTACAAGAGGTTTTTCAGATCTGAGGGTAGGAACAGCCTGACGCTGCATGTTGGAACCCATCAGAGCACGGTTGGCGTCATCGTGTTCAAGGAACGGAATCAGCGCAGCAGCTACAGAAACAACCTGCTGTGGAGAAATATCCATGTAGTCGATTGCATCTGAAGACATGTAACATGTTTCACCGTCTTTACGGCAGGCGATCATATCACCGATAAGCTGATGAGTTTCTTCATCAACCTGAACGTTTGCCTGGGCAATTACGTGACCGGCCTCTTCAATTGCAGAAAGATAATCCACTTCCTCGGTAACAACACCGTTGATCACACGACGGTACGGGGTCTCAAGGAATCCGTAATTGTTGCAGCGCGCAAAAATAGCCAGTGAGTTGATCAGACCGATATTCGGACCTTCAGGAGTTTCGATAGGGCACAGACGACCGTAATGGGTTGGATGTACGTCTCGAACTTCGAAGCCTGCACGTTCACGGGTCAGACCGCCTGGACCTAAAGCAGAAATACGTCTCTTGTGGGTAATTTCTGACAGCGGGTTGTTCTGATCCATAAACTGGGATAGCTGGCTTGAACCGAAGAATTCCTTCAGGGTTGCAGAAATTGGCTTTGGATTGATCAAATCAGACGGATCAAGTGATTCGAGATCACCGAGATTAAATCTTTCTCTTACCGCACGTCTTACGCGATCAAGACCGATTCTGAACTGGTTTTCTGCCATTTCACCAACTGAGCGGATACGACGGTTACCCAAATGGTCGATATCATCGACGTTGTCCTTACCGTTTCTGATCTTCATGAACTGACGCATTACAGCCACGATATCATTCTTGGTCAGCACGCCGGTGGTTCCGAGATCATATGAAGGATCGGTCAGACGGCTGTTGAACTTCATACGTCCTACAGATGACAGATCGTACTTATCTTCCTTGAAGAAGATATCACCAAACAGTTTTTCAGATGATTCGAGTGTTGGAGGTTCACCTGGACGCATCATACGGTTGATTTCAAACAGTGCATCAACATAGGATGAAGCAGGATCTGCTCTCAGAGTGTTAGATATATATGCACCGGCATCGACATCGTTGGTCTTCAGCACATCAACCTGGTGGAAACCGGCATTGTAAAGTTTTCCGAGAAGCTCAGGAGTAACCAGATCGTTGGCAGCGGCAATAAGTTCACCGTTTGCATCGGTATAATTTTTTGCAATAACCTTGTCAAGAACTGTTTCAACAGGAACTTCCATAAGGTCGCCCTTACCGTCCTCCTCCAAAGCCTTGAGCAGTTTTCTGCCGACACGGTCATTAATAGGTTTACCCTTTCTTACAATAACCTCGCCCTTAACAACAACATCGAAGTCGAAAGAAACACCGCGAAGGTTATCCAGAGATACATGGGTATAAATTTTACCGTCTTTGAGTTCGATGGTATCGGTATCATAGAATAAATTCAGGATCTGTTCATCATCATAGCCGAGTGCGTGCAGCAGTACTGTTGCATACATTTTACGGCGACGGTCGATACGAACATAAACCAGATCCTTGACATCAAATTCGAAATCCAGCCAGGAACCGCGCATAGGGATAATGCGAGCACTGTATAATTTCTTGCCGGAATGGGTTTTACCGTCATCACAGTCGAAGAAAACACCAGGTGAACGGTGCAACTGGGATACTACCACACGTTCGGTACCATTAAAAATAAAAGTACCGTTGTCAGTCATGCATGGAATATCACCCATATAAACTTCTTTAACTTTAACTTCAGTTTTACCGGTCTCTTTATTGGTGATCGACAGACTCAAAGTAACACGCAAAGGAGAAGCAAAAGTTTTTTCTCTGATTTGGCATTCTTCCACTGTAAAAGGTGGTTCATCCAAACGGTGACTTACATAATCCAGTTTGGCCAGACCGTTGGCACTTTCAATAGGGAAAATACTACGGAAAGCTGCGGCTAGACCATAATCGCAATTAGAATTATCTCCAGATTCTAAAAACTGTTTGAAAGAATCTACTTGAATTGACAGAAGGTATGGCGTGTCCATCAAGTGCTCACGCTTACCAAAGTCCTTACGGATACGTTTTTTTTCGGTATAGGAGTAAACCATGGGGTTCCTCAACTGTTAGATACGTGACCAAATCCCAACACTGGGACAACTAATATTACGGGTAATATTGAAAATACTACACGGGCAAAGGCCGGCTCGGCTGCATGAACTATATGAAAGAATATATCCGGTCATTGAGCAATATCCGGTAAATCATGCCGGTTCAACTGAACATTGCCAACACAAATGCGCATTATGTTGGCAATGTTCAGTATAGCGCAAAAAGCTGGCGAATATAAAATCCACCAGCCGGTTCACTACTCTTAACAATAATGAACTATTGTTAAAGGAGGGAAAAGATTACTTAAGTTCAACCTTAGCGCCAGCTTCTTCAAGAGATTTCTTGAGAGCTTCAGCTTCTTCCTTAGGCATATCTTCTTTAACTGTTGCTGGAGCTGATTCAACCAGATCTTTAGCTTCTTTCAGACCTAAACCGGTAGCAGCACGTACTGTCTTGATTACAGCAACCTTGTTAGCACCGATTTCTGCCAGAACAACTGTGAATTCAGTCTTTTCTTCAGCAGCGGCAGCAGCACCAGCAGCAGGGCCAGCAACTACAGCAGCAGCTGCAGAAACACCAAATTTTTCTTCCATTGCAGAAACTAATTCAACAACATCTTTAACTGACATAGAAGCGATTGCTTCGATGATTTCTTCTTTTGTTAATGCCATGATTTGACAACCTTATAATAAAAAAATTAAAACAAAAAATTAAATTAAAAAATAAGCTTATGCAGCCGGCTGAGATTCTTCTTTCTGAGCGCGAACAGCATCGATACAACGTACCAGCTTGCCTGCGGCAGCTTCCTTCATTACGTTCATCAATCTTGCAATTGCTTCTTCGTATGTTGGTAATGAAGCTAATACATCAATGCTATCAGCAGAAATGAACTCACCTTCGAATGCAGCACCTTTAATGGTAAACTTGTCTTCCTTCTTTGCGAATTCCTTGAAAATACGTGCAGCAGCACCTGGGTTTTCATTGGAAAATGCAATGATTGAAGGACCGGACAGTACGTCTTTAATGCATTCAAACTGTGTACCTTCAACAACTCTTCTTAAAAGAGTGTTACGTACAACACGCATATAAACGCCTGCTTCACGGCCTTGTTTACGCAAAGCATCCATCTTAACAGCTGTAACTCCGCGAGAGTCAGCAACTACTGCAGATAATGCTTCTTTGGCAGCTTCACTCACTTCTTTAACAATTTCTTGTTTATCTTCGAGATTTAAAGCCATTGGCCAAACTCCAATATATTCTGGATAAACCAG
This sequence comes from uncultured Pseudomonadota bacterium, assembly GCA_900319705.1. Lineage (GTDB taxonomy): Bacteria > Pseudomonadota > Gammaproteobacteria > Enterobacterales > Succinivibrionaceae > UBA2804. The sequence goes on along the minus strand of ONPL01000035.1, from coordinate 2,824 downwards.
AGTTAACATATGCCCTATAAGGGTCCTAATCGGTAACAAATCCAGAAGAAAGAAAATCTTTCAGCTGGTGTTAGCACCGTCTACGTAGGATATTTAAGATTTCTCCCCTACGGTCTTGGACGGGAGACTGAACTCCCAACCAAATTTGAACACCTTAACGGTGTTCATGAATCTATTAAGCAGATGCCTTTTCTTCAAGGGTATTCAGATCAAGAGCGAGGCCTGCACCCATAGTGGTAGATACAGAAATCTTCTTGATGTAGGTTCCCTTTGAAGTAGCAGGTTTTTGCTTTTTAACAGCAGAAACGATAGCTTCCAGGTTTTCTTTCAACTTGTTAGAGTCGAAATCAACCTTACCGATACCGGCGTGGATAATACCGCTCTTGTCGTTACGGTAGCGAACCTGACCAGCCTTTGCGTTCTTAACAGCCTGGGCAACATTAGGGGTAACAGTACCAACCTTAGGGTTTGGCATTAAGCCTCTAGGACCTAAGATCTGACCTAACTGACCAACTACACGCATTGCATCTGGAGAAGCAATAACTACGTCGAAATCGTTAGCACCGGCCTTGATTTCAGCAGCTAAATCTTCCATACCAACTTTTTCAGCGCCGGCAGCTTTAGCAGCTTCTGCATTAGCACCCTGGGTGAATACAGCAACTCTAACAGTCTTACCGGTACCGTTTGGTAATACAACAGCTCCGCGAACATTCTGATCTGACTTCTTAACATCAATGCCAAGATTAATTGCAACATCAACGGTTTCATTGAATTTTGCACTTGCAGTCTTCTTTAAAAGATCGAATGCTTCTAAAACACTGTAATTCTTATCGTGATCAACTAATTCGTTAATCTTCTTCATGCGCTTTGAAATCTTTGCCATTGTACTAACCCTCAACTACCTCAATACCCATAGAACGAGCACTACCAGCAATGGTGCGTGCATTTGCTTCAGCATCAGTACCTGTCATATCAGGTTCTTTTGTCTTGGCAATTTCCAATAACTGAGCGTGAGTAATCTTACCAACTTTGGTAGATAAAGCGTTAGATGAACCGTGTTCGATTCCAGCAGCCTTCTTGATTAAGAATGAGGCAGGTGGAGTCTTGGTTTCAAAGGTAAAAGAACGATCACTATAAACTGTAATAACAACAGGAACTGGAGCACCTTTTTCCAGTTTATCTGTCTTGGCGTTGAATGCCTTACAGAATTCCATGATGTTAACACCGTGCTGACCTAATGCAGGACCAACCGGTGGAGCTGGGTTTGCCATACCAGCCTTAACCTGTAACTTGATATAAGCTTGAACTTTCTTAGCCATTTTTATTCCTTAAATGCGGGTACTAACGTCTACAACAGTTTGTTGTCTCTGACTCCCCTATTAACAAATAATAGATACACCTACCATAGAAAATGGTAAAGGCAAAGTATTATATAAATTATTATTTCAATATGCAATACCCGAAAAAAAGATCTTTAATATTTTTTTGCGCTGATTTTTTGATTAATTTCAGATTTTAAGATCGATATTTAAAAAAATACTTGCAAAAAAAATCACCTGCAGGTTTAGCGCTGCGGGTGATCAATAAATAGACAAACCGGTTATTAGATCTTTTCGATCTGAGAAAATTCCAGTTCAACCGGGGTAGGACGACCAAAGATTGAAACAGCAACAGTAACCACTGATTTTTCGTAATCAACCTTTTCAATTGAACCGGTATATTCTTTGAACGGACCGTCACAAACTCTGATCTGTTCGCCGATTTCGTAACTTGTCTTAGGTTTCTCAACATCCTTGTTCATTGCATCGAGAAGCTTCTTTGCTTCTGCATCTGTCAATGGAACAGGACGATCCTTGGAACAGCCTAAAAATCCCTGAACATGGTTGGTATCCTTAACAAGATGCCATGACTCATCATCCATGATCATGTGGATCAGAACATAACCAGGGAAGAACTTTCTTTCGCTCTTCCTCTTAACGCCGTTCTTAACTTCAACAACTTCCTCAGTCGGGATAATAACATCACCGAACTTTTCCGGACAATTACTACGCTTAATCTGTTCAATAAGAGTTTTTTGAACTCTTGCTTCATAACCTGAAGATGTTTGAATAACAAACCACTTCATATTTTGTTCGTTATCGCTCATATCAAATATCCTAAACGTTGGTAATTAAATTTACAATGAATCCTATAACTACATCGGAAAACCACAGGAAAATTGCGATAATAAATACAACCACGGCAACGCCGATGGCAGATTTTGTAGTTTCTTCTCTAGTTGGCCATGTTACGCGTCTAAGTTCACCGCGTGCATCTTTCTTTCCGCTTGTAGTCAGCAGACCGCAAACCATAGCTACCGCGATACATCCCAGCACCAGTGCTATTCTTATATACAGAGGCTGCAGGGTTGCAGGCTGGCTGAAATAATAATTTCCCAGAACAGCCGCAGCTATCGCAACTGCAATCATAATCCATAAAAAGACATTCAAACCGTTACCGGTCTTCTTCTTTGTTTCAGCAGGTGCAACTGAAGCTGAAGTCTGATTTTCAGCAGCTTTGCCCTGATCAACATTTTTGTCTGTCTTTTCGTGACGATTCTTCTTACTTGCCATCTTCAATAACCATTGATAATTATAATTTAAAAATGATGGTATCTCTAACAAAGAGTGAGTCATACATAACTAGCATGGCTCACTCACAATTTAAATGAATAGGAAATTAATACTATTCGATAATCTTAGCTACAACACCAGCACCAACAGTGTGACCACCTTCACGGATAGCAAAACGTAACTGTTCGTTCATTGCTACTGGGTGAATCAGG
>ONPL01000036.1 GCA_900319705.1 uncultured Pseudomonadota bacterium | reverse complement strand
ATGCATCCGTTCTACAGCCGGATTTCCGGCTTCATCCGGTGCCGTTTAGCAGCGGACTGAACTTTTTCCCTTTGATGTCTACATGCTGAAGGAAATCTGACCGCCGTTGACCTGTGCCGCCTCAATAGTGGAGCTTCTGGCGTTGATCTTCAGATTGCTGCCGAAACTTACTGATGAATCGTCAATTTTTGATTCGAAGGTACCGGTTTTTATTTTAATCTGGCTCGGAGTGAGTGTTATTACCCGATCGTCGGACAGATTTACCTTGACCTCATCTCCGGAGATCTGAACATAGGCCTTGTTGTTCACCCCGATCGACAGTTTCTGGGCCGCCTTGAAGTTGATTTCATTCTTTTTGTTGTCGATGGTGAGTTTTGATTTCTTGGTGGACACTGAGAATGTTTTACCGTAGTGAAGAGTCATGTTGTCATCGGTGTAGGAACCGATATCAAACTGCTGCTGGCGGGTTTCCAGTTCATTCATTTTAGTTACAAGCGGATCATCATCGCCGCCGCCTTTCCCGAACAGGTTGAAATAGGAAAGCGCCGGTCCGAGGGTTGCAATTACAGCCGCTGCGATACCCAGGACGTTTTTATTTCCGCAAACCACGGAGGCTATACCGCCCGCCGCCATTCCGGCAGCTGAGATTGCCGGAGCAAAATTTTCAAGTACCCTGGCCGGATTGTTCTTGAACACACCGTGTCCCGCTATGAACTCGATATAGTTTTTACCTGCGACGGTGAGCTTCTGGTCTCCTCCGGTTTCGTTAAGATCGGCCTTGTTAGGGGTGACGCCGCTGGATACCGAGAAGAATAGGTGATCGGAGCATTTCTTGTTTTGAACGGAATAATCCTTTTCCACTTTTTTTATGGCTGAGGCGAGAGCGGAATATCCCATTTTGTACACAGGGGTTATATTCATTTCCGTGGAAAATCCCGCTTCGAGTTTCAGCGGTATAAGACTCACGGCGAATTTCTGATCCAGTGAACATTCGAACTGGATTGAATTTCCGTAGGACATGGTGAAATTGAGTGCTGATGCCGAAGTTTTGAAATTGTCGCCCATTTTAACCTCCCGTTATCCTATTACTACAAAGCCCAGCCCAACATTTACCTTGGTGATGGTATTGTTGGCAAATTTGAACTGCGTGTCACTGCAGGTCAGTTTGTCCCCGATCCCCTTCATTTCGCTACCGCTGAAGGTCAGTTTTCCGTTGGCTCCGGTATTCAGTTCGATGGAGTCCTCCTTTACGACCACGGTATTATTTCCTCCGACCTTTACCACCATCTGTTCCTGGGTGAAGACGATCCCGTTATGGTTTTCTTTTTCCAGTTTGATCTTGTTTTTGGCGGTTATGAAACAGCCCGAATCCTTCAGCACAACAGCCGCTCCGAGGTTGTTTCCGTCAATCTCTATATTGGCCGGTTCCGGCAGTGCCGTATTGCCGTTGTTGGCGAAGATCACCGTCTCGCCGGCTTTCTTTGCATCGATCTGGATCTTGTCGGTTGTCTTCACGGTGAAATTACTGCCGGCAGTGTTAACCGGAGCCTTCAGTTCACCTGCGGAAAGAGCTACATTGGATGCTTCGGTGATGCTGTCTTTTTTGAACAGGTATTTAAACCAGGCAAGGGGGGCAAACGCCATGTAGCCGACATCTTCTGCGATATCTTTTTTCAGCTTGCTGAAAACCATGGCTTTTCTCTGATCCTCCTGGAGTACCTCTCTGCATGATTTTATTGATTCTCTTACAGGATGTGCGACACCATCCGCCAGCTCGTTGAAACACGCGAATACAATCCCTTTCTTGGTACAGAGAGTATAACCCTTGGCTCCACCGAACACTGCATCGGTATATCCAAGTTTGACAATGTTGTCGGCATTCTCCACCTCTGCAGGTGAGTATTTGGTTGATTTTGAGCAGGTGAGCAGTTTTATACCGGCCAGACCGTAGGCGGTTTCAAATTTAAGGCCTGCAGTGTGGCTGTTGCTCAGGGAGATTGAAACGTTTGCGGTTGCACCGCCGAAACTCTGGGTGTAGCTGGCGCTCGGGTAGTTGAGAGCGACATCGAAGGAGGTAAGGCAGTCAAGGACGTTTTCTCCTCCGAATATATCTGCAGTCAGTGTTTTAGGACTTTTTACTTCAGGTACCAACCATTCCAACATAATCTTTCCTCCCTGTTTTCAGTCTGCCGTTTCAGACCTTTTCCTATGCGTTAAACTGATGACTGTTTCCGACACTGTCCTTGAAGGTCGCGGTGTCCTTGGTGATCGTGGTGTTTTCCATTCCGTTGAAGGATATGGATATCCCTCCATTGGTGGAAAGCTTGAATTTGGTATTTTTGACCGACATTTCAATATCGTCTTTTTTAATGACCATGGTGCTGTTTTTGCATTTGATCATGGTCTTGTCTCCGGTAATTTCGATTGACGGCTTGCTGCCTTCGGCGGAGGACAGGGTGATCTTGTCACTGATCATTGAAACTTCAGAACCGTCGTTCTGCGGACCGGTTAGTTCAATAATATTCTTTGTTCCGGTGTCGCCCGGTGCTATTTTCATCTTTTTATCCTTTGCGGATATGATCTGGAAAATTATGCTTCTTTTCTGGGCGGTGTAGTTTATACCGGATGAAGTGCAGTTCTGAATTATTTCTGTCAGTCCCAGTGCCGCCAGCAGAGCCACCGGTGCGGCGGCTGCAACGCCGAGGGCGGCGGTCAGCGGAATTGACGAATTGGCCTTGAGCTCATCATCACTTGCGGAATTATCCTGCTTGTATGCACTCAGAGCATTGTAGAACGACGCATAGTTCACGATCGGCAGTTCCTTGATGATAAACTGATCGTGGGTTTCATCGTAGAATACCCTGAAAAAGAAGTAGATGTACTCCAGCGGTTCAAACGCCGATACCTGGCTGGTTGCATTGTTTGCATACAGAACAAAAGTTTTATTCAGAAGATCTTCAAGTTTCCCGGAGGATGAATTGACTGACGGCTCAGTTTTGACCACCGTTCTTGACACAGTCATGTGTCCGTTCTTGGATGAAATGGATTTTTTCGAAGTTGCGGTCTGGAAGGAATCTCCGTCCTCGGTTTCAACCATGATTACGTTAAGGGTGAATTTCTTGTTATTGCTGCTGTAGGAAAGATTCACCTTCACTGTGGCCCCGACATTGTATTTCATACCTTCGGAGGAACTGTGGATTACCCCGTTTTCAAATGCCAGTTTCTGGTAGTCGGTGTCCTCGCCGCCGTCCTGATATACGGCAAGGGATTTGTTATCCTCTCCGTACAGAGGTATGAATGTTTCATCGGTGTTGCTGGTGTCCACACTGTCTTTGGACCCCTTGTCTATCTCTTTGAGTATTACGTCGCTGTCCTTGTCGCCTGTCATGCCGCCCTGCCTGATGACAAAACTGCGATCGTCGAGGGTATAGCTTTTGAATCCCGGCAGTTGCAGAGAGCCTGAAACCGTCTTGCTGTTGAACGTGTCCAGTGAAAGTGAGGCAAGAGTGCTGCTGTCGAGTTTAAGGGTGTATTCGGACGGGGTGGTGGTGGAGGTATCCTCTGTCGCCAGCTCGAATTTGATATTGGAGAATTTTTTTGATTTTGCATTCTCACCGAGAATTTCACTGATATGCTGGTTGAGGCTGTCGGAGTACTGCAACAGTTTAAGGGTTGAATTGTCATTGCAGATGATCAGATAAGGCAGATATCCGCTCAGTGTCGCACCGGATGATGATTTAAGCGCCAGGGTCTTTTTGCACCAGGTGTAGGTCAAATCGGTAAAATCGAATTTTTCATCATCAACCGTAAGATCCTCGGTAATCTCGGTTTCACTGGAGTAGGAGGTACCGTTGTAATCAACAGACAGTGACAGTTTGGTACTCAGAACCGCGTAGCTTACGTCTTCGGCGTATTTGAATGAATCGTTGTCTGTAGCATTGGCGCCCTTGCTGATTTTGTAGACCGTAACCTTGGTGTCGCTGAAGCTGATCGATGAAACCCTGCAGGCCGGGGCGGACGATCCTGAAACGAAGAAGTACATGGTCTGCGGAACTTCGATTTTCAGTGTCTGGGTCTGTTCTGTCTTGCTTTTGCTGTCCTCATCCTTTGAACTGTCGGCTGCGCTGTAGTCCTTATTCATATCGCTTATGCGTACATTCTGAACCACGGATGTGGCGAAGGCGTAGCCGACAACTGCGGTTGACAGCAGCATGTTGAGAGCTCCGAGAGCAGTCATTACGTTTGCCCTGTCAAGAGCCGGTTTTGTGTTTTCTATTGACAGCGAGCGTCCGTAGGAGCATATGACTGCATTGTCGTTCACGTAGTTGGTGACGATGTTGGCTTCAACACCGTGGTTCTGCGCCGCATCAAGATCTGCAATCTGGGGCTTCTGAAAATTAATACCCTTTGCAGTGGTGATTGCAGTCATAAACTTGTTGAAGGGGGATTTGAGTCCGGAACCGGCGTATTTGTCGAATTCCGGGGCATAACCTATACTCATTCCTGCCGAAAGGTTCACACCGAGAGACAGCGCGGTCAGTTTTGTTTCATTGGATATGGCAAGACAGTTTTTCTGTTCGGTTCCGAGTTCTATGGTGGCATTGAGAGCGGAAAAACTCATCTTGTTGTCATAGGTGGCCTCTGATGGTGCTGTGTAGTTGAAATGAATTATGCCCATGATGAACTCCTTATACCCGTCTCTTAACATTATACGCACGGGACCGTAAAAAAGTTACAACCAAGCTCTAATTATTGAAATTTCGGATGAAAATCAGTGTTCCGGACTGTGTCTGAGAGAGGAACCGTGCTTATTTCTTTACTGCGATGAAGGAGGCGAAATTGTAGCACTGGAACCATTTTACTGCTCGGCTGAAACCAGCTTCTGCGAATCTTTCCATGTGTTCCTGCTCGGTGTTGCGGATCAGCACATTTTCCAGCGCGTTGCGTTTCTGGCTGATTTCGAGTTCACTGTAGCCGTTGCGGCGCTTGAAATCCCAGTACATCTCCATCAGCAGATCATCGGTCTTCTGATCCGGCCATGCCAGCTTTTCGCTCAGGATCAGAATGCCGCCGGGATTGAGTCCGCGGTAGATCTTTTCAATCAGATCATCACGGCGGGAGGGTTCAACAAACTGAAGTACAAAATTCAGCACCACCACCGAGGCGTTGCTGATTTCACAGTCATTAAGATCCTGGTGGAGGGTATCCACAGGAATGTCGGAACAGTAGGAGTCGAGAATGTTGCGGCAGCGGGAAATCATCGGCAGGGAACTGTCCACCGCGATTATTCTGCAGTTCTGCTCTTTTTTAAGGTTTTTGCGCATGCAGATGGTGGCGGTGCCGAGTGAACAGCCCAGATCATACAGCCGGGAGCTGTTCTGCGCATATTGGGCGGTAAGACTGCCGATGGTGTTGATGATGGTGGAGTAGCCGGGGATCGATCTCTGCGCCATGTCATGAAACACCTCCGCTACCTGTTCATTGAAACTGAAATCCTCCGTTTCACTTCTCGGAGCTGCAAAAATCTGATCTTTCATAATGATCCTTTTTTTCTATCCTGTATTGACGAACCGTCGCACTAGTGTATTATAGCCTAAGGCATTGGAATATGCATAACTTAAAAATTCCGGGAGGCGGTTTGATTATTTTAGGTATAGATCCGGGATCCCGGGTTACCGGTTACGGTGTCATCGATCTGGTAAGTCCGCTCAAGTTCAGCTATGTCTGTTCGGGGTGCATCCGGACGGAGGGGGAGATCTTTGTGGACAAACTCAAGCAGATCTATGACGGGGTCAGCGAGATTATTGTGCAGACCGGACCGCAGCAGTTTGCCATCGAGGAGCCGTTTGTCTCGAAAAATGTGGATTCCTCCTTCAAGCTTTGTCATGCCAGGGCCTCCGCCATTCTGGCGGCGCTCAATGCCGGACTGCCGGTAGGCGAGTATTCCCCCCGCAAGGTCAAGCAGGCGGCGGCCGGATACGGCAACGCCAGCAAGGAGCAGATCCAGCAGATGGTGGTCAGACTGCTGAAACTTGACCGGGTACCCCAGAGTGATGCGGCCGACGCGCTGGCTATAGCAATCTGTCATGCCAATACCACCCTCGGACTGGCGGGAATGGGAAACAGTGTTACCGGAACCGCAAGGCGGCGTATGCACTAGCCGGGCATAAGAAAACATAACAGGAATATAATTTACACACTATGATTACATCTTTGAACGGAACCGTGACGGAGATAACCCCGCCGTCGGTTGAAATCGACGTGAACGGGGTCGGATACTGTGTTGAAATGCCGATGACGGCAATCTGCAGACTGCCTAAAAACGGGGAGAAGGTAAAGGTTTTCACCCAGATGATTGTCCGCGAGGATGCCCATCTGCTGTACGGTTTTCTCAGCAGACAGGACCGCTCCCTGTTCCGCGAACTGATAAAGATTACCGGTGTCGGACCGAAAACCGCTCTTACCGCACTTTCAACCTTGAGCCCGGAGGAGATGCTTTCAATTGTAAAGGCCAATGACGTGGTGTCCCTCACCAGAATTCCGGGGATCGGCAAGAAAACAGCGGAGAGACTGATGATCGAACTGCGCGACCGTCTTGAAAAGTGGAGTAGCAACCAGAATATCACGGCTGCCGGCGAAACCCAGACAGCGGCTGCCGACAGTACCCAGAACAGCGGGGAGAACAGCAGGCAGAACCAGGAAATGGCAGTCCAGGCCATGCTGGATATGGGGTACAACCGTAAACAGGCCGAGTCCCTGGTTAAACAGGTGTTCAAACCAGAACTGACGCTGGCGCAGATCATCAGTGAGGCGCTCAAAGCAACCTTCGGAGGAAAGTAGTCTATGATCGAAGTTGATCGCGTGGTAAGCACTGAGGAAAAGGCTGAGGATCTGGCGCTTGAACCTACGGTCAGACCGGCCAGACTCAGGGACTATATCGGTCAGGACCGGGTCAGGGAGCAGATGGATATCTGGCTTTCAGCCGCCCGCAAACGCGGGAAGGCGCTTGATCACGTGCTGTTGTTCGGTCCTCCGGGACTCGGCAAGACCACTCTGGCCACCATTGTCGCCAATGAAATGGGGGTGAACATCACCACTGTGGCCGCCCCGGCTATTGAGAAGCAGGGGGATATAGCCGCTCTGGTTTCCAAGCAGGAAAAGAATTCCGTGCTGTTTATCGATGAAATCCACCGTCTCAACAACAAACTTGCTGAAATGCTCTATTCGGCCATGGAGGATTTCAAACTTGATATCGTAATCGGCGAGGGTCCGGCTGCACAGTCGGTCACCATCCCGCTGCAGCCCTTCACCCTGATCGGGGCAACCACCAAGGCCGGCGGTCTGGCGTCACCGCTCAGAGCCAGATTCGGAATTGTGGCTCATCTAGAGTTTTATGATGATTTGTCACTGCAGAAAATTGTAAAACGCAGTGCCGGCTGCCTGGGTATTGCCATCGATGACGGCGGGGCCATGGAGATTGCAACCCGCTCCCGCGGAACGCCGAGAATTGCCAACCGTCTGCTGCGGCGTGTGCGTGATTACGCTGAAATAAAGGCTGACGGCATGATCACAAGGCAGGTTGCCAATGCGGCGCTGAATATCCTTGAGGTGGATCCGAAGGGGCTTGATCTGATGGACAGAAAACTGATCCTCTCCATGATCGATATGTTCGGCGGGGGACCGGTGGGCCTTGAGAATATCGCCGCCGCGGTGGGGGAGGATGCGGAAACCATTGAGGATATGATTGAACCGTATCTTATCCAGCAGGGATATATCCAGCGCACCAGGACCGGTCGTGTCGCCACTGAGAGAGCTTACAGCCATTTCGGCCGGACGTTTGTAAAAGATGCTCAAACAGCTCTTAAACTCTGATATAATTAGCGCCGAGGAGTCGTTGTACTATGAGTGATCCGTTTTCTATCGATATAAGAGTCTATTACGAGGATACCGATGCGGGCGGTATTGTCTACAATGCCAACTATATAAAATTCATGGAACGGGCCAGAACTGAATGGCTTCGTTCTTTTTCCGTCGAACAGGATGAACTGATGAGCCGGAATATTGCATTTGTGGTAAAACACATGGATGTTGATTTCGTAAGACCGGCAAAATTCAATGATGTGCTTAAGGTAACCTGTGAACCGGTACGATTCGGCGGCGCCTCAATAACCTTCAGTCAGCATGTGTACAGCAGCCAGGGTGATCTGCTGGTCAAGTCTGCTGTAAAGATTGCCTGTGTCGATTTGAAGGAAATGCGTCCAATTTTAATTCCAAATTCAATTAAAGAGGTTATACAAAGTGGATCCTGAAATAACTGTTGAAACTTCGGACATGATTTCTGCGGCGCCGGCTCCTACCGGTGAACTGTCGTTCATTGAACTGGTTATGAATGCCAGTTTTCTGGTTCAGGTAGTCATGTTTCTGCTTCTGTGCGTGTCTGTTGCATCGTGGAGCATAATTTTTTTCAAGCACCGCCAGCTTAAGCATGCCCGCAAGGCCACTGAAGATTTTGAAGAACTTTTCTGGCGCGGCGGTAGCGATATGGGTTCAATTTACGAACAACTCAACAAGAGAAGGGATTCACTGGTTGGAAGTGAGGTGGTGTTCCTTTCAGGTTTCCGTGAGTTTGTCAAACTCTACGAAAAATCCAAGGGGGATCCGGCCGCCAAGGAAATGGTCATGGGGGTTACCTACCGATCCATGAAGGTTTCCCTGTCCCGCGAGGTGGAGGAACTTGAAACAAGTCTTCCTTTCCTTGCCACTGTCGGCTCGGTAAGCCCGTATGTGGGTCTGTTCGGAACAGTGTGGGGTATCATGCATGCGTTTGTTGCTCTGGCTGCCGTAAAGAATGCCACCCTTGCAATGGTTGCACCTCCGATTGCCGAGGCTCTGATTGCCACCGCCATGGGGCTTTTTGCAGCTATCCCGGCTGTGGTTGCATACAACCGCTTTAACACCAGAGTTGAAAAACTGGAGAATTCATACATTAATTTCATGGATGAACTGTCTACCATTCTCAACAGAAAGATTATATAGGATAGGAAAGCTCCATGTCTCTGAGAAAAAGAAGAAGGGCGGTTGCCGAAATCAACGTGGTGCCGTACATAGACGTAATGCTGGTACTGCTGGTTATTTTTATCGCCACGGCACCGGTAATCATGCAGGGTGTCAAGGTTGATCTGCCTCAGGCTGAATCTAAAACCCTGGATCAGGATCTGTCTGATCCGGCAATCATTTATGTCGACAGGGAGGGACGCTATTCGGTTCAGACCGGCTCAAACTCCACCCCGGTTGAAAGTATCGAGGAACTTACCGATTTTATCAGAACATTCAGGGCCAATCATGCGGATTCACCGGTGGTGGTGAGCGGAGACCGTTCAACCCCGTACAACAACATCGTGCAGGTTATGGTTGCACTTAAAAATGCCGGTGAACAGAGTGTCGGTTTGGTAACCGAGCCGATCGATGAAAAGAAAGGAAAATAAGTGAACAGTTCCAAGGGCTTTTCAAAAGATTATTTCTCCCCGGTGGTTTTCTCCGTACTGGTGCATGTAATTCTGATCCTGATCATGATCCTGGCCAGTATGGACTGGAAAAAACCGCAGAAACCGGGCTCTGCCGGTCAGCAGATAATCAACGCCACCATGATCGATCTGAGCTCTCTGGCGGGGGGCAGTTCCGCCAAACAGCAGCAGAAACTGCGTGAACAGCAGCAGGCTGCCGAGATTGAGAGCAGAAAGCAGGAAAAGCAGAGAGAGATCGAGGAACGTCAGCGTCAGCTTGAAGAGCAGAAACGAGCAGCCGAGGAGCAGAAGCGTATTGCGATCCAGAAAGCCAAAGAGGAGCAGCAGGCTCTCGAGGAGCAGCGCGCAAGGGAACAGCGTGAACTCGAGGAGAAAATCGCCCGGGAGCAGAAGGAACTTGAGCAGAAGCTTGCAAGGGAAAAGGAACTGGCTGAGCAGAAACTGCGTGAACAGCAGGAACTTGAACGCAAACTTGCACTGAAAAAGGCCGAAGAGGAACGTATCGCCAGGGAAAAGGCTGAACAGGAACGGTTAGAGAAGGAAAAGGCTGAGAAGCTGGCAAAAGAAAAGGCAGAAAAGGAAAAGGCCGAGAAACTGGCAAAAGAAAAGGCTGAGAAGGAAAAGGCCGAGAAACTGGCAAAAGAAAAGGCAGAAAAGGAAAAGGCCGAGAAACTGGCAAAAGAGAAGGCTGAGAAGGAAAAGGCCGAGAAACTGGCAAAAGAGAAGGCTGAGAAGGAAAAGGCCGAGAAACTGGCAAAAGAGAAGGCAGAAAAGGAAAAGGCCGAAAGACTGGCAAAAGAAAAGGCTGAAAAGGAAAAACAGGCCAAAAAGAAGACCGATCAGGATCTTGATGATTTTCTCAACAGCCAGCTTAACGGACCGGGCAGAAATTCCGGCAGCGGCAAGGGTTCCACCGCAAGTGATCAGGGTAAGGGCGCAAGCTCCGGTAAAGCCGACACCAGAGGTGACAAGCTTGCCTACCAGAATCTGCTGCAGAACTACCTTGCCAACAAGATTATCGGTAACAGAAGCATGATCGGCAGAACGGTGAAACTGTCATTCCGTGCAAGTCAGAGCGGGCTGATTTATGAGATCAGCGGGTGTTCCGGTGACAAGGAGCTGTGCCAGGCTCTGCATGACGCAATCAGGGGACCGTGCCAGAACAAGATCCCAAGTATTCCTGCCTCGATCTACGACGGGGGAAACATTGAACTTAACTATACGTTCAAGGGAAAATAACAATAGAATAATTTAAATGGGAATAAAATGAAGAAAATATTTGCAACTGTAATGCTTTTTATTACAGCCCTTTGTTTCAGCGGCAGAGCGTCTGCAACCCTGGAACTTGAAATAACCGGCGGTCAGGATATCGGTTATCCGATTGCTGTTTCCGATTTTGCCGCTGCGGCGAATCCTCAGCTGGCCAAAGATCTGGCAGCGGTTGTCAGAAACGATCTGATGTTCAGCGGAAAATTTTCCCCGCTTGCACCCGGCCGTATGCCGCAGCAGGCCGCTGATAAATCTCAGCTTAAGGCTGAACTGTGGCGCGATCTGGTAAATTCCGTGGCTGTCGGAAAACTCGAGGAGGCCGGGGATAAATACAGACTGACATACCAGCTGGTGGAGGTTGCCGGCGGTGAAGTCCTGGTATCCAAGGCGATCACCTTCTCACGCAACCAGCTGAGAACCGCCGCACATACCGTTTCAAATCAGATTTACGAGGCAATTATCCATGAGCGGGGCGCCTTCCTGACCAAAATTTCATATGTAAGTGTGAAACACGGTCAGCAGTATCCGTATCAGCTGGTTGTTGCCGACTATGACGGATATAACGAACAGGTTATTCTGCGTTCCCGTGAACCGGTTATGTCACCGTCATGGGATCCGAAGGACAGCCGGATTGCCTATGTAAGTTTTGAATCAAAGCATCCTGCGATCTATATTCAGAACTACCGTACCAAGCAGCGTATCAAGGTTGCCCAGTTTAACGGTATCAACGGTAATCCGGTATTCTCCCCGGACGGAACCAGACTGGCAATGGTGCTGTCAAAGGACGGCAATCCTGAAATCTACGTTCTTGATATAGCATCAAAGACGTTGAAGCGTATTACCAACAACCGGGTGATTGATACCGAACCGAGCTGGGATCCGAGCGGGAACTTCATTTATTTTTCATCTGAAAGAGGGGGACGCCCTCAGATCTACCGTGTTGATGTGAACAATCCTTCATCTGTGGCCAGGGTTACCTGGGATAACATTTCCAACCTTGATCCTGCAGTCGCACCTGACGGACGCAGCATTGCATTTATTACCCGTATTGACAATTCATACCGTGTGGCACGCCAGGAACTGGATACCAAATACATGATGGTTCTTACCAACAACAAGTTTGATGAAAGTCCGTGCTTTGCTCCGAACGGAAGTATGATTATCTATGCAACCATGGTAAGAGGAAAGAAGAGTCTGGCTCTGGTTTCCTCCGACGGAAGATTCCAGGCCAATCTGCCGTCCACCTCCGGTGCAATCAGCGCACCTTCCTGGTCTCCTTTTTTTAACTAGTTTTTTGGCTGTTTTTCAAAAAACTTTGAACTTGGTATAATATAAAAAAATCAGATCCGGTGTTTTGCTGCCGGATCACTTGAATATTGGATGATTGAATCTGATTATCTGTAAGGATATATAAAATGAAAAAATTAATAATGTTATTTGCTTCAGTTATGGCTTTATCTACGCTGACCGCCTGCGACAGTACCAATTCGGCCAGAATCGAGGAGGGCGGTGATATCGATTCCTCTCTGATCGATGACAGCAGCATGGTTACTGTTGATTCAGCATATTCAGACAATTACAATCTTTCCGCTGCTGATCGTCAGAAATTCGAAGCTCTGAAACAGGATAACATAATTTACTTTGCATACGACAGTGACCGAATTGCACCGCAGTATGAGGGGTTGATCCAGTCTCACGCTGCATTCCTGAGAAATCATCCTGAAATCACCGTGATTATTGAAGGTCATACCGACGAAAGAGGTACTCCTGAATATAACGTGGCTCTCGGTGAAAGAAGAGCAAAGTCCGTGGCTCTGTACATGCAGAACCTCGGTGTTGCCGCAACCCAGATGTCAATTGTAAGCTACGGCGAGGAAAAGCCTCTTGATCTCGGCATAACCGAGGAATCATTTGCCAAGAACCGCCGCGCAGTTCTTTCTTACTAATCCGGAACTGCTGACTGAACAGCTTTTCTGAATAGTTCTGACCCTTCCGCTAAAAACGGAGGGGTTTCTTTTTTTTACTTAGTCATTGATATTCCGCTGATTTTCTGCCGCAGAAGCAACAATATGTCTTGCCGGTGACTTTCATCACGTATTTAGCTCTTTCCATGAAGTATTATTGGAATAGTAGGATCCTGGATCTACAATATCTTGTAGGGGAAGGTGTTTTTTTACGGAGGTGTGGATGCTGATAGCTGAGTTTATTTTCATGCTGCTTATGCTGTATATAGGCAGCCGTTACGGCGGTATCGGTCTTGGTCTGGTTTCAGGGATCGGTCTTGTCATAGAGGTGTTTGTGCTGCGTATGCCGCCGGGACATGCTCCGGTGGACGTTATGCTGATTATTCTGGCGGTTGTGGGATGTGCCGCTGTACTTGAGGCTGCCGGAGGTCTTAAGTGCATGCTTCAGGTTGCGGAGAAAATTCTGAGAAAGCATCCTAAATTTATTACTTTTCTCGGCCCGCTGGTAACCTATCTGCTGAGTATAATGCTCGGTACCGGTCATGCCGTATATACCATTATGCCGATCATCGGTGATATTGCGCTGAAAAACAATATCAGACCGGAAAGACCGATGGCTGCCGCCTCTGTTGCATCCCAGCTGGCTTTAACCGGTTCTCCTATTTCTGCCGTGGTGGCATGCTATCTTGGCAGGGATGTGCTGCAGATCCCGGGACTTGAGGATTTGACCCTTGTTGATATTCTGATGGTTACCTTCCCGGCAACACTGCTTGGTGTTATTGCCATGTCCATCTATTCCAACTACAGGGGCAAGGAACTGAAGGATGATCCGGAATTTCAACTCAGAATGCAGGATCCTGAATTCAGAAAGAGCATAGCTGAAACATCGAAAACAACTCTTAACGAACAGCTGCCGTTTTCTGCCAGACTGTCGGTAGGTATTTTCCTGATATCCCTGGTAACTATTTTCATTATTGCTGTGGTTCCGTCCGTAAGAACCATCGGGGAGGGGGCAAAACCGATCTCTATGGGTGTAGTCATTCAGATGATTATGCTTGCCTTCGGAGCCCTGATTCTGATTGCCTCAAAAACACCGGTGTCCAAAGTGCCGAACGGAGTGGTGTTTAAATCCGGTATGACGGCGTGTATTGCGATATTCGGTATCGCCTGGATGTCTGATACCTATTTTTCGTATGCCATGCCGCAGTTCAAGGCGGTAATAACCGATATGGTCAACAGTTATCCATGGACATTTGCGTTCGCTCTGTTTGCCGTATCTGTTGTGGTTAATTCCCAGGCTGCAACCGCCAAGATCCTGCTTCCGGTTGCTGTTGCCATCGGACTGCCGGGCCCGGTTCTGATCGGACTCATGCCTGCAACCTATGCATACTTCTTTATTCCGAACTATCCGTCCGATATCGCGACGGTTAACTTCGATACCTCAGGAACAACAAAGATCGGCAAGTACTACTTCAATCATTCGTTCATGGTACCAGGCCTGATCGGTGTGATAACCTCATGTCTGGTCGGTCTGTTTCTGGCAAATCTGATGCTCTGACGTTTCGGAAGTATGGTTTTAAATCTCTGCCGGTGACTTTCACCGGCTTTTTCGTTACCGTATGTGATGAAGTCCAGATCGGATGAGGTGCCGCAGGTATACATGAATCTGCGGGGAGCGGTATGTTATCTGCGTCATCAGTAATTCAACCTGCAGAAAAGTAAAGCGGTTGAGTTTCGATATTTTCAATGCATATCACATTCTTGCGGTTCTGTTCATGTTTTCATTAATTGAACATCCATTCCCGGTTGTCTGCAGTGACGGCGGAACTGTAATGTAACATGAATATCTAATATCTGTGTTTTTCCTGCCGTGGCGCGGTATAATGCCGGAAGAATATCATTTGTGAGGAACTTAAAATACCAATGAAAACAACAGTAAAATATCTATGGCCGGCAGTTTTCGGTCTGATCCTGCCGGCAGCGGCCGGAGCCACCAGTGTGGCCGATCTTGAAAGACAGGTAAGAGCCTCTGATCAGGCCAGAGTGCAGATGCAGCAGCAGTTGGATATGATGAACCAGGATCTGAACAGTCTCATCGGCAGACTGGAGGAAACCAACAATGCAATGGCTGATCTGCAGAAGAATCAGCAGGAACTGTTCAAACAGATTTCTGATCTCACCGCCAGAATGAACCAGCTGCAGTCCGGCGCGAAGGTTCCGGCATCGACCTCTGCAAACACGGCAAAGGAGGAGGTGAAGCCTAAACCGGTGCAGACCGCTCCAGCAGCCCCTGATGAAAAGAATGAATACCAGAAGGCAGTGACCCTGGTGATGCAGGATAAAAACTACAACGGTGCCATTCAGGCTTTCAACGCCTTTATCAAAAAGTATCCGAACTCCTCTCTGGTTGGAAATTCAAATTTCTGGCTGGGGGATTCATATTACAAGACCAACCGTCTGACCGAAGCCAAACAGTGTTTCCTGAATGTGGTTAAGGATGAAAATTCAGTCAAGAGACCTGAGGCTCTGTATAAACTCGGACTGATTTCCGTAACGGAAAACAATACCGATTATGCCAGAAAGTTTTTCCAGCTGGTGGTTCGTGACTATGCCGGAACCACCACAGCAAGACTTGCTGAAAACGAATTAAAGAAACTCAAATAGGTATAATATTCAGTATGCCGCTCTGACGGTGATGCCCTGCGGCACATATCAACAACGGGAGTAACCATGTCTGATAACAGATTTTTTGAGGAACTGGCTCAGATCCTGACAGAACAGGCCAGAAAACAGGGAAGAGAAACAGTATCGGAGCAGTTTGTAACCGACATTGTGCAACCTGCCGCCGAGGAGTTTTCCGACGATGAGGATTTAAGGGATGCTGTTGAGCAGGAGGCGATAGATCCGATATCACTGTTCAATCTTTTTGCCAATACCACCGATACGGCATCGGGCTCTGCGGATGATAAAACAGAGTATCTGCTGGAGAGAACCAGGGATGTATTCCACGTAAAATCTGAAATTCCTGATGATATTGAGGAAATTCCGGCCATTGATGCAGATCTGACTGAAGTTGACAACAATCAGATCTGGGACGTATTTTCTGCATTGAACAATATGAACAGCAGCAATGCGCAGCAGCAGGCAGTTGCATCGGATTCCCTCGGCCCGCTGATTGAGGTTCTGCTGGGCGGTGCCCAGCGTTCAAATGCACAGGGTGGCGGCGGTCTTAATCTTGGAACACTGCTTCAGTTTGCCTTTATGCTGTGGCCGGAACTTCGCAACACCAGACTCGGAGCTCTCGGCACACTGCTTGGAACAATACTGGGCGGAGGAACTCAGACAGGTTCCCGCACCAGGGGCGGCGGATACGGCCGTCAGCAGGGTGGATACGGCGGTTCGCGGGGGGATGAAGATTTTCAGCGCGAATCAGACGGTGCCGGTCTGACAGATCTGCTCGGATCAATATTCGGCGGAGGATCATCAGCAGGTTCCCGCACCCGTGACCGTGGTTACGACCGTCAGGAGGAATACGGCCGTGCATCGCGCAGGGATGAAGATTTCCGCAGTGAACAGGACGGCTCCGGCCTTGCAGATCTGCTGGGAACTATACTCGGAGGCGGGGCGCAGACAGGTTCCCGCACCAGAGATGATT
Source organism: uncultured Pseudomonadota bacterium (assembly GCA_900319705.1). GTDB lineage: Bacteria > Pseudomonadota > Gammaproteobacteria > Enterobacterales > Succinivibrionaceae > UBA2804. The sequence continues at coordinate 639 of ONPL01000036.1, read as the reverse complement.
ACGGACGACAGGAGGAATACGGCAGAGCACGAAGAAATGAACAGCAGCAGAGCGGCGGATCTGCGCCTGGACTCGGTGATCTTATCGGTGCCATACTGGGAGGAGGAACTTCATCCGGTTCCCGTCAGGCTGGTCGCGGGTACGGTCAGCAGTCAGGAAACAGCAGACATCAGCCTCAGCAGCAGAACCGCAGCCGTGATGACGGTGAGGGTATGGATGATCTGCTTTCAGCAGGTCTCGATCTGCTGGGAAAGATGATGAAGAAATAGCTGACCGTTCAGCCTGACCGGTATATCTGGAATTTTGTTATGAAGGCGTCCTCTGCACTTGTGCACCGGATGCCTTTTCATATTCTGTTCAGGGTGCAGAACATAATTTTGATCATGAATGGATCAGTAGGAGATATGCGTCGCAGTTAATTTGTGAACAATCAAGGATAAATTAACTGCAGAGAAAGAGTTTTTGTTTAATTTTAAGCCGACCGCGCCGGTAAAAGGGAAAATATCGAAAAAAAGGTTTGCAAAAAAAATTAAAACTATATATTATATGCACCGTTGAAACGCGATGGCGATGAAACAAACTACGGTGGGTCGTTAGCTCAGTCGGTAGAGCAGCGGACTTTTAATCCGTTGGTCGAGA
>ONPL01000210.1 GCA_900319705.1 uncultured Pseudomonadota bacterium | reverse complement strand
CCTAAGATTCTTTAAAGTTTAGTACTACATACAATACTAATGTTTTAAAAGTGTTGATTTATAAGAAGAAATCAACACTTTTTTGTTTTATGGTGTATCAAAAAGTGATATAATGTAGTACTATTAAATACTACATTATACTATTTTCAGTGTGTTAAAAATGCCTACTTTGAGAATTCAGAACCTAAAAATCGATCCAAATACAAAAAAAATTATTTCTGGCAGTGCAGCAATCAAGGAAAGTAAGTACCTTCCAAAAGAAAAATGGATCCAGTGTAAGGATTCAGCGAAGAAGCCTTATCATTCGATTTCTGTTACCAGAGAGAATTTAGGCAGGGTTTTATATCTGTCTGAAGATAGAAAAAAAGGTATTTTTAAATCGCCTACACGCGGTATTGTTTACTATGATTCTTTGAACGATGAGTTTAGTCAGGTAGATAAAAATGATGAACGGATAATGCATCTGTCAGCAGAAATTTTTCCAGAACAGAATGTGCATACAGTTTTTGGAGACAGCTATCTTTTGCTACACTTCTTAAGAAAATCGAAACTTCTAGGAGTTTTGCGCAATGCTTTTAAGAATAACGAAAATTATGAACGTTTGATAATGCATATTTTCCATGGAATTTTAAGGGATGGTAGTAAAATCCAATGTTCACATTTTATTCAAAAATCTTACGCCTCATATTATCTGCGAGAAGTTTCACTTCCCTCGTTAGGCAGTGATTTTAAGTTCTTTTCTGATATGGGTGCAGATCATTGCAGGCTCAATTTTTTTAAGCAGTTAACAAATCATCTGAAAATGATCTACCCTAATTTTGGCCGTGGATGTTTTGTTGATTCAACTCCTTTACCAAATGACATAAAGGATAATCCTTTCAACGCATTGTGCAGTCATGGAGTGACGAGCACTTCTGTGCAGACACGTTTAGTTCTTATTCTAGATCAGGAAACAGGGTTGCCTGTTTGGTTCGAAATAATCCCAGGGAATGTTCTTGATCTGAGTACAATTGCAAACATTGCAGAGAATGTATATACCAGCGTTGGTGTTACTGTAGAATCGGTAGTACTTGATGCCGGCTATGTGACACAGGATTTACTGAAATCTCTCAATTCAGAATCCGTGCAAGCAGAAGATAGTGATATAAAGAGAATCCGGGTAATGACGGCAAGAATGCCTGCTAAAAAAGGATATCCTTATAAAGATTTGTATGAAAAAAACAAAAGAAATATAGTCAATCACAAAGGAGACTTTATTAGAGAAGGTCATTCATATTTTGGAAAAAAGGAAACTGTGGAGATATTCGGTACATCAATCAATGCGTACGTTTATGTTGATCGTCTAGCGGCACAAATAAGGTATGATGAGTATCTCAAGAAACATGAAGATGAATTTAACAGTCTGACAGCTAAAGAAAAGAACTGGGTTGCAGTAAAGAACGGTTATTTTATCCTACTGTCAAATAGGGATACTACACCTAAGGAGTTACTGTGTGACTACTTTGAAAGAACCAAAATTGAAAACGTGTTTAAAACTTCGAAAGAGTATCTTCAGTTGCTACCACTGTCAAAATGGAATGAAACATCCGTGAGAGGGAAGATTTTTGCTGATATTATAAATACGATAATACTACTGCTTCTACGGAAAGAAATAAGAGCATCAAAAATTTCTACCTCAGAACTATTCGGGGTAGCTCAATCATGGATGTGCTTTTACAGTCGCAGAAACGATGAAATTTTGATTGAAACTCCAAACTTACAAACAAAAGAGCTATGCAAGTTGCTAGGGATAAAGAAAATCCCGATTAACATAAAAAATTTCGCTACGGAAATAGAAAACTTTTATCAAGGAAAATAACTTATAGAACAATGAAGCTTGTAGTACCATTATTTGTGTAGTACTAGATTTGCAAAAATCTTAGGCTTAATCTCCTGACTTTCTCTGGTGAAAAACGTGAAACGGCAACATCGTTTCACGCTGATAGCCTAGAAAGTATGATATTGTAGGAAAGATGGACAGTTTTGCCTGATCCATCTTTTTTGGTGGCGGAGAAATAGAGACTGTCAGCATAAATAATGAGTTTTTTTCCTGAAGGTTTTCTATTGTTTTTC
>ONPL01000057.1 GCA_900319705.1 uncultured Pseudomonadota bacterium | reverse complement strand
TCCATTTTCTATCTTGACGGTACAGATTATGAAATTAAGAAAACAATCCTCCTTGAAAAGCTTTCTGAAGGTAAAAAGATATTTGTGATATCGGTTTACCAAACAATTGGCGCAGGTCAAAATCTTCAATATTCTGTGCCCGATAAATTAAAGGCAAAACTTGTTAGAAGCAATGATTTTCCGGAGCAAAATGAAAAGGATTTTGATGCGATCTATCTAGAAAAACCAACAAATCTGATAGTTAACATGAACGATGTTCTGGACGAACACAACTTTATTAAATATATTTTCCAGATGGAGTTTCTTCGCCAGAACGCAGAACTATCAATGAGCAGTGCAAATGCGAACATAAAACAGGCGTTTAAAATTTTTGGTTCCCAGAATAAACCATCTTCATGGGGTAATGTATATGAGCTACAAAGCGTTATTCTTATGAGTACAAGATACATTATTCAGGCTATCGGAAGGATCTGCAGAACAAATATCAAAAACAAAAATATCTATATTTATGCAGATAGCAGAATTGCAGACTGTTTGGATCTAACCGTAGCGGATCATCGCATATTCAATCCTGAATTTATGAATTTTCTCGATACAATAAAACAAACAGCGACCACGACACCAAACGATAAAATTACCAGATTAAGAAATAAAGCAACAGCGAATGCAACCATTGCATTCCTTTTTATTAAACGATTACTAAACAATGAATGGACAGAAGATAATATCCAAATTTGGAAAAATATGAGAAACAAAGTTTTAGCAAAACCTACAGCATCCATCGAAGATGCTGATAATGATAATGATGAATTCATTAAAAACTTTTACGCAAAACTGCCAACCAAAGGAAACACTCTATTTTTCAATCAGGAATCTGACTATAACCAAATAGATATTTCCTTTATTCAAGATCAAAAACATAAATACGTACTGTCAGAACATTCTACCAAGTTGCAGGATATGCTCAAGATCAGAGGAGTAAAAGAACTTTTCGTTCAAAACGGTTGGGCATGTCATTTCGCAGAAAATGACTATATTATGACACCACCACTTTGGAACAACATCTACAAAGGAGCACTGGGAGAGGTTGTTGGTAGGCATATTTTTTCAAGCTACCTAGGTGTTGAACTCGAAGAAATAGAGGATCAAACAATATTCGAACTTTTTGATTTCAAAGTTCGCGGGCAATCTGTTTATATAGATTTCAAAAACTGGCACGAAGGTGAAACCACCGATCGAACCAAGATGGAAGAAAAGATTGCATTGAAAGCTAACAAGTGCGAATGCCGTTGTGCAATTATTGCCAATATAATTGCAGAACAAACATGGCCAATCGGTGATTCGATTAGGAATAATGTGCGGATCATCTCAATACCTTCACTTTTCATCAAAAATAAAAATTCAATTAGTCTGAACAATGAAGCATTCACAGTAATTAAGGATGTACTAAATGAATTCAAAAATTAAAACAAACCAGATTGAATATGCGATTGATCGCAATAATGTAAAGTCTCGATTTAAATTCTTAACAATAGCAACAAGTGACAAATACATCAAACATGGTTCTTATATTCTAGACGCACCAGCACTAAATAACGATGTAAAAAGTATAGTTTTCGATACAGGGAAAAAACTATTCGTCATGATGACTTCGGACTCGAATCATCGTTCAACACTAAAAAAAATTTTTTCAGAAATTGACGATGGTTCAACACTATCTGTAGCAGACACAAATGTTGATGAACTACCGGATCATATTCTGCTTCAGCTTTTGCTGAATGCACTGCCACACAACGATACAGATACACTTGGCTTTAAAAATTTAACCGGGCATTTTTACTATTTCAACAAAAGCTGGATTAAACCTAAAGCAATGCAGGTTCCATGTCTAGAATTTCAGTTCACAAAAGATTCACGAATCGAAATGCATGTTAGAACATTTACCTCAGAATTACTAAAAGATCAAATTACTTTCGAAAAGAGATCTATTGCTGAATATCCCAGATACGTATTATGCAATGATAAAACTCTCAGGCGCAGACTGAGCAAAGAGAAAAAGCCGGGTTTTATTCTCAGACAAATAGACAGAAGAAAAACCGAAATTACATTTTTGGATATTCAGAATGAAAATAAATTTGACCAAAGTAAAATTGCAATGCTTGAATCAACAATAGCGACTTTCAATCACAGATATGAAAATATTGCACATATTGATTGCAGTTATCAAGAAGTCACCAACCGGATTGATTTCACCCTAAGTCACAGAAAAGAATATACAAAAAGAATACTGAATATGCTTGCTTGTCATGAAATTAGGATTGTAGATCAAATCGACGATAATTATTCCCATATATTATGCTCCAAAATTTGTTCAGGTATAAAAGAGAAATATAAGATTGACAATGTTAGCGTAGAAAAAAAATTAGATAAGAACAAACTTAATATCTGCGTTATTCACAACAAGAAACATTATAAAAACTGTTCTGATCCACATTACGACAACATTAATAATGGATATACAGTACAGCATGTAACCCTTGAAGATTTCGACCAACATGTAGAATATTCTATTTCAACGGTAATATATGAACTGATGATTAAACAAGATCTCAAGAATGAAAAAATTTCACTGTTCGACTGGAACAGTCTTAAATTGAATGAGCCATTAATTTTCGCCATTGAAAACAACGAACGAAGTTATTTCATGGCAATTAATCCTGACGGTTCATTCAAAATAGATGAGATGGAGAATTTTTCTACTCATCAACCGGATAATAAATATAAATGTTGCATTAATATTTTTGAATATGGAAAAGCTTGTAACGAAAAAATCAGAGGATTGATCATCGACAGTAAAGGCCAGATCAACGTCATAAAAGATACAGGAATTATAACCCTACCTGAAAGTGATGAAATAAAAACTCTGTTGGCATCAGGTGATACCGCTCTGCGTGGTAAAGCTAGACGCGAGGAGCTTCTTTCTTCGTGCCTTGACATTAAAACTTATGAGGATTCAGGAAGACTTTATTATTTTGTCGGCACTATTGGCGAAGGAATGAGAGCCAAAATAGCTAAAGCATCAAATGTCAGATGCATCGAAGGATATAATAAAGGCCCAATATTATTTAACCAATTGCTTCCTACAATGAACATACCCTTTGTCCACAATAATCAACTTACCGTTATACCGTTCCCGTTTAAATATTTAAGAGAATATCTTAATATGCAAGTAGGTAGAAGTAAATTAATAAAAAAAGAAGCATGATTTAAAAGCAGTAAGCAGCGAATAATTAATATTCTATCTGTTACGCAAAAAGACACAAAAAAGACCGGCAGGCAAAGCGCCTCCGGCCTTCTAATATAGCTAACATATTACAGTTATCTATTACTCGAGAGTTGCAGCAACTTCATCTGAAATAGAACCGTTGTGGTAAACCTGCTGAACATCATCCAGATCTTCAAGCATATCAACCAGGTTGATAAACTTCTGAGCATGATCTGCATCGATGTCTGCTTCGGTTGAAGGGATCATTGCAACCTTGGCAGAAGATGGTTTCATACCAGCTTTTTCGATTGCATCGAGAACATCACCGAATGCATTAGGATCGGTGTAAACATCGATTGAACCGTCATCATTTGAAACAACGTCATCAGCACCTGCTTCCAGAACAATTTCCATGATCTGATCTTCATCACCGGATTCAAATTCAATTTCACCCTTCTTGGTGAACAGGTAAGATACAGAACCAGGAGTACCGAGGTTACCGCCTGCTTTGGTAAATGCGTGACGAACGTCAGCAGCGGTACGGTTCTTGTTGTCGCTCAGGCATTCAACCAGAATAGCTGTGCCGCATGGACCGTAACCTTCATAAATGATGGTTTCCAACTGTGCACCGTCATCATCTCCACCTGCACCGCGCTTAACTGCACGATCAACTGTATCACGGGTCATATTGTTGGAAAGAGCTTCTGCAATAGCAGCTCTCAGACGTGGATTTGCAGCAGGATCGCCGCCGCCCAGTCTGGCTGCTGTTGTAATTTCACGAATTAATTTGGTAAAGATCTTACCGCGCTTTGCATCCTGCAGACCTTTACGGTGCTGAATGTTATGCCACTTACTGTGTCCTGACATGTTTAACTCCTAAAAACTGTTTGCCTGTCAAGGCATAAAATATTTTAAAAATCTTAAAATTTAAATTTCAAAAAAATTATTTTTCAATATCTGTAGGCTGGATTGCAAGTTCCTCCAGAGCTTCAGCGCTGCCGAAGGCAGGAGCATCAGTCATCAGACAGGTTGCCGCTGTGGTCTTAGGGAAGGCAATCACGTCACGGATATTGTCAGATCCGGTAATAAGCATGGTCAGACGGTCAAGACCGAATGCCAGACCTGCATGAGGCGGGGTACCGTACTTAAGAGCATCAAGCAGGAATCCGAATTTCTCCTGCTGTTCCTCCTGGCTGATGCCGAGAACTCTGAACACCGCCTGCTGAACTTCATTCTTGTGGATACGAACGGAACCGCCGCCCACTTCATAACCGTTGAGAACCATATCATAGGCATTTGCATAAACTGAATAAGGATCTTTTTCCAGTTCTTCAACCGACTTGATATTAGGTGCGGTGAACGGATGGTGCATTGCGGTGATACCGCCGTCCTGGTTTTCCTCGAACATCGGGAAGTCAACCACCCACAGAGCAGCCCACTCTTTATTATAGATATTCAGCTCTTTGGCAACTCTGAGTCTCAGGGCGCCGAGAGCTTCACAAACAACCTTTCTCTTCAGATCTGAAACGAAGAAAATGATATCACCGTTAACCGCTTCAGTGGTCTTAACGATTTCATTAACCTGTTCTTCAGTCAGGAACTTGGCGATCGGAGACTGAACACCGGTTTCATTAACCTTCATCCATGCAAGACCCTTGGCTCCGTATACAGCTACAAAGCTGCCGAATTCATCAATCTGTTTTCTGCTGAATACTGCACCGCCCGGAACTCTCAGAGCTGCAACGCGGCCCTTAGGATCATTTGCAGGTCCCTTGAACACGGTAAATTCACAGTCTTTAACGATCTGTGCGATATCGCGGATTTCCATCGGAATACGCAGATCAGGTTTGTCGGAACCGTACTTTGACATTGCCTCGTCCCAGGTAAGAACAGGGAAATCAGGCAGTTCTACATTCTTTAATTCCTTCCACAGAGATTTGATCATTTCCTCCATCATCGCCTGGATATCCTTAGGCTCCAGGAAAGAGGTTTCAATATCAATCTGGGTGAATTCCGGCTGACGGTCGGCACGCAAATCTTCATCACGGAAACATTTAACGATCTGATAGTAGCGATCGTAGCCTGCCATCATGAGCAGCTGCTTGTAAAGCTGAGGAGACTGAGGCAGAGCATAGAACTTGCCGTGATGGATACGGCTTGGAACCAGATAGTCACGGGCGCCTTCCGGAGTTGGTTTGCCGAGGATCGGGGTTTCAATATCCAGGAATCCGTGATCATCAAGATATCTTCTTACGAATCTGGTGATTTTAGCTCTGGTAACCAGATTGCTGGTCATTTCAGCACGGCGCAGATCAAGATAGCGGTACTTGAGTCTCAGATCTTCAGAATTGTTCACCTGGTTGAGATCGAGCGGCAGAGGCTCTGATCTGTTGATGATTTCCAGATGGCTGGCGTAAACCTCAACGGCACCGGTTTTAAGATCTTTATTAATCTGATTGTCAGGTCTTGGTTTTACCACGCCCCTGACGGTGATGCAGTATTCATTTCTCAGTTCTGAAGCTACATCATATGAATCCTTGCGTTCTGGTTCGAATACAACCTGAACCAGACCTTCACGGTCGCGCAGATCGATGAAAATCAATCCGCCGAGATCTCTTCTCTTGTTTACCCATCCGCAGAGGGTGACTTCTTTATCAACAAGATCTTTACTAACGAGTCCACAATATACGGTACGCATTTATAATCCTTAACTTTTTAGATCTTTTTTATCAAAAAATAAACTCTGCTATTCTACCACAAACAACCGGAAATCTAACCAGGAACAGCAAGAAAATTAATATTTTCAGACCGGGCGTAAACAGCCGGAGACAGAGCACAGACGCCGGAATTACTTCCCTCTGCAGCTCCTCCCGGGGTTTTGCGTGTTCCCAGGTACCGCACCCGGCCCTGCTTTGATATAATCAGCCGTAAACGTAAGGAGAAGCCCGTGAACAGTCAGGAAATAAAACAAATCTTCAATCTTGAATACAGTATAAATGATTACAGTTTCAGCTTCGTGCTCCATGCGAAAAAGGACGCGCAGGCGGTAGGCTACTGTCTGTCATTCCGCGATAAAATGTTTACCGCCAGGGAATATACCAGAAGCAGACTTCCCCCCTTCAGATGGGAGCCGAAGGAAGGCTGTTCCATGGAAAAATACTACGTCAAGGATTACGAATTCGGGGACATCTGCCAGCTAGAGGTGATGCTCAACAATCTGACCCGTTTTCTCGGTCATGATGTTATCGAGTTCGATCAGAAATTTTTCTCAGAAAACAGCCGCAGAGAACTGCTGAACGAAATCATCAGGGATGCATTCCGCAGAAATCTCTATGAACTCAACCGTCTTCCGGTTCCCGATGCACTGCGCAGCACCGCCGCGGATGGCAGCTCTGACAGTCAGCAGTCCTCCGGCGGCGCCGCATCATACTCATCTGCAGGACCGGCCTCCGCCGCAGCAGGCAGCACCGGAAGTTCGGACTTCAGCAGAACCGCAGCGCAGCGGAAAGCTGATCCGGCAGCCTTCCGCAGTTCACCGGATATTTCCGCCGCCGCAGCCGGCAATGTAATAAAAAACGATCACCGGGAGGAGGAGGAGAAGGAGGATTTTCTGGAATATTTCCTCAGTTTCGACGGAACCATGAACCGCAGAAAATTCATCTTCCACATGCTGAAGACCTACCTGCTGGTAACGCTGGTATTTATAGTATCGGTTGTGATTCTGACCCATGAGGATCAAAACGGCAAGATGCTAATCCCTGACGAGGATGGCTCCATCACCGCAATAACTCTTCTGATCGAGTTTATCTTCCTGTTTGTTGCAACCTGCTCGTTCTGCACCCGCCGGGGAAGAGATGCAGGATTCGGCTCCTGGACTCTGGCACTTCTTTTTATCACACCGATCAATCTGCTCTATCTCGGCGCACTGCTGATTTTTCCTTCAAAAGAACAAAACACCGCAGGTTCAGAGAATTATAACGGCCGCAGCTCTTTTTCCGGACCGGAGCCGGAGCAGGAGGAACCGGATGATGCCGATAATGACGATCTCAGCGATTACGATGATGATCCGGATAACTACGATGAAGAATGTGATGACGAAGATCTGGACGACTACGATGAAGACGATGAAAAGCTGAGAGGCGATGTAGATCTGTACGATGAAGACACTAATGAGGACGGCCGCAGATCATAATACCCCGAAACTCCGCCCCGGAGCAGTTCAGCAGGTAAACGCCGAGATCGGATATTCCTCCGGATCTTATCATTTCGGCAACAGCCATCACAAAACATATTCTCTGATCTGCGCATAACACCGCGCTCTGTTATAATCCGGTGCATACACAGCCATAAACGGGGGAATTATGACAGCAAAGGAACTTCAGGACAGATTCAGCTTCAGCTACGGGGAGCGGGATCAGAGCTATACCCTTGTGATGTACGGAAGAAACCAGTCACCAGCCGTTGGCTTCACCCTGTCATTCCGCGATCGGGTTATGCGGGCCCAGGAATTTGTCCAAAGATCCGTTCCGCCTAAAAAATGGGAGCCGAAGCCGGGCTCATCCTGTGAAAAATATTATCTCAAGGATCATGAATTTTCAGATCTGTGCCAACTGGAGCAGATGATGAACAATCTGACCAGATTTCTGAACTACGACATGATCGACTTCAATCAGAAACTTTTCAACGAGGAAAGCCGCAGAGAAATTCTCAGGCTGATCATCAAAGATGCCAACTGGAGGGGACTGTACAAACTCAACCGTCTGACACCGCCTGTTCTTAAACGGGATGAAAACAGCAGCATAAGCTCTGTTCCGGATACATCCTCCCCGAAAGCGGCATCCGGCAGTCCAGCGGCAGCTCCGTCAGCAGTTTCATCCTCCGCAGGATCTCTTTCAACGACACCTGCTTCTGCGGCACAGTCCCCGGGGGCTGCTCGCGGGGGCTCTGCTCTGTCAGCCTCAACCGGCAGCACTGCAGATCACGGCTACCGCATCGGTAACGTCAATGTCAGAACCGTTGCTCCATCGGTGGCAAAACGGCATCCCGGTGCGGCCGGGCACAAAGCTCAGGATGAGGAAGGCTCCGGATTTCTGGGGTATTTTTTCAGTTTCAAAGGAAGACTCGGACGCAGGGCCTTCTTCTGGCGCACGATGCTGGCAATAGTACTGGCAGGGGTGATACTCTTCGGTCTTGCCATGGCCTATCCGCTGATGGAGGATACCCTGCAGGAAATCGAAGGGAATGAGGAAATGACACCGGAACTATTTGTCACTGCAATGGCGCTTCTCGAAGCTTTTGTCCTGGGGATCATCGGACTGTCACTGTGCGCACGCCGGGCAAGGGATGCAGGGATCGGGGCAGTAAGCTGTTTTCTGGCCCTCGTCTACCCGATCAATTTCGGATATTTTCTTGTACTGCTGCTGTTCCCGACCAAGAAAAAATGATCGGACGGCGGTTCAGCAAAAAAAGGAGTTAATATTGGATAACGACAGAGCTAAGGTTTATGCCACCTTTAATGTAAAGTTTGATTCTCTTACCGACTGTTTCACCTTTGTGATTTTCACCAGGGATCGCACCTTCGCCCTCAGGTTCGGTATTTCCTACCGGGGTCAGAAAATGAGCTGCGAGGAGGTGGAGTTCAGGGGAGGCAGATGGGAGCACAAATTTGCCGCCCTTCAGAAAAATGAAAATCTGAATGAGGACTGTTTCACCGATCCGGTGGCGCTGCAGGGTACTTTTCTCAGGATAATCAAATACTACGGCCGCAACATCGAAGATTTTGCAGAAAAATATTTCACCCGCAAAAACTGCCTCGCGCTGTTCAGTATTCTGATTAAAGACGCCAACGAACGGGGGCTGTTTGAAAGGTACCGCTATCCTTTCGTCGCCCCGTATGAGGAACAGTATGAGGAGCAGGATGAGAGTAGCACCGCCGGTGCCGCCGCCGGAAATAACAGCAGTTCATCCCGGCAGAACAGCAGTACCGGCCGTGATAAGGCAGATTCAGACAGCAATGCCGATAATGACCGCCGCTTTGAAGAATTCAAAAAAAGGGTCAAAGCAGAATACAAGGCTTCAGGCAGTCAGTACAGTTCCGCATCCGGATCTCAGGGCAGCGGATCTGCCGGATCATCCGGTGCCGGATCCCGGACCTCATCCGGAAGCACCGAAGCAGGCAGTGAGGATAATCCGTTTGCAAAGTACGCGGAGCACTACTCCAGCGCGTCAGCCGGCTCACCGGGCGGTTTTGTTAATTTCGTCTTTCCGCGGGGGATCAAAATCGGACGCGGGCAGCTTTGGGTCCGGATCATAGTCATCAACATAGTCCTTGTTATGCTCTGCGCAATTCTCGGTCCGCTCAAGGCGGTAATGCTGCCGCTGGTAATGATTACGTCAATGATCAGTCTGTTTATGAACTGCATGGCACGTCTTAAAGATCTACAGTGGTCGGGATGGTTTATAGTGCTGCTGTTTCTTCCTCTGTTCAACTGGATCCTGCTCGGAGCTCTGCTGCTGGTGCCGGGTAAAACAAACCGCTGATCCGGTTTCATCCGGATTTACTTCCGGTCAGGATCGGGATCCTGCCCTTTACAATTTTTCCTCCCGAAATGTTGCCGATAAACTCCAGATTCGGCAGCTGGCCGAGCAGCGCCGGTGCAAACAGATCCGCCTCCTCCTCTTTGAGCATCTGGGCCTGGGAGCCGGAATGGATTACCGGCTGATGCGGATCTGTACTCTGCCCCAGGGTATGGGTCAGGGTGCTGATCCTGGTCTTCGGAATTTTGTCGGTAATATAGGTCTGGGTCTCCACATCGGTAACTCTCAGGGCAAAAATATTGTTGATATTGCCCAGTACCTGGGTAGCCTTGTCGGCAGAACCTAGTCTGGCGGCAAAATCCGCAAAGGTCTGGGTGGCAACAAACAGCCGAAGTCCGGCACCGCGCCCCTTGTTAAGAAGCTGGATAAAAGGCTCGTTAATCACCTCCGCCGCCTCATCCACAAATACATTCACCGGACGGTTGTCAACCCCGTAGTTATAGCGATCCCCCGCCACCGCGGTCAGATCTGAAAGGATGAGTGATCCTATGGCCGAGCCCACCATGCCGTCGGTAAGGGAATCAAGACCGAAGTAGGCAACTCCCCCGCTGTTGATGATCCTGGCGGTATCAAGAATAAGCCGTTCCTCCCCGCCGCGCTGCGGATCCGGACTGAGCATCGGACCTAGAATGCCGGAGGTGAGCATATTCATAATCGGCAGCAGTCCGGCCACCATTTTGGAAAAATGGGCGGTATCATGCTCATACATGGACAGCAGCCCCTCGATATCGGAATTCGGATATTTTGCCGCAAGCTCCTCCCGGTAGAAATTTTTCCAGCTCTGCGCCCTGCCCTCCAGACGCTGTTTTTCAATCCGCTGCAGAAAACTGCGGTATTTCTCCCGTCCCTTCGGCACTGTAAGATCAAGATAAGACTCCAGAGTTTTTACCACCAGTCCGGCCGCCCCGGATTCAAGATAGTGACGGATGGTAACCAGCTGTGGTCTTACCCTGCAGATCACCATTCCCTGGATGATATTGTTGAGAGCCTGCCAGGAGAAAGCCTTGAAGGTGGAGCCGGAACCGCTTTCCGAAGGCATCAGCGCCGAGATGCGGGAGGCAATTTCGGTGGGACGGGAGAAATTATGCAAAGGATCGATGCAGAAGGATTTCTCCGGAAAGGCGGGATTGAAATACAGGAACCTCTCACTCTGGTTAAGACAGCGGCAGGCACGCTCGGCGTTATAGGCAAGTTCCTTATCACCTTTCGGATCTATGATAATCACCGTTTCGTTGCGGGCCACCGCCTCGGAAATCAGCAGATCGAACATTCTGGTATTATGGGTGATTATCAGATCATCGGTAATGTAGAGATGCTCCGCTGAATCAACCATAATGCAGCGGCACTCAGCCATGCCGGCAGGGACGATCTTTTTAATTTCCCGGAAAACAGTGGTAAATTTTCCGTGCTCCAGTTCTTTGCGTTCCAGCACCGGAACCTCCACCGCTGTACCCTGCCGCATCAGAGTGATAATGTCACCCAGCTCCACCGTGGTTAAGGAGGAACTGCGCGTCTGGTATGAAGCAGACTCTGCTGCGGGAACACGGGTTATCACCCGCCACAGGTGCTCCATGGAACAGCGGGTTCTGCGACCGTCGCTTAAAATTATTTCGTAGATCTCAAGTACTCCCCGGGGGAAGATGCCGCTGATACGGCGGGGCTTTCCTTCAGGATCAGTAATAAAATCACCCACCTTCAGCTCCCCCATGCACCGCCATCCCGACGGGGTGAGAACCGCGCAGTCAAGGGGCTGGGCCTTGCCGGCTCCGGTGGTACCCACAATCAGGGTATGCCCCTCGGCATGTTTAAGCTCCTGATAAAGAGGTACCTCCCTGGTTTCAAGTCCGTGGATCCAGGGCTGGCCGATCACCGGCGGCGGCGCCCTGCGGCCGGTCATGAAATCCACCGCACGGGCGGTCAGACTGCGTTCAGGTCTGAAACAGCTCTGATCCATTGCCGCCAGCTGACTTGCCAGCTGGGCATGACGGTGCTCCCATTCAAAACCGGTACCGATCCACATGGTTCCGGGAACACTGTTTTTACGTAAAAGTTCATCAAAGGTAATGAACTCAAGTTCGCGGTAGATCAGATTCTGCTGGCGGCGGTACCCTGCGGCGGCAAGAGGCTCCAGCGGCAGATCCTGCAGCAGGGTGAGCACAAGAGTTCCTGCGGTCCCGGCGGTCCACATACCTGCTGTCCACAGTTCATAGTTGGGACGGAAAGGATTATCAAAATTAAACGGACGGTTCACCGTCTTCATGGTCGGACTCCTTGTTTTCAAACAGAGCTTCAAGAATCACCTTCTGACGTGAAATATTCAGAAGGCCTTTGAGTTTTAATTTCGGATCCCGCAGCGACCGTCTGACATTCAACAGTTTGAGCTTCGGGTAACGGGTGGCAATCAGCTGTTCAAATGCATCAACCGGTACTGCGGTCCGTTTGTCGTCCAGAACCTCCACCCGTTCAAAATAGCAGGAGGAGCCGGCAGTCATCAGATCGATCATTTCATTGATGCAGGATTCCACCTCCCGGCTGTCAGCGGCGGAGGATTTGGTTCGAACGGTTTTCTGCGCAGACTGTTCGGCTCCTGCGACAACCGGGATCCCGATCGGGTCGGCAGGTTCCGCTGCAGGCTCCGGGGAATTTTCTGAAAAATATTTTTCAAAACTTTCTGCCGTCAGCGCCTGCTGTTTAAACTCCCGCAGCATAGCCCGGGAAAAGGAGCTGCTGAATCTTACCAGGCGGTGCTGCTCTGAGGTCATAACCTCACGTCCGCCGCTGAATTCACCGAGCAGCCGGTCGGAGGCAAGATGACTGACTACAAGTTCAAGATCCTCACGCATTCCCAGATCTGCAATCAGCCGTGACTGCTCATCGCGGTAAATCCCGGCTGGAGCCGCGGTATGGCTCAGGATCGGCAGAAAAAACTCCCGCAGAAAATCTCCCCCATGGTAGCCGCGCTGAAAAATTTTCTCCCAGCTGCGGCTGATCTCAAGGGAGGGAATTTGCGAAAGTGAGGTTTTCTCACTGCTCTTCTGAATTTCAGGTGTTTTTTCACTGCGGGATTTTTTTGCCTCACTGAGTTTTTTCCTTCTGGCCCGGAGTTCCTGATCCAGGGTTCTGCTTAAATCACTGCATCCGGACTCAACCGGCTTATTCACGGTCGGCTCCGGAGGCAAAGAATTTTTTTGATGCTCTGATGACGGCAGAGAATTAATTTTTTCCTGCGCTTCAGTTTCATTAATTTTCACTGTTTCTTCCGGTTCAACCGGGACTTCACTGCCTGCGGCTGACAGTTCATCCGCAACTGCGGCAGCAGTCCCGCTGCTCTCTGTTCCGTCATCCGGATCATCCGGTTCAGTAGCGGAGGCGGACTCCGGCAGTGTAGAATCCGCCTGCACTGCTGAAAAAATTTCCGGAATTTCCAAATCTTCCTGCAGTTCTTCCTGTTTCACCTGAGGTTCTTCAGACAAAGCGGAATTTTCAGTTTCAGGTTTAAGCTCCGGAACTGCAGCAGCTGTCTCTTCCTGCTCCCGCAGTTCCAGCAGATTGTCGAGAGGATTCGGCAGTGCTCCGGAATAAATTCTGTCAATAGAATCAATTTTAAGCGCC
Source organism: uncultured Pseudomonadota bacterium (assembly GCA_900319705.1). Lineage (GTDB taxonomy): Bacteria > Pseudomonadota > Gammaproteobacteria > Enterobacterales > Succinivibrionaceae > UBA2804. The sequence goes on along the minus strand of ONPL01000057.1, from coordinate 4,066 downwards.
AGTACCTTCACAGTAGGAGACAGATCCGGCATGATTTCAAAATAGCGGTAGCGGTGACCGTCTGTCACGTTGGCAATACCTGCCCCGCTGTCTATAATCAGATCAGCAACGGTTTCTTTACTGCGTGGAATACCGGGAATTTTCTCCTCATCGAGCAGAGCTGTAACATCCCGGAAAAAAGACCAGTCGATATAGGTTCCGTCCTTCATGTACAGTACCGCGCCCCCTGGAACATTGATTTTCCATTTACCCGAACTGACCAGCTGACGGATGGCATCGAAAATATACCGATCTGCAGGAAGACCAACCATGGCAAGAGCCGGATCGTAACAGTTGCAGAGACGGTCCTTTTCAACAGAATCAGAGTCGGCCTTAAGCACAATTTTTACCAGCGGCTCATCAGTGGCGGTGTGACTGACTGCATGGAGAACTGATTCAATAATCGAAGTACTGCCGCGCAGGCGAAGATATTTTTTTACCTCCGGGGTAATCACCGATTCAACTCCGAGGATCCCCGCCTCCTCATGTTTGAGATGACGGTTCGGACGCCAGTGCAGAAAATATTTTTTCAGACGGTTTTCCCTCAGCCAGTCATAGAGATTTTCAGTAAGAGGATTCCATTCCAGTCCTCCCTTTTCATCGGTGACTGTCATATCGGTTATAGGCTTTCCAAGATCGTGCATCAGTCCGGCGGTGCAGCAGGCAAACCTCCATCTTGGTTCATTGAGTCTTCGTTCCTGTGGTGTGTCATCAAAGCTGAATATTACCGAGTCTGAGGAACGCAGCGCCAGATAGGCTACCTCCAGACCGTGACGAAGCAGTCCGCCGACACCGCGGTGATGATGAATTTCAGAAGCAGGAAGAAGATGAACAAAGGAGGCGTAACGCAGCAGCATCGGTTCAAGAAGTTCGCGGTACTGCAGATCATTTAGACCGCAGCTAAGTCTGATCCGGTCAACCAGTTCCTTCTGGCTGTACAGAAGCTGATGCGGATCGGCAAAGGGAAGCCCCTCAAGAAAAGGAGGATACCTCGGGATGTCGATATTCAAATCAGGTTCGGAAATTTTTTTTTCGGAATTTTTATTTTTTTCTCTGCCGCTGAAAAACTTTTTTTTGAAATCAGAAATCGAAAAGATCATAGCCAAAACCGTGTAGTTCCGGCTGTAGAATAACAGTTTGAAAATCAGAGCAAACTAATGGGGCGACCTTTAGGGATAAAAAAATGGGATTGTTTGTAATTTGAAAGTATACGCTACCACTATAAGTCTACGCCCAAAGCTTTATATAAAGGTTCTAATTGAGTTCTGACCGCTACTGATAAAGCATTTACACGTTTATAAACATAAAATTTCCAACGAACTACACTAACCCCTTCCTGTAATTATTTTTATGTATGTCATACAATGACATTACGATTTAAATATCAATTTTTTGATCTGTTCTCAAATCATAATCAACACCTCGTTTTATCTGTCCTTATCGAATATTTTGAGTAATTTTCAAGATGAAAATTTCTGACTGTTTTTTAGAGATAATTATTTACATTATTTAATAAAATGGTATAATATAACTATGTGTAGATTACACATAGTTATACACACGAATCTTATTAAATAATTTGGAATTAAATAACTGCCATGACTGTCTTCTACAACGTAAGGGTACCTATCCCAAAGGAACATGTTACCATTAGACATACGAACAACTGCCCAGTCGAATATGTACTTGAACAAACCTATGATAAAAGAAAAAAAACTGCTGATATTAAAAGAACAATCATTGGGTATGTCTGCGCAGATTCTCCGAATATGATGTTTCCTAATTCGCAATACAGACAAATATTTCCTGATGAATGGTCGACAAATTCCAACGAACCTGCAACGCCGGCATATAAGAAAATTGGAATGTACTGTGCTCTCAAAGCCATTAACAATAAGGAAAAAATAATTGATTTGGTAAAAGAGTCGTTTGGTGACGAAATTTCTGACAGTATTTTGGATTTCGCAATGTATTCAATCCTTCATAAATCGGCTACCCTGTCATTATTTCAGAAGTCCATGTCCGAACAGATGCTGTTCAACAAATCACCAAAGAGCGACAGTTACTACAGTAATCTTTTTCAAAAAGAAATAAGTCAAAGTTCGATTCTTAAATTCAAGAAATCGTGGGCTCTTCATTGTCGGACCAAAGGTATTGATAATGTATGGCTTTGCATTGACGGTTCAAACGACGACTGCACCAGTAAAGGTGTTGAACTTGCTGAGAAGGGTCACGCAAAATCCCATAAGAATATTAATATTGTCAGTTTCTCATATGCTGTAACATCTTCTGGTTTGCCTGTTACTTTCAATGTATATCGCGGTGGATTGGTAGATGCAAAGGCCATGAAACAGATTACCGATTTTCTTCAGGAGTGTAATATAGGTATTCGGGGCGTCATCCTTGACAGAGGATATTGCAACTCAAAAGCCATAAAGTTCTTATGCGATAACAAGATACCCTACATTGTTATCGTAAAAGGTTCTCCTTTAGGAGCTGAACAAATCGTTACTGAGTATGGAGAAGCAATCAAAGGCAACGCTTCCTACTTCATTGAGGGTACAACCTTGTTTGGAGTACAGAAGCCGTACCAAATTTTTAAGGATTACAAGCATATTGATTATCTGACTCTCTTTTTCGACTGTACGAACGCTTCAGACAGGATTACCACTCTCATGAAAAAGATTAATCGTGAGAAAAGTCGTCTTGTCAACGCTCTTGCAACGTACACAGATAAACTTTTGAATTATTATTCCAGGGCTCTTAAACTTATTGACGAAGGCAAGGATGTAGAAAAAGAAAATTTAGTAAAACCCGAACTTCCAAAGGTCTCGGATAATTTGAAAGATTTTTTGTCAATAAAAGTAAATGCTCAATCCGAAAATAACAAATCTGATGATGGTAAATCTGACAATAACAAGTCTTCACAGTACGAGGTTACTATCAATACCGAAAATTTTCAAAACGCCATTAACAGAAAAGGTTTGTACAGTATTTTGTCTTCTGAAGAATTGAGTCCGGCAGATATAGATAAATTGTATTCATCCCGTTCATCTTCTGAGATCCAGTACAAAATCTTTAAGACGGAACTTGGATACGGTACCACTCGCATTCATTTTACTTCAAGTCTGTATTCAAAATTTGCCGTAGGTTTTATTTCTTCCATCATCAGATATCAAATGCAGCTTCATGCAAGAAGCATTGATCAAAGCACATCGAGCATGATCCGGGAAATGAATATGCTATCGGAAATAAAAATTAATGATGTGTACACATTTTCACATATTGAAAACAAGCGCCAATTGAGTTTTCTTGAATTTTTCGGCTGTTCTGAAACTTTGATTGATAAATGCGTGAAAGAGGATAATGATCGGATTGCCGGTCGTCGTCCAACGCCAAGTTATCGCAAACCGGGACCAAAGCCCAAAGATAAGACAAATGATAAAAACAGATCACCAGTTGCATCTGAAATTTCAGGCTCGGATGTTTCAACAGGTGCGGCTGACAGACCAAACGCACCGCACACTCAAGAAAACTCCAGCGGAAATGCTAATCTTTCTGATCTAACAGTGACTCAATCTTCATGTGAACAATCAGATATCCAGCCTCATCTCAGTGCTGAACCTAAAAAGCGCGGAGTAAAACCAGGAACCAAAAGAGGAGACTTCAATAAAGATGGAACCCAAAGAAAGAAGCCGGGAGTTCAGGTTGGCACTAAGCGTAACCTATACAAGAATGATGGCTCACTAAGACAGAAACCGGGTCCAAAGCCAAGAAATAAAACAGTAGTCTAATCGTATGTGAGTCGGTTCTCATCAGTTTCAACCGTTCTGTAGTATCCTGCGAATTAGTGGAGTAAATTTGGAATTTTATGTATAAATATATTCCGTCCGGCTTTGCGGAGAAATTTCCGGAAATGCAGCGGGAACCACGTTGTGGTCTTTCTCCAGCCTGTTTGCAATTCTTTTACTTTTAGTTTCATAACCATAGGTATAACTTACATTGTTATATGTCTTCCTGAGGTTTT
>ONPL01000131.1 GCA_900319705.1 uncultured Pseudomonadota bacterium | reverse complement strand
AAAAAATTTAGAACATTTTGTTTATATTTAAAAGCGAGAATATTACCTAAAAATGAATATTTAATTAGATATGGAGATGTCGGCTTTGAAATTTCTTATAAATATAAAATCAAAACTTTAAAGAAAGAATCAGAACAAAAAACAAATGTAGTACTTTTGGGAGATTCTCATGCTGGGCATTTGGACTACGGTTTGCTTAAATATTTTAAGAATTTTAGTGTTTTTCCAGTATCTTGTCAGGCTCCTTTATACGGCTTTAAAAATGCTATTACAAAAGATGAGATTGGAAAAATGAGAGAATTGGGTTCCGATATTAAAGATAAGGAAATGATTAAATCTTTTGAAGATAGAAATATTCAAGTTATGGTTTTGGGACATCATCCAGGATGTTCTTATGGATCAATGATTGATAAATTTGATCCAAATACTAATAAACTACCAGTTATTGAACAATATAAAGTTGGATTGGTTAGAACGTTGGATATGGCAAAAAAATATGGTAAAAAAGTGCTTTTTGTTCTAGATAATCCATGGTTGCCATTTGAACCAAATTCTTGTAGGCCTCGTCCTTTTAGTTTTAACAACAGGAATTGTTCTTTTGACAGAAAATTTTATGATGTTAATGTGATTTATAAAACATATAACAATGCTGTTAGGAATGTTGTAAAGCAGTACGAAAATATTGCAGCAATTATAGATTTGTCAACATTGTTTTGTGATGAAAATAATTGTTATGGTTCGATTGATGGTAGTGTTTTATATAGGGACACAACACATTTAAATGAAAAAGGTTCTGAATATGTGGCTCCATTTATTTATGAAAAAATTCGTCAACTTATGAAATAATACCTAAACCTAAATTCCCTGGGATAATTTGTAACTACATAAACTCTATATTTCATTATCGGATGGAGACTTCGGTAATGAACTATGAGCTTGCAACTTATCCCCTTGCTTATCAAAATAGTTCGGGTACTTAATTTTAAATTTGTCGTATAAGATTGTAGCCGAACTTTGCGCCTCATTGGTAATTATTCTAGTTGAATACACTGTGCATTTCTGATTTCTTAAACCCAAGTACAATTCAACAGAATTATTGTATGACTGTTCCAAAGTCTTTTGTACATATAGGTTAATCGTTGCTGCAATTTGACAGAGCATCATATGCCCCAGTACTCTGTCCTCTGAATGAACTCTGAGCGGAATTGCTTAATCCTTTTCCGAGATCAAAATATTGCTCCACAATCAGTCTGTTGTAATATACATTCAGAATCTCCTCCCGTTTGAACGGTAAAGAAGAAAGTATGATGAATATTCCAGACGTTTCAAAAATTTTATGGAAGTCGGAATGCTTTTCTTTCAATTTTTTCTTAGAAAGTTTTTTGGCATTGGCAATCGTTTTGTAATTTTCATCAGATGCCGCGGCGACATCGTAGCATAGAAAAGCATAGGCTGTATTTTGCTTTGTACCGACCCTGCATTCAACATCCTTCACATAAACAAACCGACCCATAAATTCAATCAGATTGTTCGATGTTTTTAAATCTGAAATTCCTGATTCCACAATAGACTTATGCAGATTTTTTAGCTTTTCCGGCAACCTCGCAACAAAATCAATGTTTGCCTCGTACAGTTTATCGATGTTTTTATCTGAAACATAACCGGCATCCAGAAGTGTAAAATCAGTGTTTACAGAATACTCACCAAGTGTGGTAATTGTTGTTGACAGGGTCGAAACATCATTGATATTACCAGGAATTGCTCTGAAGATTAATGGGTATCCTGAATCCCTCTGAACTGCAGAAACCATTCTAACTTCGTTACTGATTTTGCCGTTGTGATTGCTGACATTTGGCAGTTCGATATCTATGTCATTCGGTAATCCGGTACTGTCAATCACTATAGCAGGATCATTACAAATATTTTTTTTGAGCCACTCGATATGAGCTCTGAAAAATTTTTGTCTGACATCCTCTCTGCCTAAAAATTTTAGAAATTCACTGATCCGCTGAGAATGAAGATCTGCATTTGGGTATAGAATTTTTGCAAAATTACCTTCATACCAGGTGTTACAGTGCATGCAGGAGTAGTTTGTCAGAATATAAAACATGATCATCGAATAGATGGTGTCAGAATTTTTATATCCTATAGCTTCGATAACTTCATCGTATTTTATGTTGCGAATTAACTGAGAAAGGAAATATGAATCTCCAAAATCTAAAATGAGAGTTGGTTTCTTTCTCTGGTCGTTTTTCAATTGTCCCGTGTAGTTCTCGGGTGCATCAAGGAATAAATTGTTAACAGGGTCGAATTTGAAAACACCTCTATCCTTGCTGAAAAAAATAAAATTTTTCTCATCGATTACACGACCAAGATAAATAGTTCCCTTCTTTCTGATTTTGCCATTTTCCCTGTAAGAGATACCTGGTACCTTAGCGTATTTATAGTTACCTTTGGTTTGAAAAGATAATTTTATACCTGATGAAGTTGTCTCTGTCATAATGTAGTTACCAAACATATTAGTATAACTACATTATAACAAAATTCAGGTGTACAATAAAGGGGTAATGTTTGGAAAACCAAGGTATAATAAGGAAAAAGGAGTAGCACAGTGCTACTCCTCATTTCAAGTAGTATTTCCTATAAAAAGTTAAACCTTATTGAAAAAAGAAAAGGCTGGATTGTTGATTTTAAACAATCTTAAATAGCATCAAAGGTTATTAAGGAGCGTTTACAGGAAATATGTTATTACAGTTCTCTGTTGAAAATTTTAAATCAATAAAAAAACGTACGGTATTGTCACTGGAAGCATCTCAGGAAAAGGGACACGAAGATAATTTTGTACATGATAAGAATACGAATATACTTAAAACCGTAGCCTTTTTTGGTGCTAATGCGTCGGGTAAAAGTAATATATTTCACGCTCTGACGTCTGCTATATTGACTATCAGGGGATCGGCAGACAGACAGGTTGGAGACCGGCTTGAATTAATTACCCCGTTTGCATTTGATGAGAATAGTATTGGCAGACCAAGTCATTTTGAGTTTGTATTTATTGCTGGCGGAAGGCGTTATGTATACGGTTTTTCAGCAATAAAAACACAGATCAAAACAGAGTATCTCTATGTGTACAACAGTTCAAAACCGACTGTCATTTTTATCAGGGATGAGGACGGCGTAGAAGACGAGTCAGGCAATAGAAGCTCGCAAAAATATAAAATCACTCAGAAATCGTTAAGATCTAAATTAAGCCCTATTATCAGCAGAAATACCGTAAATAAACTGTTTCTGTCAACTGCCACAGTATGGAATTGCGAAGAAACAAGAATTCCCATGATGTGGTTTATGAATTCAATTAATACTTATCCTTCAAACAGGTATGACGGTTTATTGCCGATAACAGGAGAACTGTTTGAAAAAGATTCTGATCAGTCGCTGAAACGTTTTATCAAAGCGGTGCTAAAAGAAGCTGATCTTAATATTTCTGATTATGAATTTGAAACTCGTGAAGTTCCTCCGGAGCAATACGGGTATCGTGTTGCTGGTTTCAAACAGATTGACAGGGCTAAGAATTTAGTAATTACAACAGTTCACAATTTCAAAGATGATCTAGGTAACGAGAGTTCATATTCTCTCGATTTGCATGATGAATCACTCGGTACTAAGAATTTATTTTTTTTGAGTCCTATTATAAAGAGGGCCTTTGAAACTGGGAAAACATTGTGCATAGATGAGTTTGATTCAAGTGTACATCCTATGTTACTGGTTTATTTAATCGGATTATTCCACAATCCAAAAGTGAATAAAGCAAATGCGCAATTAATTATTTCGGTGCATACATTGGATTTGCTGGATATAAAAATACTTAGGAGAGATCAAATTTATTTTATTGAGAAAGATCCTAAAAACGGTGTGAGTGAATTGTATTCGCTGGATGAGTATAAGGCAACCAGAAAGCCGGAGGATATTCACAAATCGTATATGCTGGGCCGTTACGGTGCAATTCCTTTTATAGGTAATGGAGAGGAACTATGGCAGTGATAACACCCGGTTATTCTCCTAAAAGGAGAGGAATAGAAAATAAAAAAAGAAGACCCGTGATAATTGTTAACGCGGAGGGTAACAATAAGACAGAAACCAATTACTTGAAGAAATTTGCCTCCAACCGTAAATTTACCTTGTTTTTTTCTTCTGATCATTCAACTGATCCGCTGACGATGGTCAAGAATATTTTTAAAGATCAGAAAGAAGTTGGGTTTGATCCAAGTTTTGGAGATCGAGCTTTTTGTTTAATTGATTCAGATTTTGATGCTGGCAAAAACAAAAAAATTAAAGAAGCAGAAAATTATTCGTCAAAGAAAAATATTGATTTAATTGTTTCCGGACCATGTTTTGAAATATGGTTCATCTGTCACTTCATCTATTCAACTAAACAATATAAATCAAGCGCTGATGTAATTTTAGAACTGCAAAAATATATTCCTAAATATGCAAAAAACAGCGATCAAATGTTTGATTTGCTGTCTGAAAAGGTAGATTTTGCTGTAGATAATGCAAAGAAGTTGGAAGCTGAATTAATAAAAGACGGGAAGAACATTCCTTGAACAGAAAATTATCAGATATGATAAATCCTTGTGTATACATGTTTCTGAGCGTTATGATGTATAGAAGAATTTGAAAAGTTTAGTTTGGATAAACCTGTTATTGATGTTGCTGCATTCTCTCTATGAGCAGTCCGACATTTGTTCCTATTTTGTTTTTCAGTTCACCTGGCTCAGTTGCATAAGTACGAGAATTTGCTATTGCTTCATTTATATGATTTTTGAATTGCTCAAATTTTAGTCTCGATTTGCTGTAAGAGCCGCCAAGACAGTTTTTCAAAAGGTTTTCTACAAAAGTTCTATTTCCTACTTTTTTGTTTTCAAAGATGAGCTCAGGGGCTATATCGCTGCATTTTTTGAAATGTAACAGTAACCAGAATTCGAAACACGGATTTGACACAATAAGATTAATGTTTCCATTTTTTTCATATTTTAAAAGTTCTTCGTATTGAATTTCTGAAAAACTCTTTCTGTCACGATCTACAATCAAACAAAATTGATCTCCGGCTTCAGGAAAATAATTATCGCAGTTATCTAAAGCTTCTTTGGCTTCATTATACAGGTTGAGCGGATTACTGCTGGTTTTACTATCATGTTCAATAGGAATTATTTCAACTAGGGAATCAATACCTACTTCGTTTCGATTAATATGGATCCCTCTAAAGTATCTGTATTCTGTTCTCCTACCTTCAAATGCTAAAAAATATTTGATTTTTGCTTCAGAAATCCCTACTGAAGAACGTTGCCCGTATGGTTGTGGTATTCTCACTGCAGTTCCTCATCGTCCAAGTCTGGAAATATGCTGTTGAACATAGGAACAGCACCGTATCTACCGTCAAGGTACGCAACATCTATTTTTTTGTCGAAACGTTCCTTGAATGTATCAAATGGAATAATGACACTTGAACCTGATTCAGCCCTGGAAACGAAATATATTTCATCCTGCCGTAATAATTTTAGATTAAGCAGGCGGCTTTCATGTGTGGAAATTATTAATTGAATATTTTTACGTTCTGCAATTTTCATAAAAGTCTTAATAAAATGTGCAGTTAGCTGCGGATGAAGACTTCTGTCCAGCTCATCTATTATGAAAATAGAACTATCGTTTGCAAATATGACCGAAAGCAGATCAAGCAGTCTTATGGTTCCATCTGATTCATCACGGAGTGAAAAAATTGCATCAGGAATATTGAAATGTTGAAACATTATTTCCCGGAATTTTGGTTCACTATCGATCAAAGACAATAATATCAATCGTCCATCTATATTCATTCTCACCGTGTTATTATGCCGGTTGGCTCCGTTAGAGTTTAATATGCGCAGTTTTTCTATGGCATCATCCACATAGGAAATCTGAGAAGAATTTAATTTATCTAAGGCCTGTTCGCGTGATATTTCTTTTGATATGATGTTTGAAATTCCTGTGTCGAAACATCTTAATGCATTCAGCAATTCTGAAAAATTGTCTTCTGACAGAGATTCGTAACCGGTAACAGGGGTGTTTGGATATGAGACATTAATTTGAGATATCATCCCGTATATTTTTTTCAACAAAAATAATCTGCTCTCATTTTTATATATTTCAGATTTGTTGATAGATACAATTTCAGCGAGAAAAAGTTTGTCTGTTACATATTTATTGTCATCAAGATAGATTTGCATTCTATTAGTGTTTTGGGAATTCAGATATTGATCGTTGAAATAAAAATCTCCCGTATCTGTATTTCTGGTAAAAATACTGGTATTTCCGGATTTATCAAGTTTAATCAACCATTCTTCCCGAATCCTTTTCTGGAAAATGCAAATCTCAAACCCGTACGCATAAACCTCACCATCGACGAGTAATTCGAATTCGAAATAAGAATTTTTGTTTTTGTTTGAATGATTCAGACGGTGATAGTTATATCGGTTGCTATCAGCAAATGGTGAGTTCGCACCATATATGAGAATATTGCCGGCAAATTGGACAGCTTTAATGATATTTGATTTGCCTGATGCGTTCGCTCCGAATATTGCTGCGAATTTCAATAATTTGAAATCCCTGGTAACATACAGACGTTCGCTGTGATTTTTAACATTTCCTGATATTAAAGATATGGTCTGATGCTCATTATAAGAACAGAAATTGCCAACACTGAATCGAACTAACATACTTTTTACCTATAGCCCTTAACTGGTATACACATTATCATGTGTATACCAGTATATCAAGCATACATGTGAAAAAATCACTTACGAATTCAATATGTGATTACTCATCAGCCGGCATTGTCCCGCGGCACTGCGGAAATCCGCTGCATCCCCAGAACCGGTTGCCTTTAGTCTTGTTGGTTCGCAGAATCATCGGCCTGCCGCAGTTCGGACATGCAGGTGCGCCGGAGTCCGGTGCCACAGCTGCAGGCTGGGTTTTTCTTACACTAGATGATGATTTTACAGATGATTTTACAGCAGTGGATTTTCGAGTTTCTGCAGATGAGCTTTTATTCGATCTTCCTGCCGAAGTTCGGGTTCCCCCGGCTGCTGATTTACCTTCAGACGCCACACCGCTGATCACGAAATCAGAGCGTGAAAGATAGTTGGTGATCATGCTGCGGACCCATTTTTCAATGTTCTGCATAAAGTCACCGGTGGTTTCTTCATTGTGTGCAATCTTATCAAGCTCCTGTTCCCAGGCAGCGGTGAGACCTGCCGATTTCATTCCGGCAGGAAGTTTCGGAATTACCGCAAAAGCCTTGTCGGTGGCCAGCAGAGATTTTTTACTGCGTTCTATATAGTTATGTTTGATGGCATTTTCTATAATGCCTGCTCTGGTGGCGGGAGTTCCGATCCCGGCAGTTTCCTTCAGAATTTTTTTAAACCTTTCCTCCTGTACAAATCTGGCGATATTCTCCATGGCGGCCAGCAGTGTTGCTTCGGTAAAGTGTGCCGGCGGGGTGGTTTTCTTGTCGAGAATGGTTGGATCGGTTACAGTGCAGGGATCGTTCGTCTGAACATCCGGCAGTCTGACATTATCCTCCTGCTGTTCATCCTCCGGCTCTCCTCCGAGCAGACCCAGTGTTACCGGAACAATACGGTAGCCCTGATCTGCGGTGATTTTACCCCTGGCGGTGAAACTGTGTCCCCCGGCTTCAACTCTGATGACTGATTTTAGAAACACCGCGTCATCAAAAAACTGCATGAGATAATAGGCTCTTACCGCGTTGTAGATGTTGCGTTCGCACGGATTCATGGATGCGAGATCCGGAACCCTGGTGGTTGGAATAATTGCGTGGTGGGCGGAATCGATATCGGATTTGAATACCCTGCCTTTGCGTGACGGGTTGGCCTTTGCAACAAGTTCCGCCAGAGACGGATCTGCCGCCTGCATGGAGTGCAGAACCGCGGAAACGTCGCCGAACTGGGACAGCGGAAGATATCTGCAGTCGGTACGCGGATAGGTGGTGGCCTTGTGGGATTCGTAGAGTGACTGGGCAGCATCAAGAGTCTGCTGCGCGGTATATCCCCATTTTTTGGAAGCATACTGCTGCAGTGAAGTCAGATCGAAGGGCAGTGGTGCCGCCTCCTTTACCGGTTTCTTCTCAGCTGAGGCTATAATACCGGCTGCATTGCTAACCGCCTGCGCCGCCTGTTCGGCAAATTTGCGATCAAGACAGTGCCCCGACTCGTCGGCGACAGCTTCAGGAACATTCCATCCGGCGGTAAAATTTCCCCGTTCGGTATTTACCTGTACTTTAAGTTCATAGTACGGTACCGGAACAAAATTTCTGATCTGCAGATCCCGATCCACCACCAGTGCCACGGTCGGAGTGATTACTCTTCCCACCGGAACTGAACCGTTGAACCCCGAGGCCCGGCCGAGCAGGGTGAAAAGTCTGCTGAGATTAAGACCTACGACCCAGTCTGCTCTCAGCCGTGCCTGGGCGGAATAGTACAGTGATACTGTTTCATCCCCCTCGCGGACATTGTTCAGGGCACGTTTGATACTCAGATCGTCAAGTGCGGACAGACAGACTCTTTTCACCGGTCCGTGGTAGCGGGTACGTTCGAGAATTGTTCTGGCTATGGCCTCCCCCTCACGATCAAAGTCGGTGGCGATGAAGACGCAGTCGGCTTTTTTAATCAGATCTGCAACCACCTTGTACTGTTTTGCCGAAGCTGATTTGACCCGGTAGCGGTAGCTTTCAGGCACTATCGGCAGATCTTCAATACACCATCTTTTATATTTCGGATCATATTCGTGAGGTTCGAACAGTTCCAGCAGATGTCCGAGACACCAGGTTACGGTGTTGTTTCCGCCGGAGAGGGAGCCTTCGTGTCTGGTGCTGCATCCAAGTACTTTTGCCAGATCACGTCCCTGGGACGGTTTTTCGCAGATATAGAGATTCATGTGGATTCCTTCTTATTTTTTCAATATTGTACAACCTGGCGGATCTTTTTTTAATACTGTTGTCTGCCTTTGCCGGTTATCCGGACAGAACCTCGGACTCAGATCAGAGAAATTGCGCTGAGCCGGTGAAAAATTTTTTTCGTAACTTTTTTTGTGTGAACCTGCAGCTGTCAGTACATGGATAATCGGATAATTTCTGGATTTGATGTCTGTTCCTGCGGCTGACGGTAGATAGATGTAAGAAAGATTGCCTGAATGACGGACGGTACGAGCGGTGCCGGTTGAAATTCCGGCTGTTTCGATCTGCTGCGAAACTGAAATGGGCTCTTCCGTCCGGCTGCTGCATCCGCAAATCGTGACTGCCGCGGTTGCAACCGAGAGCAGATTAAATAGATGGCGCATAAAAATCTCCTGAAAAAATTAATTTTGCTTCCTTTTTTTACATTGATTTTTAACAGGATGACCTTCCGGTCGACGTTTTTTTCTGATGTACGCTCCTGTGAACAAAGCGGCGGGAACAGTGGCAGAGATTTTGATGCTGCCCCGCAGAAACAGAATTGCGACAGCAAATTAATTTGTAATTTTCTTCACTTGTTGTATGATCATATAAAGATTTTATTGTTTCCAAAAGGGAAGAAAATGTTTTCTAATGAACTTGATTTCGAACAGTCTGAAAAACTGGTGGAATTAATTTACAAGATGGCTCAGATCGACAGCCAGTATGATTTTGATGAAGAGTCTTTTGTTGAACAGTTGAAGTTTGAATTTGATGTGGAGAAGATCCCTGATACCGGATCTGTTAATGATCTGATTGATTACTTCTCATCAAAGAGTGAGAAAATTAAAAAGATTGTACTGTTTCATGTGATTTATCTTATCGATTCAGATCAATATCTGAGTGAGAATGAAACCGAGGCCTTCAACTATCTTACTGATCAGTTTGAACTCGGCAGTGACATAGTTGATTCAGCCAAAGAACTGGTCAAGGATGTTATGGATGTAAATCTGCGTCTGAGTGAATACATAATGTAGTTTTCCTTTTTTGAATATTTTGAATACTGACCGCCTTCTGCTTAATGCACCGGGCGGTTCTTTTTTTGTGTGTTCGAAACTGAACTGTCAATCTGTTGTGAAGGTATGTCGATATTTGGATTTGCCGGAATAATGTCGTCTACACTACTATCAATAGGAAAGTCTCCGGTTTTACAGGAAAGTAGATTAGCAGGAAAATTCTGTATTGATGGTG
>ONPL01000082.1 GCA_900319705.1 uncultured Pseudomonadota bacterium | reverse complement strand
GGCTAGCAGCTAACATCAGATGGTAGCGCAACCTTCGGAGCAACACCGACTCCTGTCGGCTGTTCGTAAGTTACATAGCACTTGGAACTCGTGCTGTAACCGTTTGCGATATAGATATTAATTTTCTTGATGTCTGTCTGCTCCTCGTAGCACCAGTCTCCAGCAGGAGTTGAATCCGCATCGCACTTTTTGAACTCACCTATATCCAAAACTTTTTGAATCTTTGCAGCTTCTGCACAAGGATAACCGTAGCACACCTCAACCTCCTCTCCGTTAATCGAAACTTTGCTACCGGTTGCGTTCTTTTCCACACCTTTAACCAAAGACTTACCGTAGGTAAGAGACACAGCTGAATTAATTGCAGCTTTCATTCCGTTCAGTGTTGCCAGTCTGGCATCAGACTGCAAATCAATAAACTTCGGTGCAGCCGTTACAGCCAGAATACCTAAAATCACAATAACAACAATAAGTTCAATTAATGTGAAACCACCATTGTTTCTTCTCATAAGACGTCCTTCCTTTTTTTAACATTCCATTAAAACTGAGAGTTGCATTGCTGATTTCTCTCGCTCTAATTTCTCATTATACACAATTTTCAATCAAAAAAGCCGACTTGGCAATAAAAATAACACACGTTCGGCACAAGTTTGCTAGCCATCTAGCATTTTTAATAAACAGCACCTGCCTTGCTTATGGTCAGTACGTAGTCCGTTCCGAAGGTTATGACACACTCTTTGTTACCGAAGGTTATGACACACTCTTTGTTACCAAGCGGCACCATCGCATCCGGTGAAACTACAGCGCAGGCCCTGACATTTCCAATTCTATCAAAACTTACCACAGCCATCATGCCGGATTTTACTTCTGTCTTACCTACTTTGACGGTAACTTTGGAAAAGCGGGAACTCTCATTAAAATTCCTTCTTACGCCGGCAGGGATCTCTATCGAGTCACTGTCATAACACTTTCCGTCACCGGTCCTTACCTCGGCTATTGCTCCGGCCGCCATCAGCATCATGGAGCAGTTTCCGTCGTCGGTTGTCATATTGGCTTCCTGCACAGATCTGATCCTGGACATCGCCATACTGTAGAACGGAGATTCCAGATCCTCACTCATATCAGAAAGTTTGGGTGCGGCATAAACAGCAAGAACAGAAATCAGCACTATAACAACAATAAGTTCAACCAATGTAAATCCATTCCGCTTTCTAGTCATATCCGCAACCCTCTGCAGTATACCCGACCTGATCACGCAGTTATCTGCAGCGTCTACATACTCTTATCGTAAAATAACCGGGTTATTAAATAATAAATTACGTTTTCCGTATATTTTATATTCCAATTTCCGATCCCGTTCACATTTCAGGATGAACTGGGGAATGAATAATTCTAGTCATTGTTGATATAGGAAACAACCTGACCTGAAGCCGGACGGTAGGAAAAACTCTTGTACCGGTTGGTTACAGTACCGGGATCCTTATAGTTACCGTCAGCATCCTTATCAAGCGAAATAACCAGATAATAGCGGCATACCGAATCATATCCGGAATTTGCCTTGGTCACAAAATATTTCAGATCATTTTTGCTGCTCTTTACATCAGCGAAATTATCAGTTGCCTTTGGCGGGTTCTGCAGGATCCTGTTCCAGATATTAAGGCAGCTGGATGCACTGAGTGAAGACGGAGCTACATTGGCGGAACTGCTGTCACCGGTATCCATCGGATAGCCGGGAGACATCTTTCCGTTCTCAACCTCTTCAGTTGAAGGAGTGGTGAGATAGAAGCGGTTTCCATCATATAGAATGGTATTTTTGCCGTCCTCCTTGGTACGTCCTTTTGCCTCCCACTGGCCGCGCACCAGAAGAACACCGGTGGCAAATCCGCCGGCAACACCTTCCACACTGGCATTTTTAGCCTCTTCCGTCACATCCAGATAGCGAGGAAGAGCGGTAACTGCAAGAATGCCCAGAACCACAATTACAATAATCAGTTCAATTAAAGTAAATCCCAATACTTTTTTCATACAAATCTCCACATTAATATGGTTATTTAAAGTAAATATTTTTTTCGTTTCGCTCCGGCATCAGATCTGTCAGGGAAAGATCTCCGGACTGGAATGAATATTTAAGTTTATCCTCATTTATTATGAAAACACATCCTTTCTCATAATTGAAGATTTTAGAACTCATTTTTTGAATCACTTCAGCAGAACGGCCGGGAACCACCATTTCCATGATCCGTTCGCAGGGTGTGCCTCCATGGGTTGCAACCCCTTTAGTCACAATCCTTGCATCCCTGGGCCAGCCGGTTTCACTCATTTCGTAGGCAATCCTGATGCCGGCTCCTCCGATCTCACTGACATCCAGATACTGGGTTTTTCTCTTGCCGTTGTTGATCCAGTATACATGAACCGCATTGTTTCTTTCCGCAAAAGCCGTTTTCACAGCATCCATGGACGCATAGGCGGCATCGTCAACCGTGGCAAACATAGTCCGAAGTCCCAAACCGACAAGGATCAGAATAATCGCCAAAGTTAACAGAAAACCCATCAGTTTCAGTGAGGTATCCTGTTGCATTTCCCTACTAGATCCCATTAATGGTGTTTTCCCTGCATTGCACCGTACATATCCCACATAGGTGTAAAAATACCCAGCGCCAGAAGCAGAACCATGCCCGCTACTATCAGCAGCAGAATAGGTTCAATCTTGGCCGTTAACGCCTTGAGTTCATAATCAACCTCACGGTCATAGTGCTCGGCGACCTCGATCAGCAGGGTATCGATCTGACCGGTTTCGTCACCTACTGCAAACATCTGCAGCACCAGAGGAGAAAACATTCCGCTGGCAACCGCGGTCTGATACATGGACTCGCCTCTTTCGACGCCCTCACGCATCTTTAGAACCTTCTCGGACAGATAGGCATTATCAATGGCATCGGCAACCAGTGTCAGAGCCACATTCAGACTCACACCGGATCTTATCATAATGGCAAAACTTCTGGAAAATCTAGCCAGCTGCGCTCTTAACAGAATAGATCCCATAATCGGAATTTTAAGCTGCCATTTTCCCCACCACATTCGACCTTTAGGTGATTTGATCCACTGGATCCAGGCAAAAGGAAGAGCAATCAGCAGTCCGAAAATCAGCCAGGAGTAATGCACAAAAAAGTTGGATATACCAATCAGGATCCTGGTGGTAAGCGGCAGTTCGACGCCGAATTTGCCGAACATATCGGAAAAAACCGGAATTACCCAAATATTGAGGATGATCATCGCAATCGTAATAAATGAAATTACAATAACCGGATAACGCATGGCGCTCTTAACACGGCGCTTGGTTTCAACCTCAAGGCTGATGTACTCGGCCAGCTGCAGGAAGGCCTCCTCCAGCCTTCCGGTATTCTCACCGACATTAATCAGTGAAACAAAAAGGCTGTTGAAGACCTTCGGAAACTTTCTCATGGCAACAGCCAGCGGCAGACCTCCGGCAAGATCACTCTCAAGCTGTTTAAGAACCTCCACCAGTTTTTTATTATTTAAAGTGTCACCCAACCCCCTCAGAGCCCGCATAATCGGAATACCTGCCTTGCTCAGGGTATACATCTGACGGCAGAACATCAGCAAATCATTCTGGCTGATGTTGCGGTTGAAAAGAGAGAACCCGGAGGATCCTTTATTCGCAGCTGCGCTTTTCCCCTGCTTGATTTCAACCGGACGGACTCCCCTGGCAATGAGTGTTTCCGCAACCATATTCTCATTACCAGCCTCCAGCGAACCGTCAACCAGATTTCCGGCACCATCTCTACCTTTATAAATATAAGTTGGCATTATTTAACAACCTCTGCCAAATGCAATACCTCGTCAACCGTGGTAACTCCCTGCTTTGCATAATCAAATGCCATCATAACCAGCGGCCGGTAATTCGGATCTTCACGAGCTACCTTGGAAAATCTTTCAGTATCATTTGAACGCAGCGCATCCATCATCGGAACAGAAAGTTCCAGCACCTCAAACACACCGACACGTCCGGCATAACCGGTGAAATTGCAGCTCTGACAGCCGCGGCCGTGTTTAAACACCGCATTTGACGAGCCTTCTCCGATTACCATATCAATATAAGTCTTTTCACTAGGTTCAAGTTCGTGAACCTCTTTACAGTACGGACAGATCTTGCGCACCAGTCGCTGGGCGATTACAGTTCTGAGCGCAGCGGCAACCAGATAACCGGGAGCACCCATATCCATAAGACGAAGAGCCGAGGAAATCGCATCATTGGTATGAAGAGTACTTAATACCAGGTGACCGGTAAGGGCTCCTCTCATACCTATTTCCATAGTTTCCTGATCACGCATTTCTCCGACCAGGATGATATCCGGATCCTGACGCAGTGTTGCTCTCAGCACCGATGCGAAGGTTAATCCTATTTTTGCATTGATCTGCACCTGGGATATACGCGGCAGACGGTATTCCACCGGATCCTCCACGGTAATAATCTTGTTCGAAGCGGTATTAAGTTCACTCAATGCACCGTACAGGGTTGTAGTCTTACCGGAGCCGGTAGGTCCGGTAACCATGATCAGACCGTGCGGTCGACGCAGCTGACGGCGGAATTTGGCAAGAATTTCCGGCGGCATACCAACATCATCAAGAGACAGCAGTCCGGCTGACTGATCCAGCAGTCGCATTACCACGGATTCTCCGTGCTGGATCGGCATGGTTGAAATACGGACATCGATATCATGTGCCTTTACCCTCATTCTGAACCGTCCGTCCTGCGGCAGTCGTTTTTCAGAAATATCCAGACCGGCCATCAGCTTCAGACGAAGTACCAGGGCCGGTGCGATTTTCACCTCGTTCATTACATTTTCATGCAGTACACCGTCAATACGCTGCCGGATACGCAGAACCTTTTCATCAGGTTCGATATGAATATCCGAGGCATGGACCTGAACCGCATCTTCAAACATGGTACGCAGCAGTTTAACCACCGTCGCTTCATTTTCAGATGAAGCCACATTGGTCTGCCCGATATCAAAATCAGAATTGCTCTGATATTCCTCCTGCAGCTGCTGGGCAAATGACTCAATTTCCTTGGTTTTACGGTAAAGCTGATCAAAATAGAGCAGCAACTGCTCCTCCTTCGCGATTGCCAGGTTGATCTCGCGGGGAGCCAGAATGTTGCTCAAAAAGTCAATAGCCTGGAGATCTGCAGGATCACTCATGGCTACGGTAACATTGTCGTTGGCATCTATGTTGATTGCCAGGGCGCGGAAACGGCGGGCATGAACTTCAGGGATCAGATTAACCGCATCAGTGGAAATTGAAATACGGGATAAATCAAAAAAAGGAATACCAAGCTGCTGGGAAAGGAAGTTCAGCATACGGTCTTCATCGATGAAGCCCAGTTCAATCAGCGCCTTACCGAGTTTCAAACCCGATTTTTTCTGGTAGGCCAATGCCTGCTTCAGCTGATCATCTGTAATGATTTGTTCCGATACCAGCAAATCACCCAGACGCATTCTTAATTTAGGACGAACTGCCACGACTTATTTCTCCAATTCCTGTATACGTTGCAGGGCAAACTTGCGGGAAGCCTCCGCAACACCCACATCTATAGCTCTCTTGTAATTTGTAACGGCCGCAGACTTCATATTCTGGCGATCAAAAGACAGCCCGAGTCCGAACCACCACTTACCATCATTCGGCATAATTCTGGTCAGCTTGCTGTATGCATCAATTGCAATGGCAGGCTGATTAAGTTCGGTTGCCAGCGAGGCTTCTGTGGCAATGTAATCAAGATTGCCGGATTCAGCTCTCAGCGACAGCGAGGTAAGCACAGACAATGCTTCAGTTCTGGCGCCCTGATCCATCAGAATTCTTGCCAGCAGCAGCCGGTAGTTAGGATAGGCTGGATCGAGACCGATCCCCTGCTGCAGAACTTTCTTTGCCTGGGAAATGTTGTTGGTTCCGAAGTACAGTGAAGCAATCTTTTCCCTGGCCTGACGGTTTTTCTGATCTCTCGACAGGATCGACATATAGGACTCGATGGCCTTGTCGATGTTACCCTGGGACAGAGCGATATTTGCCGCCTTGACATCAAGTTCCGTCTCCTGCTCCCTGGTAAGTTCAATCGGGGTTACCTTCATTACCTTTCTGGCAGGTGGCACGTCCTTCACCTGAGCAGGGGCGGTATTGCGGCTCACAGCCGCAACAGCAGGCTGCTGTGCCGGTAGCTGCTCATAACTGTCCGCAGGATCCTGCACGGGCTCATCCGGTCCGTAAATTTCATCTTCCAGTGCTGCCAGAGTCTGCTCATCCTCCTGCTCCCTGATTTCAGGTGACACGGTTTCAGGTTTCTGCAGTGCCTCTTTTCTGTGTTCATCCGCAACCGTGGCAGTATTTACAGAACTGACGGTGCTGTCGGTCTTTTTCACCAGTGTCACGGTATCCGGGGTGGCAACTGATTTATTGGAGTAATACCAGAAACCGCAACCGATCACCCCTGCAAGAACAGCCACAGTTCCTGCCAGTATATAAACCGTCATATTGCTTTTATGCTCAGACGGATGGTATACCCCGTCATCCTGAAGCTTCTGCCGCTTATCAAGATCTTTGAGCATGGTATTGATAACACTCATTATTCCTTCAGTTCCTACTCTATATGTCCATTTCAACTACTGCACCATCAGGGCAGCCACAGTTATCACCATCAGTACCGCCAGAATAAGCAGAACGTTAACACCCTTTCTTTTTATTACCGCATCCTCGGTATCGTTGACTGCAAGTCGCACTGCGTCAGGTTTTACAACGTACTGTCCGCGACCGTAGGCAAGCATAAGACTCTTGTGGGCAAGAACATTTATAAGCCTCGGTATTCCCCTGCTTCCCTTCCATAGTTTCTTCATAGACTTATCGGAAAACAGCGGTGATCCCTGATACCCGGCAACCTTCAGCCGGTAATTAATGTACGATCTGGTCTCATCAAAAGTCAGAGATCTGAGACGGTAGGAAAAGGTTATTCTCTGCCTGAGCTGCCTGAACTCGTCCTGGGCAAGTCGCAGATCCAGTTCCGGCTGACCGAATAAAACTATCTGAACCAGTTTGGTGGATTCGGTTTCAAGATTCCCGAACAGTCTGATCGCCTCCAGAGTCTCATCAGGAAGATCCTGCGCCTCATCAATCAGTACCATTACCTTTTTGCCTGAACGGTTAAGTTCAATCAGACGGTGATTGATAGCATCCGTCACGGAAATCTCGTCACTGGCGGTAAGGCTGACATTCAGCTCCTTTGCAAGGGCCAGTCTCATTTCCGGAGCTGTCAGATACGGATTCGGCAGATATGCGATTTCATAACCGTCGACAATATCCGAATTCATAATTTTCCGCAGCAGCAGGGTTTTTCCGGTTCCCACCTCTCCTGTAACTTTAATGAAACCCTCACCGCTCTCCAGTGCGACCTTCAGCACCACCATTGCCTCCTGGTGCGGAGGAAGACCGTAATAAAAGTCAGTATTCGGCGTCAGCGTGAAGGGAAGTTCCTTTAATCCAAAAAATGATTCGTACATTTTTCAAATCTTCCTATTGCTCTTCAGCTAATCTAATTTCTGAAGGCCTGAAGGATACCACTTTTCCAGTAATTCATTGGAACGGCGCAGTTCATTCTTCCATGTTTCTCCGCCTGCCACAATCGGTCTAATCAGAATCACAAGTTCAACCTTTTCTGTCACCTTATCGGTACTCTTAAACAGATTTCCAATATAAGGGATATCTCCGAGTAAAGGAACTTTTGAAGTTTCATCTACTTTTCTTTCTTCGATTAAACCGCCGATGACAATAACATCACCCGAGTTTGCCTGTACAACTGTATCAGTTTCACGGATTGTTGATTTAGCCATTGGCAAAGATGAGGTCTGACCATTATAAACAATCGTTTTAACTAGTTCTTCAACTTTGATAACAGCCGGATGAATATGCATCAGAACAGAGCCGTCATCCTTAATCTGGGGAGTAACATCCAAAGATACACCGGAGAAGAATGGTGTATATTCAAAAGTCGGATTTGAAATTGTGCCCGTTATTGTGCCCGTTGATGATGTTACTGTATTTGTATTTGACTCTACTCCAGTTACATAATATTCATCACTGCCCACTTTAATAACAGCCTTCTGATTATTACTTGTTGTAATTCTCGGACTGGACAAAATACTTACGTCACCCTGAGTCTGCAGCAGTTCTACGGCTACTCCAAGATTGAAATGTTCAGAATCTCTGAATACTATATGCGTTATACCATCCACGACTCCTGTACGTCCAACATAACTAGACCAATCACCGTTGTGTTCTTTGTCACTTCTCCAATGTTTACTTGAACCCAAAATACTCCAATCTATTCCTGCCTGAAATTCATCTGCCAAACGAACCTCAAGAACCTTGGCTTCAAGCAGAATCTGCTTTGTTAAACGCTGCTGCGCACTGTCAAGGAACGTTTTAACGGCTTTTAGTTCAGACGGATTGGCAGATACAACTACCAATCCTGCTTCAGGACTGACAATTACACTCTTTCCGTTTCCTTTTCCGATGAAATTTGTGATGGCTTTTTCCAGACTGGTCCAGAAATCATTGGCAGTACTCGTAATTACACTCGTTCCGGAATCACTGTCAAAAGATTTGTCGGAACTGCTGTCATCACTGCTGTTTGAGGATGAACTTGATGAATCACTGTTACTGTTACTGTTGCTGTCACTGCTACTGTCCTTGGAGGACACACCGCCGGTAGTAATATTCAGAGAAGCCAATCCGGAACGCTTAACCAGTAAATAATCAACAGAAAAAGTCTCCGTTCTTACTCCGGCAGGATATACATAAAATATTTTACCTTTCTGCTGAATATCATATCCATATATACTGCTGATGGCATTCAGAACCTCACCGATTGTAACGTTCTGCAAATCCAGACTTATAGTTCCCGCCACATCAGGATGAACAACAATTCCATAACTTGTTTCATTAAGCAAGGATGCAAAAAATTCCTTTGCATCAACATTCTCCGCCTGAACACGGAATCGACGTGTCGGTGCATAAATTCCGGAATTGGTTCCAACGGACTGTCCGACACTCATCTCTGCTGCCACATCAGCCGGCAGTTTGTCAGGATTACTGGCAATTGCATCATCAAGTTCATTCTTTACTTCTGTCGGATAACGATGCTGCACACATCCTGATACAACAGCTGCAACAGTGATCACTAATAAGCTTTTTGCAAAAATATTCATAATAACTACTTATCTTTTATACTAAAAAAAGATTTATTACTTAATAAACCATTATTCAAAAAATCTTCAACGAACAATTACCTTGGAACTATATAAGGAAAGTTCCATCTGTTCATCATCTTTCTGCAGAACAACCTTTGACGGACGGATTGACTTTACAGTATACCCGTCAATTGTTTCTCCTACATGATATCTTTTACCGTTTATCAAAGCTGCAGGTCTGCTGCTTTCAAATATGCCGGGTTTCAGTGGCGGAGGGCACATAGTCAACCGGCTGGGTCGGATCCCTTACCAGGCTGTTGTCAGCCAAAACTGAACCTGAGGCAAAAAGAGCAAGGCTCAAAGCACATACAAAAACTCTAGCCACGTATAAAATCCTTATTAGCGCTTAAAGTATACACATGGATCTCCACTATACCTTTCGGATATTCCTTAACCTCGTAGGACAGCGGACCCCAGATAAATTTTTTGTTTAAATTTTCCAGCATCTGCAGATAACTCAATGCCGAAAGGTAGGATCCCTCAAGAACAATTCTGGTTTCATGACGGTACAGAGCTACACCTCCCTTGCCGCCTTCAACCAGTATTTTAGGTTTTTCATTCGACATGCTGAGCAGTCTGAGACCGCTGGTATTTGACAGTACATCTTTAAGCACCGACGCCATTTCATAGGCCGGGATCAGATCTACCGTCTGTTTATTGAGATCCTTGTCGAGATTTCTTATTTTTTCGCGGAATTCCTCCTTCTGACGGGAAAGTTCCACTGTCGGATCCTGCTGCAGCTGAATCATAAGAGTATTCTTTTCATTCTGCAGGTTGGTAATATCATCTCTTATGGAAATCTGCTGAGCCTTAGCCTTCTTGATTTTCACCATAGCCGGATCAGCAAAGTACATATACAGAGGGAAAATGGCAACCACCAGTGCGGCGCACAGGATCATAATCTGTTCACGGCGTGATTTGGCGAGAAACTTTTTCTCGATTTCATGATATTTCTCGGTCAGTTCTTTCATATTGGCCATTACTTAATCTCCCTACCGAGTTCCTGATCCGCGGAATTGTCTTTCTGATCTTTGGCAGGAGCAAAAGCCGGATCCACCTCAACCTTGACTGAAGGATCAAACCCGACCAGTTCAAAATCCAGCAGGGCGGAATCACTGTTTTCAGCTTTTTTATTTTCTCCGGCTTCAGCGGGGCGCTGAATTTTAATGGTACCGAATGAGCGTGAATTCAGGTTATCCAGCTGTTTGAACCTGTCAACGAAAGCCGGGATTTCATCACCTGCGACAACCTT
This sequence comes from uncultured Pseudomonadota bacterium, assembly GCA_900319705.1. Lineage (GTDB taxonomy): Bacteria > Pseudomonadota > Gammaproteobacteria > Enterobacterales > Succinivibrionaceae > UBA2804. The sequence continues at coordinate 4,569 of ONPL01000082.1, read as the reverse complement.
GCCCATGAGATCCATGCGTTTGCCGTTCATTACAATCCTGCTTATAGACATGGTATTGCTTGACGCCCTTGCCACATCCAGCATGGTGCTGGAATAATTAACCTCTGAATTCATTTTAAGATTGCTGATAATCTCATAAAGAGCAACCTTAGACAGATACATCTGCCTGAGCTCATCCACCTCCCTTTTAAGCAGTTCATCGGTCGGCCTTGAGGCATAGGCTTTCTGGAGTTCCAGCAGTTCCGCCTGTGCGGCATCCTTCTGCTGAGTCAGATTCTGAACCTCCCGCTGCTGCTTGGCGAGACTGGCTCTCTGATAAATGCCGAAGCACAGAACAAGCGCCGCGCATATCGCAGAAATAAGAATAATTCTCCCTACGGTCAGCAGTTCCTTCGGAGGTTTGAATTCATTTAAATAGAGGTTTATTCTTGTTTTCATTGTTATGCCTTTTTTCCTGCTTTTGCCAGTGCAACCAGTGATAGATAAATTACAGAATTCTTACCAACCTCTTCTGATATTACATTGGTCTGAAATGAGTAGGTATTGGTCAGATAGTCCGCGATAGACTCACGATCAGGACAGTCCAGAGCAATGGTCAGCAGCTTCGGAGCAGGAAGTTTGAGCTGAGCAACCATATAATCCAGAGAACGCTGCAGTTCCAGCGACAGATTATCAAACAGATCATTATCAATAGAACCCTTCTGATATTTATAGAGGTCCTTGAATCCCCTCAGTGAACGGGTGAAAAACAGTCTTGAATGCCATATTGTTATCAGATTCAAATCATATCCCTCCGGTTGAAAGAGGATCATATGAGCCTGTTCATCATTTTCATCAAACAGATCAGCCAGAGAGATTTCCTCGACAGATATATCTGAAAGCGCCGCATGCTCCGTAACCGCATCAATTATCGCCTTCACAATTCTTTTCTGTGCCGATACCACTAGGATCTTGTCATTCGGATAGGAAGGAGACTTAGGCATATCCACATAATCAACGGCAAAATTGGTTACAGTGTCCTGCACGTAATCCTTGATCGCCCACTGAACCGCACCGGCCATCTCCTCTTCAGGGGTTTTTGGTTTGTCGATTTGAATATTGGTGTACTGTCCCCTTAAAAGCAGAGCCCTTACCGGAGTTTTCTTTGTAACATTCAGTTCGGTAAAAACTTCGGAAACCACTTTGGCATACTCGGTTATATCAGATACCTGCTTTACAGTAAACTCGTGATCCTTCTGTTTAGAGTAAAAATATACAGCGGTGGGTGCAAACCCAACCACAATGCAATCAGAATCCTTTACTTTTTTTTTGCCAAACATACGCATCCCAAAACTATTAATAGCTAACTCGGAGCGGCAAGCCGCCCCTCAACATCATATATTCTATTACTATTTATGTCAAAAGGAACACCCCACCTTGTTATATTTTTGAACTAAATCGCTCTGTGCCAGCACCGGAGCCGTTGTAAGGGGTTTTCTCAGTAGAAATTCATAAAATTCAACCTTAAGCAGGAAGGAAACTGGAGGAAATCAGTGCTGTGCCAAATAAATAATACATTATGATTATGCCGGCGACTCTGTAACCTTTTTAAAGTTCATGCGTTTAAAGGGTAACAGAGCAAGAAACAGTTAAAATTTAACAGAAAATTTACGGAGCGTGTATTATGGCTTTAACAATGTATATGAAAGTTACCGGTAAAAACCAGGGCGAAATCAAAGGTTCATGCGATCAGGGCGGCGACAAAAAGGATAAAATCCTCGTTTACGCAATGGATCACAAGGTTGAAATTCCACGTGATGTTCATACCGGACTGCCAACCGGCCAGCGCATCCACCACCCGCTTACAGTAACCAAGGCCAAGGATGTTGCATCTTCAAAACTCTTTGCCGCCTGCTGCAAGGGCGAACAGGTTGACGTTGAAATTGACTTCTACCGAATCAAACCAACCGGCGAAGAGGAACTGTACTACAAGATTACTGTAAATGATGCAGTGATTGTGGAAATGGGCGAAAACACCCCTACCACCTTCCTGGCGGAAAACAAACCGTATCATGACATGGAGAATGTAAGCTTTACCTACTCGAAGATTACATGGTCCTACACCGACGGCAACATTGAATACACCGATGACTGGAAGGCATAGACTCCATAGCAGATTTAATCACAAACGTCGCTTAAACCTTCTAACGAAAGTTAGGAGGTTTTTTGCAGTACGGGCTGAAGGGTTTTCAACATCTGCTGCCGCATAACAGTCAGTTCTCCGCTTATATCAGCGTCCTGATGCATTACAAAATAGGCAAAAAGGCGGCTTCTTGTCTCAAACGGGATGTTTCTCCATTCTGCACTTCCGAGGATCCACCTGATAATCGACTCGACAGCCTGCTCCGGCGAACGGTGACCAAGTGCGACAGATTCAAGATCGCGCCAGTACTGCGAGGTAATTTCAAAATCATCCAGAGGTCTGTCTACCAGTTCTGTCAGCAGCTGAGGTTCAAAATCACGATACTGCCATGATGCCTGGAACATCAGATTTTTCATAAAGGTGCCGTACCAGCTGTTCATAACCCGGTTCAGCAGTTTTCCCCCTGATCTGAGCATCACGACTGAATACAGTCCTGTAACATGATCCTCTTTCATCCCGAGCTTTACTGCAGTAAATCCGTTTGCCTTCCAGAATCTGACCAGCGGCAGGGTTATTCCGAACGACACTCCGAGATAATCGAACATTTCACGGCAGTGCTCATAAACATGGGATACCAGCATCGAACCGAACTTTCTGCGGCGATACTTTTCCATCACCGCCACTCTAACGATCCTCAAAAAGCGGTAATATCCCGCATTCTTAAATCCTGAGTGGGCAACCAGGGTCTGGGGAATTATATTTCCGCGGGGGCGTCTGGTACCAAGGAATACATCCGGTACAATTTTCGGGGCAATCTGCTCCCTGACACACCACATCACTCCGGCAACCACACCTGCGGTTTTAAGATAAACCACGATATTGTCCGGAACATCCAGGATCTGCCGCAGATCTGACGGCTGACTCTGATAATGGTTATTCGAAAGGACCCGGTAGATCTCTGACAGCAGCTGCTCATTCTGCAAAAGTTCATCTCCGGTAACAGTGCAGATCTCCGTCTGTTCAATTCCGGCATCACTGTTTTCCTGCATCTGTCCAGGATTGAAAATCTGTCTCCAGGTGCGGCCGAAGGAGTCGGTTTCATCGTTGCGGTGGCAGCCGTGCAGCTCGTACATTCTGTAGTCAATATGGTGAGTTTCAAAATACGGCAGAAGTTTTAACTTTATTCCGCGGGCGGTTCCTTCATAACCTTCAGCAGTTCCGCTCAGAACCACCTTGCTGAAGCGCTCTGCAATCTGTCTGAGCTGGTATACCGGAATCGAGGAGATTTCATCTACAAGTACGGTAAAATTCCCCGGTTCAGTTTCCAGCAGCTGTTCAATTCCGACAAACTCGGCATTGGAGGCAATACGGTAGAAAGAAGTGAGTGAAGCCCGGCTCGGAGCGGATATCAGCACCCTCCCTTTTGCATGACGTGATATTTTGCCAAGCAGTGTCGACTTGCCAGAACCTCGTTTACCGCTGATCACCATCAGTCTACTGTCGCTGTCGAGCCATGCGGCATATTCAGCAGGCAGCGGTTCATCAATAAAGCGTTCTCTGTCCTGCGCTCCGCAATTATTCTCTGCAATAAGAAAACTTCTGAATCCTGAAGTTTCAGAATAAACAGCGTATGTCCCGCTGTTTTCGATTATCCTCTTCATCCGGAACAGAAAATTGTTTTTCAGAACTGTCTTTTTGTCAGCACGAAAACGATCAAGATCCCGATCGGGGCATTCATCCAGTTTTTCAAAACTCCGTACGCCAAGAACCAGAGTACCGCCGAATTTAATCAGCCCGCCGAGAGAATAAAGTATTTCAGGGTTTATCCGACAGCAGGCATTATAGCCGACGGTACAGTATTCATTGCCAAGATGGGCGTAGGATTTACTGTAGGTTTTAAAATTTGATTCATCTATAAAAAAATCACAGTGTTCTGAAAGAAAATCAGCAACAAACTGTTCTGAACCTTCAACTATCAGCAGCTTGCGCCGGCCTGTTTCCGCAAGGAAAGGATCTACTTCTGCAAAATTACTCATTTCAATTTACCGTAGGATAAGAGTTGTGCGTTAGTTTACTACAAATACAGATTTTCACAAACCTCACGGTAAATTTTGCAGAAATAAGAAAGGAGGCCTGTGCATCGCACTGACCTCCCCAAAAGTAAAGTAGGTTTGCAATTATACTGTTATATTCCTCAGGCTCTCCAGTCGTCGGTGTATTCAATGTTGCCGTCGGTGTAGGACCAGGTAATCTTTGAGTAGGTGAAGCTTACGTCTTCCATGTCGTGATACGGTTTGTTCTCTGCCAGGAAGGTGGTTGGGGTGTTTTCGCCCATTTCTACAATTACTGCATCATTGATGGTGATCTTGTAGTACAGTTCCTCTTCACCGGTTGGTTTGATTCTGTAGAAATCAAGTTCAACATCCACCTGCTCACCCTTGCAGCAC
>ONPL01000165.1 GCA_900319705.1 uncultured Pseudomonadota bacterium | reverse complement strand
TTCACATTATTACATAGTTGTAAACCATCCTTATAGTTTCTAATTAATTTCAATTAGAAAAAGTAGGTAAGCTTCTACCCCCATACCATCTTAGCAAGATACGAAGACAAACTTAAATCCTGATGTATATTATCAGTGAAAACAAGTTTACCCGAAGTAACAAATTCTAGAAGTTTATAAAAAGGAAAAGATCTCATCCCAACATTATTTGACACTGTCATGAAATCATTGTCAGGAATTCCTCTTCCAAGAGGTCCATAAAACTTTTGGTTGAACTTAACAAACATGCTGTAGTTTACTCTTACAATTCCCTGTTCAAATTCCGGAGCATCTATAACAAGATTCCCTATTTGATCATCTCTAAGGAAACACAGTTTTGGATATGACAATCTCGAAAACCTTTCCAGATACTCTGAAGATTCTGTAGTTAAGACCCCAATAATGTTATCATAATTTATACGTTTTTTTCTTCGATTCCAAACCTTTTCAAAATCTTCAAACGTGCTGTAATGATTACAGTATATTAACACTCGATCGGTATCTGTTTCCAAGTACGCGGTCGGAATCAATTTAGTCTGAGATTCATTCTCAGAATTTTGTAAAGGCTGTGATAGTCCTTGTCCTGAATTTAGATCCCTCGTTTTTAAATCTCTCATACCCGCAAAAACAAGACGACCATTCTCTATAAAATGTCGAGGATTTTCTAAAAGTTTTATGTGTTCTCTGGCATTAAGAGTTATATTTACAAAAGGAGAATAAAAAGGAATTCCTAGCGAAAAATACGTATATCTTCCAAAACAGTTATTAGCAAGTATAGTTGGAGGATTTTTTCTTAGTTTAATGAATTTATCTATAGAAAAATCCGGATTACAAAGCAGTGTACACGGTATAATTTTGCTTTCATTTATTCCACAATCAGACAATTCCGCATACGCATTTTTGGACAAACAATCCAACCTATTAACAGTAAAACTTTTATATCTGTCATCTTTTATGGAATCAGGATCTTTCAAAGAATTGATTATAAGGTCACGCAAACGAAGTTCATCCTGAATACAAATTTCAAGACTACTCACACCGTAGTAAGCAACAATGTAATCATAATCTTCAAATTCAACTTGTTCAAAAGGAATGAAATTTATCCCCTTTGATTTCAAAATTCCATTTAATAAATCAGAATCTCCGCGATAATACTTACTAGTTGCATCTGTTATATCAAGATTTCCGTTATTCCGATGAAAAGACAGCACATCTAGATAATCTACTTCTAAAGAACTAAACATGCAGTTGTCAGCAAGATAAAGAATAGCACGGGGATTTGATTTCATAAAATTCCAACTTCTACGACAAAACGATGCAAAATTTAAAAACTAATCTTTCAATCTGAACACTATGCCGCGTTCATTACGCTCCATATCAAAGCGATCAGTCAAACCGCTGACAGATTCAGAAGCCCCAAGGAACAGATAACCGTTAGGGTTAAGCGACTGGGCAAGCTGATTTATGATTTTTGATTTAACCTGAGGAGAAAAATAAATCAGAACATTACGGCAGAATATCACATCAAATTTACCCATAGATCCGTAATGATCTAACAGATTGAACAGTTTGAAATTGACAAGTCTCTTAATTTCTTCATTTACAGACATACACTGTTCAGAGACTTTGGTAAAAAACAATTTTTTGCGTTCTGCGGAAAGCCCACGGTTCAAAGCAATGTAATCATACATACCCTGCTTGCACAGCGACAGCATGGTAGGAGAAATATCAGTTCCTACAATTTGAACGCCTGCAGGGGTTTTTAACCTTGGAATGTTGGTTTCAAAACATGTCATGGCAATAGAATAAGGCTCCTGACCGGATGATGAGGCAGCCGACCAGATTTTGATTGGAGACGTGGTGTGAGTTTTGGCAAGTTCAGGAAGTATTGTTTCCTTGAGCATCTCGTATGGATAACCGTCTCTGAACCACAGGGTTTCATTGGTGGTCATTGCATCAATAACTTCCAGACGGACCTGACGATTGGCGACATTCATAGCCTTTTCAATCAGTTCCGAAATACTCGACAGATTAAACTGACTCACCAGCGGCGACAGTCTGCTCACTATCAAATACTGCTTGCTAGTTCCTAAAACAATACCACTCTGCTGCTCTAAAAAATTGCAGAAATCATTATATTGTTCGTTGGATATACTTTCCATAAATCACCAAATTAGAGTAACCCTTACATTACTTCATTAAAAATATATTTTGATTGTTATTATACTAATCTGTTACTAAATATTGTTACTTACCGAAGACAAAACGGTACTTATCTTCCACTTTTTTCCTGTTGAAGTTTCTGCTGTTTATCTTTCATTGCATCACGCACCGCCTTTGCTAGTTCATCAGGATTGAACTTGGCTATAAAGTTGTTAGCACCAACTTTTTTTACCATTGCCTGGTTGAATATACCCGACAGTGATGTATGCAGAATAACCTCCATAGATTTCAGCCGAGGATCGTTTCTTATAGAAGCAGTAAGCGTATACCCGTCCATTTCCGGCATTTCAATATCTGAAATAACCATCAGGATCTGCTCCTCAATCGGACCTTTCTTCGCATATTCATCAAGAATATCAAGCGCCTCTCTTCCGTTTTTAGCAAGAATGCTCTTCATTCCGATCGTCTCCAGAGACTTCTGAACCTGTCTGCGGGCCACGGATGAATCATCGGCAACAAGAACAGGAAGTTCACCGGCATTTATTTCCTTGTTGGTTGCAACAGCAGACTCAATAACAGCGTCACTAACCTCCGTCTTGATAGGAGATATTTCATCCAAAATTCGTTCCACATCCAGGATCTGAACCAGTTCTCCATCAATTTCTGTTACCGCAGTCATATAGTTCTGCTTTCCAACCCCTTTTGGAGGAGGAAGAATTGCAGACCAGTTCATATTCAAAATACGATCTACAGCCGACACAAGAAAGCCCTGAACGGAACGGTTGTATTCTGCGATAATTACGAAAGCCTTTGACAAATCTTCAATTCGTGGTGCTCCGGTGGCCATACCCAAATCTATAATAGAAACAGTCTGACCGCGGATATGTGCGACACCTCTGACAAAACGGTGAAGCTTTGGCATCACAGTAAGATGCGGACACTGTAAAACTTCTTTCACCTTGAAAACGTTAATTCCGTAACGCTGTTTTCTTCCGTTCAAATAGAATAGAAGCAATTCCATTCGATTTTGACCGACCAGCTCAGTAAGTTGGTTAACCGAATCCAAAACTCCAGCCATTCGCAATCCCTCGCTCTGTCATCATAATAATTCTAATATCTGTCCAATCATACAACAAATAATTATCATAAAATGTGGTTCAAATTTAATTTTTTTAACAAGATTTCATAAATTTACCAAAATGCCACTGGACATAAGATGAATAAACAAATTAGTTCTGTTGTAACCGTGTATTGATCACAACTTTGCTTCAATACCGTTTCCGGTAATCCGAACGGGCCTGAACACCAGACCGCTACCAATTATTTTCTGC